>MGMJ01000001.1:0-7579 GCA_001794945.1 Chloroflexi bacterium GWC2_73_18
TCACCCGGGCTCATCCCCAGGTGCCCCGCCGTACCGCCGCCGCCGGCCCTGGTGGCACGGGAGACGTCGGATTTCATCTACAGCCCCTTAGTCGATTGTTGCCGCCTTCCCGAACGCGGCCAGGAAGACGTCCCAGCCGGCGCCGCGCAGGTACGCGTGGGACGAGTCCGGCATGACGTCGAGCGAGACCGGGTTCCCCTGCGCCTTGAGAACGGAGTACAGGAGCTGCTGCGAATCGGTGAAGCCGATCGTGCCGTCAGCGAACGCCCCGTTCGCCTCGAGCTGCCGGCGCAGGTCACCGGACGGGTCACGCACGGCGAGCCACGAGTCGGCGGCCCACGGGTCGCCCACCGGGCGCTCGACGATAAGCCCTGGAAACTCAGCCCGCAGGGAGGCATTCGGATCCTCCGACACGAGCATCACGACCTTCTGGTCGTTGTGCTCGGCGAGGTACTTCCACGGCGTGATGGCGTCCATGACCCTCGGGTCCTCCGCCAGGGCGGCGTCCCAATCCGGCAGATTCACTGAGAGCAGCCAGTTGCCTTCCCAGGTGACCAGGGCGTCGATCGCGCCGAGCGTCGGGCCCCCCAGGCAGCCCGCGGTCGGCTCGGGCCGGGCGAAGCCGACCATAGCCGCTGCGTGGGCGCCTCCGGAGTGGCCGAAGACGATCATCGTCGCCGGGTCGCCACCGTACTGGGCGGCGTGCGCCCGGGCGAACTCAACGGCACATGCGGCCTGGGACCCGACCGCCCGCAGGCCGTCGTACCAGGACATGTCGGCCGCTCCTGGCGCGTGGCCCCAGGACGCGTTGAAGACGACGAACCCGAGCTCCGCCACCCTCCGGGCGTGCTGGCTCAAGTACCCGCGATCCGCTACCGGGTTGCTGCCGGGTGCGCCGTGGAACATGACGACCGCGGGCCACGGCCCAGCCCTGGTCGGCGCATAGACGTCGAGCGCGTCCGGCGTCAACGCCGGGTCGGCCGACTCGTAGTTGAGGTTACTGGTCACGACGACGCTTGGCGTGCGAGCCGGCGTGGCCGTTGGTGCTGCGGTCGGCGGCGCGACCGTCGCCGAAGGGGCGTTGGTCGGCGTCGGCGCGGCTGGCGTCGAGGTCGAAGCGGGCCCACCGCCACACCCGGCCAGGAGGGACAGCGCCATAAGGCTCACGGCGAGCGACCGCGAAGAATCGAGCTGATTCATCGATCGGGCCCTCCTCGGGCGGTCATGGCGCGACAAGCAGATCGGTCCAGGCGCCGGTGCGCGTGTCGTAGGCAAGGATGTCGTCGGGGTCGACCCACCCCAGTTCGGCCGATGCGTAGACGGAGCCTCCGTAGACGACGAGCCGCTTGTTCACCGCGTCATAGATGATGTCTTGCGCCTGGCGGCACTCGGGGCCGGTGCCACACGTGCCCGGCTCGTCGGAGGGCGTCTCGTACAGCGTCTCCCAGTGGTCCGCGGTCGCGTCGTAGGCTGCCGAATAGCCTTGGCCAATCATTACCGTCCGCTTCGCTGCCTCGTCGTAGGCGATACCGGGAGCGAGTCCCCACATCCCGGCGTTGAAGTAGGGCGGCGTAACAGCTTCCGTGCCGGACCAGCGGCCGGTGCGGAGGTCGAAGAGCCACGTCCTGGTCTCGAACAGCCAATCTCCGTTCGCGTTGGCTGGCCCCCACGTCCTGGCATAGGCGACCAGCCGGTTGACGGAGGCGTCGTAGGCGAAGAACTCGTAATGGGGTCCAATGACCAGCGGCTCTACCTGGGTGGGGGTCCACGTGTCACTTTCGACCTCGTAACCCCACAGCTCCAAGCCGAGCGTGTTCTCGTCGCCGTCGTCCCCCAGCGCCATGACGCGGCCCGATACCGGGTCGTAAGAGCGGAGGCTCTCCCGTGACGAATGGAGAAACGGAGCGAACGGGCCGTACTCAGTCCAGGTGTTTGCGCCGCTGTCGTAGGCCCACATGTTCCCGGGGTTCTCGTCCGGACCGACGACGCCGATCGTCACGGCGGAGTCGACGTCGTAGATGAGCGGGCCGACGAGAGACGTCGAGGGCTCCCTGGAGGGATGCATCTGGTGCCAGGTGTTGGTGCAGATGTCGAACGTCCAGGTCTCGGTGCCCCAGACGGTCACCAGCCTGCCTGCCCCGCGGTCGAACGCCATCCCACTGAACCCGGGCGGCCGGGCCTGGTCTGCCGGCCCCGGCGTGTTGGGCGTCGACCCGGGCGGACAGGCGAACCCGAGGGCGGAGCGCTGGGAGCCCACGAAGAGGGCGGCGGCGCCGAGGGCGGCCAACAGGAGGGCAAGGAGCACCAGCCAGGCGAGCGCGCGCGCCGCCCCGAGCGCCCACGGTCGGGCGCCCGTGCGGGCCCGGGGGTGCGCGGCCGCGACGGTTCGCACCACCGCGGCGGCATCGACCTCCGTCGGCGCTTCGTCGAGATACCGGCGGTAGGCTGTCGCGAAGCGAGTCTCGAAGACGTCGGGCTCAGACATCGTCGAGCTCCTTCCGCAGGCGACCCATGATCCTGAAGAGCCGCGCCCGCACGCCGGAGGCCGAGATCCCCAAGAGCGGCCCGATCTCCGACGAGTCGAGCTCGGCGCCGTAGCGCATCGCGATGAGCGAGCGCTCGTCGGGCTTGAGCCGGCGCAAGGCGTTCACCAGATCCAATCTCCGGATCTCGTCCGACGGGTCGGGCGCACCAGCGTCGGGGACCTCGAGCATGAGCTCGACGACGGGGCCCGAGCGCCGGCGGCGGACGACGTGGCGGGCCTCGTTCGCCGCGACCGCGATCAGCCACGACCGGAGGTGGTCGGGCTCGCGCACGGTCCGCAGCTTGCGCCAGGCGATCAGCCAGGCCGCCTGCACCGCGTCGAGGGCCAGGTCCGGCTCGCCGCAGATGCCGTAGGTGACGCGGACCATGTCCGCGTGGTAAGCCGCCACGATCCGGGCGAACGCGGCCTCGTCCCCGGCGAGTGCCTGCTGCAGCGCCGCGGTCATCGACCCGGCCGTCGTGAGACCCGTCATACCAGAGAGAGGCTCCCCGGATAGCCAACTGTTGCATCGGCCGTCGCAGATGGATAGATCCGCATATTGGCGCGATGTCCCGCCCCCGACCAGAGGCGTTGGTCGTGTAGATCGTCGCGGCGGATAGTGCTGGCCAGTGGCTCGGCGCGGTCCCGTGGCCGGGGCGTGAGCCGGCGTCAGAGCCGCCCGATGCGGGTCGGCTCTACGGCGCACCCCGGTGGCGGCGCCAGGTGCATCGGTCGCCAGGAAGAAGCGGTGTAGGCTAGTCTCGCGGGGGCAGTTCGGGAAGCACATGCGCTTCCCGGGCGTGGATGGCGTCGGGGCGTGGCGCAGCGGTAGCGCACGTGCTTTGGGAGCACGAGGTTGCGGGTTCGAATCCCGCCGCCCCGACCAGCTTGGCCGACTACCTCCGCTCCCGCGCCTCCCACAGCTGGCGCGTCAGCATCGCCTGGCCGAGGTGCTCGCGGCCGTGGTCGACGGCGTGAAGGAGCCACCAGGCGCCGCTCCGGCTGCGGCCCGGCCGGACGACCTCGCGCCCGAGCTGTTGCGCGCCGACGAGGTCCAGGTAGCCGTCGATTTCGGTCTCGCGGCGGTCGATCAGGGCGAGCAGCACGTCCGGTCCGCTCACCTGTACGCGGAACTGCGCGTCGCGGTCCCGCTCGACGGCGACGTCGGCGGCGGAGGCGACCAGGAACCGTTCCGCCTCGAGGGCGTGCGCGACCAGAGCGGCCAGCGAGTTCGTCTCCGCCGCGGGCCGCCAGTCGAGCGCCTCGGCATCAAGGCCGCCGACCGCCTCGCGCATGGCGGCGTGCGTCTCGTGGAGGAGCTGTCGCGCGGCCTCGCGGACGGCCAGGGCGGCATCGGGGCTCAAGGTGCACCTCCTCGCTGCGGGTGGGGACGGCTCGCCTTCCTGGCCGCCCCCGTCAGCGCGTCTCCCCGGAGGTAGGCCGGCAGCGGGATCCCGGCCGGAAGGTGCGCGTCGGGCTCGGGAGTGCCGGCGGCGGACCGCACGGGCACCACGCCGGCCCAGACCGGCCAGCTCCGGTCCTCCTCGGGATCCTTCGGCGGGCCGACACGGATCTTCGCCGACGCCTCGTCCAGGTCGATCCAGAGGACCGTCGTCGCCCTCAGCTCCCGCCGGGTCGGCGGGCGGAGCTCGTCCCAGCGCCCCGGGAAGAGGTGCTCGACGAAGTCGCGCAGGGCGGCCAGCCGCTGCTCGTCGCCCTCGACCTCGCGGGCGCGCCCCAGGACCATCACCGAGCGGTAGTTGAGGGAGTGGTCGAAGCCGGAGCGGGCGAGGACGAGGCCGTCGAGGTGGGTCATGGTGACGCAGACGGGGACGCCGTCCTTCGTGGCGCGGAGCATCCGGCTCGCCGTCGAGCCGTGCCAGTAGAGGCGGTCGCCGTGGCGCCAGACCGCCGTCGGCGTTACGAACGGCTGGCCGTCGACGACGTAGCCGACGTGGCCGACCACCGCCGCGTCGACGATGGCGTCGATCGTGGCGCGGTCGTAGTGCCCGCGCTCCGGCAGGCGGCGGAGGCGGACGCGGTCGCTGGCAGGTCGCCGGCCGGAGGGCTGGCGCTTCCGCGCCGGGACCGTGGCGTCGCTCATGGCCGCGCAGCGTAGCATCCCGGCGCCGAGCCGGCGCCAGGTCAGCCGGGCGTCGTCCCCGCCCGCCTCACGGTCCGCTCCGCCCGCTCGCGGATGCCCTGGAGCATGCGGCGCTCCATGACGAAATGAGCCGGTTCGAGCAGCCCGTGGACGAAGAGCCCGCCGAGCACGAGCGGCCGGTAGTCGGCTCGGAAGCGGACGATGAGTCGGGCGGTGCGCTCGCCGATCGGCTCGAGCACGAACGCCCAGCTGCCGTCGACGTAGGTCCCGGCGTGCCGGTCGCCGGGGGCGACCGCCCGCGCGGTCAGCGGGTGCATCCGCGCGCGCAGGACGAGCGAGCGCCCGGGCTCGATGGCCGCGACCGTCATGGCGCTCACCTGCGAGAGCGGCACCCGATCGCCGACCTCCAGGCGCTGCAGCTCGGGAACGATCCGGTCGGTCGACTCGATCCCCAGACCGAGCAGGATCTCCAGCCAGTCGTAGCTGTAGAAGCCGCCGCGCATCTGGCCGATCTGGACGATCCAGGGCCAGACGCCGTCGGGAGGGGCGGCGATCGTGATCGCCCGTGTCGCGGAGAGCCGCGGGTCCGCCACCAGCTCGTCGCCGGGCAGCGCCCGCTCGACCTCGGCGTCGGCAGCCCCCCAGCGCAGGTGCCAGGGCCGGACGAACGCGACGTAGGCGCCGTAGAGCGCGGCGCCGAGGAGGACGAGGCGGCTGGCCGCCCTGGCGATCATCGTTGGGCTCACCCGGCGTTCCCGACGGCGACCAGGGCAGCCGCGCAGGGGAGGGATCCGCGCGGCCGCCCCGTGGGACGCCATCGACTGTGCCGCGTCCGGGGAGGCCGGGCCAGAGCCGTTTGGTCCCTCCCCAGGCGTCCGAGGCGCCCCTTGCTGCCGGCTCGGCGCGCCGGCAATGCCGTGCTAGCATCGGGCGATGGTGCGCCCCGCCGTGACCCGGCTCCTCATCCCCGGATCGCGCTCCCACGGGGCGGCCGGGGTCGTCTTCCTTCTCGTGCTCGGCGTCGCCGTCGCGGGCTGCGGTGGTGGGGCGACCCCGACGCCGGCACCGCCGACCGCGACCCCGGCCGCGACGCCGACGCCGAACCCGCATCTCCCCGACCCAACGACCGCCGACGCCGTCCTGCGGGCGTTGATGAAGGCCGGGCTGGCGATCAGCACCAATACCGCCAACGCCGGCGACGAGCCGCGGACCACCGTCAGCGCCACCTACGCGGGCTGGCCGCTGATCGTCAAGGAGTACGGCTCGGCCGATGCGCGCCGGAGGACCCAGCCGATCCCCGACGGCCGGCCGCCGGGTCCGAACGACCCCGCCTACATCTTCGGTGGCGCCAACGTCGTCGTGGAGTTCGGGCCCCACGTGACCGGCCAGGCGACGCCCGACACCGCCGCGCTGGAGGCCGCCCGCACGCTGGCGCTCGTGCTCGACGCGCTGCTCGGGCCGCTCGAGGAGCGCTCGGCGTTCCGCTTCAGCCCGACCCCCGTCCCCACCCCCAGCCCGACGCCGGAGGCGACACCGGAGACGCCGCCGAGCGCCTCGCCATAGCGCTCAGCGAGTCCCGCCGCGGCCCGAGGCGCGGCTCGGTTTCCCGGCCATGTGGCGGCGACCCTGGCAGAACGCTTTGACGTGGCGACGAATCCCGTGGGACCATGGCCACTCCCGCCGGGCAACTCGCAGGAAGGCACCACGCCGACGCCCCGTGACCGCAACGCCGCGCGACCTCTCGCCGCTCTTCCGGCCTCGCTCGCTGGCGATCGTGGGCGCCTCGCCGACCTCCTTCTTCGGGCAGGTGACCCTGGCCAACGCGCGCTGGTTCGGCTACGCGGGGCCGATCTACCCGGTCAACCCGAAGTACGAGCGGATCAGCCACCCGGCGACCGGCGAGATCCCCTGCTACCCGAGCGTCGAGGAGATCCCCGGCGAGGTCGACTGCGTCCTCTTCCTGGTCCGCCCGCGCCTCGTGCCGGCCGCCCTCCGCCAGGCGGTGGCGAAGGGCGCCCGCGCGGCGGTGATCCCGGTGGGCGGCTACACCGAGTCGGGCCAGGAGGCGCTCGAGATGGCCGAAGAGGTCCGCGCCATCGCCGATGAGTCGGGCCTCGTCGTGGCCGGCCCCAACTGCATGGGCACGATCTCCCCGCTCGACGGCACGGCGATCTACATCGGGACGATCACCGAGAGCGTCGTCCCGGGCCACGTCAGCGTGGTCAACCAGTCGGGCTCGGCGACCGAGGCGCTCGTCAACATCGGCCGGCGGATCGGCTACCGCTACATCGTCTCCTCGGGCAACGAGCTGGTCGTCGATAACGTCGACTACATCCGCTACTTCATCGACGACCCGGAGACCTGGGCGATCCTCGCCTTCGTCGAGGGTCTCAAGCGCCCGCGCGAGTTCCTCGAGACGGTCCGCCTCGCTGCCGAGCGCGACAAGCCGATCGTCGTCCTCAAGGTCGGCCGGAGCGTCATCGCCCAGGCCGGCGTGCAGGCCCATACCGGCAACCTGGCCGGCTCGGCAGCGGTCTACGACGCCGCCCTCCGCCAGGCCGGGGCGATCGTCGTCCGCGACCTCGACGAGCTGGTCGAGGCGGGGGAGCTGCTCGGGACGGGGCGGCGGCCGCGCGGCGGGCGGGTCGCCTTTGTGGGGATGAGCGGCGGCGAGGCGTCGCTGATCGCCGACCTCGCCGAGCCGATCGGCGTGACCCTTCCCCCCACGCCGCCCGGGGTGAAGGCGGCGATCCAGGAGCGCTTCCCCAACTTCGCCCACGTCGCCAACCCGATGGACGCCTGGGGCGTCGCGGCGCCCGACGAGGTTTACCCCTTCGTCCTCCGCCAGCTGGCGCATTCGGGCGCCTTCGACTTCGTGGGGCTCGCCTACGACAACCAGGCCGAGGCGGGCGAGAGCGAGCGCTCGCTCGGGCTGGCGGCGCTCGACTGGC
>MGMJ01000001.1:7600-15421 GCA_001794945.1 Chloroflexi bacterium GWC2_73_18
CCGAGGTCGTACCGCTGGCCATGCTGGTGGTGAGCGACGCGCCCGACGGCGCCTCGCGGCTGCGGGCCAAGGAACTGCGCGTGCCGCTCCTGCGCGGGGCGCGGCCGAGCCTCGCCGCCATCCGCGGCCTGGTCGGGTACCAGGCCTTCGTCGAGCGGCACCGGGCCCTCTCGGCCGCGGAGTCGCTCGAGCGCCGGCCGCTCGTCGATCCGGACGCCGCCCGCGCCGCCTTCGCCGCGCTCCGCGCGGCCGCGGACCCCGCGACCGGCGTCGTCGGCGAGCACCGTTCGAAGGCGTTTCTCGCCGCGACCGGGGTCGCCCTCCCGGGGGAGCGGCTCGCCGGCACCGCCGACGAGGCGGTCGCCGCCGCGGACGCGATCGGCTACCCGGTCGTGCTCAAGGTGCAGGGCCGCGGCTTCGCCCACAAGACCGAGGCGGGCGGGGTGCGGCTCGGGTTGCGCCATGCCGACGACGTGCGGGCCGCCTTCGTCGAGGCGATCGCATCCGTCCGCGCCCACGCTCCCGAGGTGGAGGTGAGCGGCGTCCTCGTCGAGGAGCAGATCGACCTCGACGGCGCGACCGAGTTGCTCGTCGGGCTGACCACCGATCCCCAGTTCGGCCCCGTCGTCGCGCTCGGGCTGGGCGGCATCTTCGTCGAGCTGCTGCGCGACGCGGTCCTGCGCCTGCCGCCCTTCGACGCGGCCGACGGGGAGCGGATGACCCACGAGCTGCGAGGGACGGCGCTCCTCGACGGGCCGCGTGGCTGGCCGGCGGTCGACCGCGCCGCTGTCGGCCGGGCCCTCGCCGCCCTCGGCGACCTCGCCCTGGCCTGCGGCCCCGGGCTGCGGCAGGTCGACCTCAACCCGCTCGTCTGGGTCCCCGGGCGCGGGCTGGTCGCGCTCGACGCCCTCTGCATCGTGTCGCAAGGAGAACCCCGTGCCCAATCCTGACGGCTCGCCCGTCCTGCTGGTCGAGAAGCGGCCGCACAGCCTCTGGCTGACGCTCAACCGGCCGCACAAGCTCAACGCCCTCTCGCACGAGCTGGTCGAGGCCCTGGACGCGGCGCTGCGGACGGCGGCCGACGATGACGAGGTACGCGTCGTCGTGTTGCGCGGCGCCGGCCGTGCCTTCTCCGCCGGCTACGACCTGGCCGAGGAAGGATCCGGCGCGGCCGACGACGAGGTTTCCGTGAAGGCGTCGCCGTGGCGCTGGCGACAGGAGCTCGCCCGGGACATCGACGTGACGATGCGGCTCTTCCACCTCCCCAGGCCGACGATCGCCATGGTCCACGGCTGGGCGCTCGCCGGCGCCTGCGAGCTGGTGATGGCCTGCGACCTGGCGATCGCGTCGGAGGACGCGAAACTGGGCGAGCCGGAGATCCGCTACGGGTCGGGGCCGGTCACGTTCCTGATGCCGTTCGTGCTGGGGATGCGCAAGACGAAGGAGCTCCTCTTCACCGGCGACCACCTCGACGCCCGGTCGGCCGAGGCGTTCGGGTTGGTCACGAGGGTCGTCCCGGCCGACGAGCTGGAGGCGACGGTCGAGCGCTACGTACGGACGATGGCCCAGGTGGCGCCCGCCGTCATGCAGCTGACCAAGCGCGCCGTCAACAGGGCCTACGAGTTCGCCGGCCTGTCGCACGCGGTCCACTACAACCTGGAGAACTCGACCATCCTCAACGCCGCCGGGACACCCGAGCAGCAGGAGTGGGACCGCATCGTGAAGGAGCGCGGCCTCAAGGCGGCCCTCGCCTGGCGGGACGATCGCTTCGGCACCCCGTAGGGGGTCGGCCGGCGCTGCCGGGAGGGAGGCGGACGTGGCCGGAGCGGCAAGGCCGGGAGGCGGTGCGGCCTCGTCGCGAAGGCGGGACCGCGGAAGAGGAGCACCTTCCTCCCGCTTACGACGGACCGTCGTTCCACGACGCGTTCGCCGCGCCCCGTTGCCCCGCTTCCTCACGCATACGAGCGACAGTCGTGCGGACACGTCCTGCGAGTCGTTTCGGCGCCTCACCGCGACCGTCCCGTTCCTTCGAACGACGGCTGGTCGTAAGCCGGAAGAACCTGGGCCTCGGCACGAGCGGCACGAGGCGACCCGCCGCGGAACCCCGGCCGACCGTCCACCTCCGGCCGGGACTTTCCGCACTAGGCGCGGCCCCGGCGCTCGGGCAGGCTGGGCTGCGCGACGGACGAGCGCCGGTCGAGCGCGCCGAGCCGGCGCCGCGCGGTGGTGATGCCATGACGACCGAGATGACGAGCGAGGCCCTGTTCGAGGCGATGCGCCGGAGCATCATCGACGGCGACGACGAGCGCGCCGCGGAGCTTGCCGGCGAGGCGCTCCGAGCGGGCGTCGACCCACTCAGGGCGATCGACGACGGTTTCGTCATCGGCCTGCGCGAGGTCGGCGACCGCTTCAGTCGCGGCGACATGTTCCTGCCCGAGATGATGCTGGCGGCCAAGGCGATGAAGCGGGCGGTCGCGGTGCTCGAGCCGGAGCTCGACCGGCGCGCCATGAAGCGGCAGGTGCTCGGGCGGGTCGTCATCGGCTCGGTCAAGGGCGACATCCACGAGATCGGCAAGAACCTGGTCGCCACGATGCTGGCGGCGGCGGGGTTCGAGGTCCACGATCTCGGCGTCGACGTTCCCTTCGATCGCTTCGTCGAGAAGGCGCGCGAGGTCGACGCCGACATCGTCGGCGTCTCGGCGCTCCTGACGACGACGATGACCGGCCAGCGGACCGTGATCGAGACGCTCGCCGCCGGCGGCCTGCGGCCGCGGGTCAAGGTGATCGTCGGGGGCGCTCCCGTGACGCGCGAGTGGGCCGAGGAGATTGGCGCCGACGGCTACGGCGAGGACGCCGCCCAAGCGGTCACCGTGGCCCGGCGGCTCGTCGGCGCCGCCGACGCGGCCGTGGTCTGAGCGCGGCAGCGCCGAAGGATCAGCCATGGCACGCACGATCGACCCGATCGTCGACCCGCGGATCGAAGTCCGGGTCCTGAGCGACGACGAAGTCCAGAGGATCCACGCCGCGACCCTCGAGGTGATCGAGTCGGTCGGCGTCCGCTTCCCCTCGCCCCGGGCGCTCGAGATCTGGCAGGCTCACGGGGCGACCGTCGATCGCGAGACCTTGGTCGTCCGCGCGCCGGGCGCCCTCGTCGAAGAGGCTTTGGCCAGGGCGCCGCACGAGTACGCCCTGGCGGCCCGCGACCCGTCCCAGGACCTGCCGCTCGACGGGCGGCACGTCTACGCCGCGACCGACGGCTGCGGCGTGGAGGTGCTCGACCTGGTCACCGGCGAACGGCGCCGCTCGCGCCTGCAGGACGTGGCCGAGATCGCGCGGGTCGGCGACTACCTCGACGAGATCGCCTTCCACTGGGTCGCCGTCTCGGCCCAGGACACCCCCGCCGAGAGCCGGGGCCTGCACGAGCTGGCGGCGATCTGGGCCAACTCGACCAAGCACGCCCAGACCGAGAGCATCGTGACCGAGCGCGAGGCGCGCGCCGCGGTCGAGATGGCGGCGGCGATCGCCGGCGGGCGCGAGGCGCTGCGGCGGCGGCCGGTCCTCTCGCTCATGGAGTGCACCATCAGCCCGCTGGCGCAGGAGGGGGGAGCGCTGGACGCGGCGCTCGTGGCGGCCGAGGCGGGCGTGCCGGTCGGCTTCATGACCATGGCGTCCGCCGCCTTCACCGGGCCGGCGACCCCGGCCGGCACCCTGGTTGTCGGCAACGCCGAGGTGATCAGCGCGCTCGCCCTGGTCGAGCTGGCGCAGCCGGGCGCGCCGGTCTACTACGCCGCGGCGCAGACGGCGATCGACCTTCGCTCCGGCGCCTACACCGGCGGTGGCCCGGAGGACTTCCTCTTCGGGGCGGCGACGAACGCGCTGGCCGACTTCTACGGCGTACCGCTCTCGATGGGCTCGTTCGCCACCGGGGCCAAGGAGCCCGACTGGCAGGCCGGCATCGAGAACGGCCTCTCCACCTTCATGGCCGCGGCCGTCCGTTCGGACATGCTCCTCGGCGTCGGCCTTCTCCACGGCAGCCGCATCTGGTCGTACGAGCAGATGCTCCTCGACTGCGAGATCTACGGCATCGTGCGGGCGATGCTGCGCGGGATCGCCGTCGACGACGAGGCGCTCGCGCTCGAGGCGATCCGCCGCGTCGGGCCCGGCGGCGAGTACCTGACCGACCCGCACACCGTGCGGCACATGCGCGAGCTCTGGCAGTCGCGCTTCTTCGACCGGCGTCCCTACGGCGCCTGGGAGGAGAAGCGGGACCGGGCGCGCGACTGGGCGCGGGCGCGGGCGCGAGAGATCCTGGCGACGCACGAGCCCGACCCGCTCGACCCGGTGGTGGCGGCCGAGCTGGCGGCGATCATCGCGGCGGTCGAGCGGGAGGCCGGCGTCGCCGGTGCGGCGGCCCCCACATGACGCCGCTGCGACCGAGACTCGAGCTTCTCGACGCCGCGCTCGTCGAGCGGGTGCTCGGCGAGGCGTTCGCGTTGCTCCTCGACCCTGGCGTCCGCGTCCGCTCCCCCGAAGTCGCGGAGCTGCTCGCGGCGGCCGGCGCGTCGGTCGCCGACGGCGTGGCACGCATCCCGGAGGGGCCGGTGCGCGCCGCGCTCGTCACCGTGCCCCACGAGTTCGCGCTCCACGATCGGGCCGGCGACCCCGTCGTCCGCTACGGCTCGGGCGAGGTCCACTTCGACCCGGGCTCGTCCGGCGTCCACGTCCTCGATCCCGAGACGCTGGAGCACCGCAGCTCGCGATCGGCCGACCTGGTGCGCCTCGTCCAGGTCGCCGAGATGCTGCCGCAGTACGCCGCCCAGTCGACGGCGGTCGTCTGCGCCGACGTGCCGGCCGCGATCGGCGACCTCTACCGCCTCTTCCTCGTCCTTCTCCACTCGGACAAGCCGATCGTGACCGGCGCCTTCACCGCCCAGACGACCGAGGTGATGATCGACCTGCTCGCCGCCGACGCCGGCGGGCGTCGGGCGCTGGAGGCGCGGCCGCGGGCCGTCTTCGACGTCTGCCCCTCTCCGCCGCTTACCTGGACCGAGTTCGCGGGGAGCAACCTGGTCGCCCTCGCGCGGGCGGGTGTGCCGGCCGAGATCGTCTCGATGCCGCTCGCCGGCGGCGCCGCCCCGGTGACGCTCGTCGGGTCGGTGGTGCAGCATGCCGCCGAGTGCCTGAGCGGCATCGCCATCCACCAGCTGGCACGTCCCGGCGCGCCCGTCGTCTGGGGCGGCGCGCCGGCGATCCTCGACATGCGGGCGGGCACCACGCCGATGGGGGCGATCGAGACGGCGATGATCGACGCTGCCTGCGCCCAGGTCGGCCGTTCGCTCGGACTCCCGACGCACGCCTATCTCGGCGCCAGCGACGCCAAGATCGTCGACGCCCAGGCGGGGCTGGAGAGCGGCATCTCGGCGATCCTCGGGGCGCTGGCGGGGATCGACATGATCTCCGGGGCGGGGATGCTCGACTTCCTCCTCTGCCAGAGCGCCGAGAAACTGGTGATCGACGCCGAAGCGATCGGCATGGCGAAGCGCCTGATGCGGGGTGTCGAGACGCCCACCGAGACGCTGGCGACGGCGGCGTTCCGGGAAGCCGGCCTCGAGGGGCGCTTCCTGGAGCTGGCGGAGACGAACCGGCTCTTCCGGCGCGAACAGCACCTGCCGTCGCGGGTGATCGACCGGGTCTCGCACCGCACCTGGCAGGAGGCGGGCGCGCTCGACACGTTCGCCAGGGCGCGCCGGCGGGTCGACGAGGTGCTCGCGACGTACCGTCGCCCGGTGATCCCGGTGGGGGTCGAGGCCGAGATGGTGGCACTCGTGCGGGGCGAGGCCCGCCGGGCGGGGATGGATATCCTGCCGGGGGTGCCGGCGCGCTAGCCGCCTCGGCCCGGCTCTGCTCGCGTCTACGACGGGCCCGCTTCTTCGACGACGGACAGTCTCGTACGGGGAGAAGCTCCCCGCCGGCCGCGACGGCGTCGCGGTGTACGATGCGGGGCCATGAGCGGCTTCTCCACGCGCGCCATCCGCGCCGCCTCGCGTGTCCCGCGGGTCGACCAGCGTCCCACCTCGGTGCCGATCTACCAGACGGTCACCTTCGCCTCGGGTGACGCCGACGAGCTGGCGGCCGTCACCACCGGCCGGCAGCATGGCTACGTCTACAGCCGGCTCGACAATCCGACCGCGGCGGCGATGGCCGGGGCGGTCGCCGAGCTGGAGGGCGCCGAGGCCGGCTACGCCTTCGCCAGCGGCATGGCCGCCATCCACGCCGCGGTCCTGTCGATCGTCTCGGCCGGCGACCACGTCGTCTCCACGCGCGCCATCTACGGCTCGACCCAGCACCTTTTCGCCTCGGTCCTGTCGCGGCTCGGCGTAACCACCGAGTTCGTGGACGCCACCGTGGCCGAGAGCGTCGAGGCGGCGTTCCGGCCGCAGACGCGCCTCCTCTACCTGGAAACGATCTCGAACCCGACGATCGCCGTCGTCGACATCGCCGACCTGGCCGCCCGCGCCCACGCGCGTGGCATCCCGGTCGTCGTCGACAACACCTTCGCCTCGCCCTACCTCTGCCGTCCGCTCGAGCTCGGCGCCGATCTCGTCGTCCACTCGGCCACCAAGTACCTGGCCGGCCATTCGGACGTGCTCGCCGGCGCCGTCGTCGGCGCGGCGGAGCGGATCCGCGCCGTTCGCGAGCTGCAGGTCGACACCGGCGCCTCGCTGGCGCCGTTCAGCGCCTGGCTCGTCCTGCGCGGGATCGAGACGCTGGCGGTCCGCATGGAGCGTCACTGCGCCAACGCCGCCGGCCTCGCCGCCTGGCTCGAACGGCAGCCCGGCGTCCGCCAGGTCTTCTACCCCGGCCTCGCCTCGCACCCCGAGGCCGCCGTCGCCGCGCGGGAGCTGCGCGCCGGGGGCGGCATGCTCGCCTTCGAGATCGAGGGCGGCCGTGGCGCCGGGGGCGCGTTCATCGACGCGCTCACCGTCTCCGAGCGGACGGCGAGCCTGGGGAGCGTCCACACCATCGCCGTCCACCCGCCCTCCACCACGCATCGCCAGCTCGACGCCGAGGCGCTCGCCGCGGCCGGGATCCCCGACGGGCTGATCCGCGTTTCGGTCGGCATCGAGGACCTCGACGACCTGGTCGCCGACTTCGACGTCGGGCTTGCTGCGGCAGGCGCGATCACGGGCTCGCCTCGTACCACCGCCCGGGCGCCAGCGGCGACGGTCGCCGGGGGATGAGTCCCGGGTCGGGCCGGCACCCACCGCCGGCCGGCCCCCAGCCGAACAGGTCGGTACCGCCATCGCCACGCTGACCCTCGCCCGCAGGCCGCCCCTCGCCGTCGTGCGCGAGGCCCCCGCGCTCGCCTGGGCGCTCCTCACCAACGTGCGCTTCGCCGTCGTCCAGATATGCGTCCTGGTCGTGGCGGGGTTGATCGGCACGCTCGTCCGCCAGATCCCGTCCTTCGCGCTCCACGACCCGGCCGCCTACGCGCGCGAGATGGCCGACCTCCACCGCCGCTACGACGGCCTTTCGCTCCTCGGCTGGCAGTTCGGGCCGGCGATGACCGACCTCTTCGAGCGGATCGGCTTCTTCCGCGTCTTCTCGACCCCCTGGTTCTTCACCCTCGCCACGATCCTGGCGATCAGCATCGTCTTCTGCACGCTGGACCGGCTGCCGCGTCTCTGGCGCGACGTGCGCCGCGTCCGCGTCGTGCAGCCGGAGGCCTACTTCGCGCCGAGCCTGCCGCGACGGGCGGTTGTCGGCGGGGCGACGCCGGATGCGGAGGGCCGTGGCGGCGAGGGGGTCCTTGAGGCGGCC
>MGMJ01000001.1:15448-16537 GCA_001794945.1 Chloroflexi bacterium GWC2_73_18
CGCTACCGGGTGCGGGTCGAGGAGGCCGGCGGAATCGCCTACCTCTACGGTGACCGGAACCGCTTCCACCGGCTGTGGACGCTGCTGACCCACACCGGGCTCGTCCTCTTCCTCGTCGCCGGGGCGATCACCGGGTGGCTCGGCTACGAGACCGCTGTCTTCCTCGCCGATGGGCAGTCGGCGCCGGTGCAGCCGGTCGGCACCCCGGACAACCTGCTCGTCAAGAACCTCGGCTTCAGCGCGCCGCGGCGACCCGACGGTTCGTTCGAGGATTTCTGGTCGGACCTCGTCGTCTACCGCGGCGGCGTCGAGGTGGCGCGCAAACGGATCCGCGTCAACGACCCGCTCACGGTCGACGGCTTCACCTTCCACCAGAACTCGTTCGGCCCGGCCGCCGAGCTGGAGATCCGCGACGGGGCCGGCGCGCTCCTCTGGCTGGGACCGGTCCTCCTCTCCGAGCAGGCGCTCGGTCTGCCAAGCGGGACGATCGGGATCCCCGGCACCGAGACCGGCCTCCAGGTCGTGCTGGCGAAGGACGAGCAGGGCGCGCCGTATCTCGGGCTGATCGGCTACCGTGCCGATCCGGCGACCGGCTCGGCCGACCTCCTCTTCTTCGGCAACCTGCCGCGCGAGCGTTGGACCGACCCGGCCACCTTCGGCGGCTTGCGCATCCGCTGGTCGCGCGTCACCGCCTACACGGGTCTCGTCATCCGCAACGACCCCGGCGCGCCGATCGTGCTGATCGCCTTCCTCAGTCTGATCGGCGGGCTGACCCTCACCTTCTACCTCCCGCGGCGGCGCGTCTGGACGCGCCTCGAGAGCGGCCGGCTGGCCCTCGTCGCCCGCGCCGACCGCTACGTCAACGTCGAGCACGAGCTGGCCGAGCTGCTCGCCGCGCTCCGGGAACGTGCCGGGGTGACGGCGTCCCCGACCCACGGCTGAGTGTGCCCGGCAGTCACTCCGCGGCGCGGAAGTAGTAGCCCACGCTCCGCTCGTTGAGGATGTAGGCGGGCTGCTGCGGGTCGCGCTCGAGCTTGCGCCGCAGGTGCCAGACGTAGCGGCGGATGTAGCCGGTCTCCTCGGCGTACT
>MGMJ01000002.1:0-710 GCA_001794945.1 Chloroflexi bacterium GWC2_73_18
GGGCGATGGATGGCGCCCTTCGCCCCAGGCGGATCGCGCCCCCCAACAGCTGCCAGCACTGCATCAGGTACGCCCACGAGGCGTGCCAGGGACACGATCGGTCCCAGGGAGGCTTCGCAACGTCGACCCTCCACGCTCGCCCCTCCCCGATTCGGCCTCTCCCCGTGTTCTCCCGGCGACCACGGTCGTCCCTACCACGCCCACCAACCGCAGGCGATGCACCCGCGAGATGGAGCGGGGACGGTCGCAACGGCCCGGTCGCCCCGACCTCGTGTCGACGGCGGAGGCGGCGCTGACGACGATCGTCCGCCCGCGTCCAGGGTCGGCGTCCCCGCCACGCCGTGCCCCCTGGCGAGGTCCGGCCGGTTTCGCCATCAGGGCCTGAACCGGCCGGACGTGCGCCGGATGGCGACGTTGCGGCGCCCGTCGGAACGTGGCTGGCACGCCGTCCCGAACGCTGGTCGGGCGCGGGCCGCCGGGTGCGTTCGCCACTGCCGTCGCCGGCCCGCGTTCTGCGGCGAAGGACAAACGCCGACCGGTCGGGCGGTCGGGCCGCGGGACGCCCGTTCGAGGAGCCCGATCTGGCGCCCGGGAGGCCTGGCGCGAGCGCGCAGGGCGACGCCGCCGGGGTCCGTGAGCCGCCCCGTCGGCGCTGGTGCGCGATGGGTGCGGCGGCCGGGGCGCCGCGGTCGCCGGAGGTGGCCGGGCGT
>MGMJ01000002.1:723-35057 GCA_001794945.1 Chloroflexi bacterium GWC2_73_18
CCGTTTGTCGCGCTGGGCAGAACGTCGGTCGGGCACGCCGTCCGGTCCCGCCCGCGCTCCGCGGCCGGGCCCCGCGCTCCGCGGCCGGCCCCCCTCCGGCCGGGTCCGCCGAATCCCCTTTGCTAGAATGCCCCGGTGTCACCATCCCCCCTCGTGGTCCAGAAGTTCGGCGGGTCGAGCCTGCGGGACGCGGACCGGATCAGCCACGTCGCCGACCGGATCGCCCGCGAGCGCGCGACGGGGGTCGATCTCGTCGTCGTCGTCTCGGCCATGGGCGACACCACCGACCAGCTGCTCGACCTGGCCGCCCGGATCACCCGCGACCCCGACCCGCGCGAGCTCGACCTCCTCCTCTCCACCGGCGAGCACATCAGCGGCACGCTCGTGGCGATGGCGCTCCACGCCCGCGGCGTCCCGGCCATCTCGCTGACCGGCGCGCAGGCGGGGATCCGCACCGACAGCGCCCACGGTCGGGCCCGCATCGCCAACGTCGACCCCTCGCGCATCCGCGGCGAGCTCGATGCCGGGAAGACGGTGATCGTCGCCGGCTTCCAGGGGAGCACCGCGGACGACCACCTGGGGGCCGACATCACCACCCTCGGACGCGGCGGCTCGGACACCACGACGGTCGCCCTCGCCGCGCGCCTGGAGGCCGACCGCTGCGAGATTTACACGGACGTCGAGGGCATCTTCACCGCCGACCCCCGGCTTGTCCGTGAGGCGCGCCTGCTGCCGGTGATCGGCTACGAGGAGATGCTCGAGCTGGCGCAGCAGGGCGCCCAGGTGATGCAGACGCGGGCGGTCGAGCTGGGCTGGGTCAACGGCGTCGAGATCGCCGTCCGCAGCTCCTTCTCCGAGCACCCCGGCACCGTGATCAAGGAGGACCCCTTCGTGGAGCAGCGCAACAAGGTGCGCGGCCTCGCCCACGACCGCAAGGTGGCGAAGGTGACGCTCGTCGCCGTCCCCGACCGGCCGGGGGTGGCGCACGCCGTCTTCGCGCCGCTGGCCGAGGCCGGCATCAACGTCGACATGATCGTGCAGAACGTGAGCCATGCGGGAACGACCGACCTCTCGTTCACGATCCCCGAGGCGGACCTGGCGAAGGCGAAGCGGCTGCTCGAGCCGGTCGTCCGCGGGCTCGGGGCGAAGGACCTGACGACCGATGCCGCGGTCGCCAAGATCAGCATCGTCGGGGCGGGGATCCAGAACGCGCCCGGCTACGCGGCGCGGATGTTCGGGGCGCTCGCCGCCGCGGGCGTCAACATCGAGATGATCTCGACCTCGGAGATCCGCATCACCTGCATCATCAGCCGCGACGACCTGGAGCGGGCGGCCGTCGCCCTTCACCGTGCCTTCGAGCTGGAGCGGCCCGAGGCGATCGTCGAGCACCCCGCGCGACCGGTGGCGCGCCGCCGGGCGGCGGGCAGCCGCGCGTCGTGACGTTCCTCTCGCGCCTCGAGCGCTTCGGGAGCGTCGGCTCGACCAACGACGTCGTCGCGGGCTGGTTCGCCGAGGGGCAGCCGGAGGTCGCCGTCGCCGTCGCCGACACGCAGACGGCCGGGCGCGGCCGCGGCGGACGCTCCTGGGTCGCGCCACCGGGCGCCGCGCTCCTCCTCTCGGCGGGCTTCCGACCGGTCGATCTGCCGCCGGCGTTCTCCTGGCGGCTGGCCGGCGTCGTGGCGCTGGCGATGGCGGGGGCGGCCGAGTCGGTGGCTGGCCTTCCGCCTGGGGCGGTCGGACTGAAGTGGCCGAACGACCTCGTCGCCGACGCTTCCGACGGATCGCTGCGCAAGCTCGGCGGCCTGCTGACCGAGGCCGCCAGCGAGGGCGATCGGCTGGTGAGCGCGGTGGTCGGCATCGGCGTCGACGTCGACTGGCCGGCATCCGCCTTCCCGGCCGAGCTGGGCGGCTCGATGACGAGCCTACGCGAGCTGGCCGGCGATGCCGTCGATCGCGAGGCGCTCCTCCACGCCTTCCTGGCCAGGCTCGAGCCCGCCTACACGGGGTTGCGGCGGGGCGGCTTCGACGCGGACAGCTGGCTGGCGCGGCAGTGGACGACCGGGCGCGAGCTGCGCGTGGAGACCTCCGGCCGCACGGTCGAGGGGCGCGGCGCTGGCGTGGACCCGGAACGCGGGACGCTCCTCGTCGCCACGGCGACCGGGACCGTCGAGGTCGCCTCCGGCGAGGTCGTCGCCTGCCGCATCCGCGGCGCCGTGGCGGCGCGGGTGTAACGGAGGGCGCGTGCCGGTGTTTGGAAGGATGAGGAGAGGCGCCCCGGCCGACCGGATCGCGGTCTATGACACGGACCGCGCAGCCGTGCGGGCGGCGGGCCGCGATCCGCGGCAGTTCGAGGCGCTCTACCGCAAGTACCTGCCGCAGGTGTACAGCTTCGCCTTCTACGAGCTTGGCAACCACCACGACGCCGAGGACGTGACCGAGCGCACGTTCCTCTCGGCGCTGGCCGCCCTGCCGCGCTTCGAGGAGCGCGGCGACGGGCCGAGCACGTTCCGGGTCTGGCTCTTCCGCATCGCCCGCAACGCCATCAGCAACCACCGGCGGAGCCTGGCGCGCCGCCGCGAGGCGCCCGCCGAGCTGGCCGACGCGCTGCCGGCGCCGCTCGACCCGGAGCACCTGGCGGCGGAGCGGGAGTCGGTCGCCCGCGCCTGGGCGGCGGTGGCGCGCCTGCCGGCCGACCGTCGGCGGGCGCTGATCCTGCGCTTCGTCGAGGAGATGTCCACGGCCGAGATCGCGCGGGTGATGGAGCGCTCCGAGGGCGCCGTCCGGGTGCTGGTGCACCGGGCGCTGCGGACCGTCGCACGGGAACTGGGCGCGCGGCGCGAGGGCGACGCGAGGCAGCGCCGATGACCTTCGGCGAGACGCTCGCCGAGGCCTGGGGACCGCTGCGCGAGGACGCCATCCAGACCGACGCGTACCTCGAGATGCTGCTGGCGGGCGCCACGGCGGGAGCCGCGCCGACGGGCGACCTTCCGACGGTGGAGGGGACGGCGCTGATCGACCCCGCGCTCGTCGGGGCGGCGCGCGCGCTCCGCGACGCGCTCGTGCGGATCCACCCCAGCTTCCGCTTCGAGGAGCGGCTCGCCGGGCGCCTCCGCGCCGCCGTCGACGGCGTCGCCCTGCCGCGTGCGGCCGGCGACCCGATCCCGTTCCGTTCGAGACCGACTGACGCCGCACCGGGGCCGATCCCGGGCGACGTCGTGGCGGTCGGCCGTCTGTCGGTCCTCGCGCCGTCGCTTCCCGAGCCGCTCGACCGTCTGCCGCGCCCGGTCCTGATCGGCGGTGCCATCGCCTCGGGCGTCTCGCTCGCCGGCGTCGCCCTCGTCGCCTGGCGGCGGCGGCCGGGGAGGCACTGATGCCGATCAAGCTCCCCTTCCTGCCGCGCGGCCGTGAGCTCCCCCGCGACCTGTGGACCAGGTGCCCCGGCTGCGAGGAGATGCTCTACAACAAGCACCTGGCGAAGGACCTCTGGGTCTGCGCGCGCTGCGGCCACCATTTCCGGTTGCGCGCCGAGATGCGCCTCGAGCTCCTCCTCGACCCGGGTTCCTTCGCCGAGCGCGACGCCGGCCTCGAGTCGGTCGACCCGCTCCACTTCGTCGATCTCCGTCCCTACCCCGAGCGGATCGCCTCGGCCCAGGCGAACACCGGCCTGCGCGATGGCGCCGTCTGGGGGATCGGCGCGATCGGCGGGACGCGGGTCGCCGTCTGTGTCATGGACTTCGCCTTCATGGGTGGATCGATGGGCTCGGTCGTCGGCGAGAAGGTGACCCGCGCCGTCGAGGCCGCACTGGCGGAGCGGATCCCGCTCGTGGTCGTCTCCGCCTCCGGCGGGGCGCGGATGCAGGAAGGGACGCTGGCCCTGATGCAGCTGGCCAAGACGTGCGGCGCGGTGGAGCGGCTGCGCGCCGCCGGCGTGCCCTACCTCTCGGTCATGACCGACCCCACGACCGGCGGCGTCTACGCCTCCTTCGCCGCGCTCGGCGACGTCAACCTGGCGGAACCGAACGCGCTGATCGGGTTCGCCGGGGCGCGGGTCGCGGAGGGGACGATCGCCGAGGAGCTGCCGGCCGGATTCCAGCGCGCCGAGTTCCTGCTCGAGCGCGGCTTCGTGGACCGGGTGGTGCCGCGCGCGGAGCTCCGGCAGACGCTGGCGACGCTCCTCGGCCTGCTCCGGCCGCGACGCGTCGACGTCCCCGTGCCCGCCTCGTCGAACGGCTCGGCCTTTGCCGGCCGTGCCGACGCGGCGGCCGCGGCACCGGTCCTGCCGGCCGAGCGCGGCTCGGAGGAGGAGGTCTGGGAGCACGTCCAGAAGGCGCGCGACCTGCGTCGGCCGCATACCCGCGAGCTGGTCGAGGCGCTCGCCGATGCTTTCGTCGAGCTGCACGGCGATCGCCTGTTCCGCGACGACCCCGCCATCGTCGGCGGCCTCGCCCGGTTCGCCGGGCGTCCGGTCGTCGTGGTCGGGCATCAGAAGGGCGCCGACACGTCGGCGAACATCCACCGCAACTTCGGCATGCCGCACCCGGAGGGCTACCGCAAGGCGCAGCGCCTCTTCGCCCTGGCCGAACGCTTCGGCCTCCCGGTCCTCACCTTCGTCGACACCCCGGGCGCCTTCCCCGGCCCGGCCTCCGAGGAGCGGAGCGTGGCCGAGGCGATCGCTCGCTCGATCGCGCAGCTCTCGGTCCTGCGGACGCCGATCGTGGTCGTGATCAGCGGCGAGGGCGGCTCCGGCGGCGCGCTGGCGATCGCCGTCGGGGACGTCGTCCTCGCCCTCGAGAACGCGATCTACTCGGTGATCAGCCCGGAAGGCTGCGCCGCCATCCTGTGGCGCTCCAGGGACGCCTCGAAGACGGCGGCCGCGGCGATGCGCCTCACCGCCGGCGAACAGCTGCTCCTCGGCGTCGTCGACGAGGTGATCCCGGAACCGTCCGGCGGGACGCGGTCCGACGACCAGGCGACGCTGCGACGGCTGCGCGAGTCGATCGGCGGCCATCTCGAGCGGCTCGAGCGGATGCCGGTGGAGTCGCTGCTCACCGAGCGCTACCGGCGCTACCGCGAGCTGGGGAGCTACCGCACCGTGGAGGGCGTCCCCGGCGTCACCGTGCCGGAGCGCCCGTCACTGGCCGACCGGATCCGCCAGCTCTTCGAGGTCGGCCGCGCCACGCTCGGGGTGCCGGAGGCGACCGCCGGGCGGCCCCAGCCGATCGAGGATGAGGAGTACGGCGCGCCGCTGCGGGAGGAGGTCTGATGCCGCCGGAGCGACGCAGCGGGACGGATCGGCGGAGCAGCCTTGACCGCCGCGCCGCCCCGGCCACGACCGACCACGCCGCGATCCGCCGGATCTCCGAGGAGCTTCTGCCCGCACTGATGGCCCGCCTCACCGCCAGCTCGCTCGGCGAGCTCGAGGTGCGCCAGGGTGGCTGGCGCGTCCGCCTGCGCAAGCCGGTCCAGGAGGCCGTCGAGGAGGCACGCGCGGCGGAGCGCACGAGCCAGCGGCCGGCCGTCGGGGGCGACGGAGCCCATGCCCCCCTGCGCGCGGTGGGGCCGGGCCCCGCCGGCGCCCCGCCCCGCCCCGCCGAGGCGCGCCGGGCCGTGGCCACATCGCCGGCGGTCGGCTTCTTCGCTCCCGACGAGGCGACCGGTGTCGGCACGCCGATCCGCGCCGGCGACACGCTCGGGCACGTCGAGGTGCTCGGCGTCCGCCAGGAGGTCGTCGCTCCGGTCGACGGGGTCGTCGGCCGCTACCTGGTCGAGGCGGGCCAGGCGGTCGAGTACGGCCAGGAGCTGATCCGCATCGAGCTGGCCGCGCCGGCCGGGAGCGGGGTCGCGCCGGCCGCGAGCGGGGCGGGCTAGCGATGTTCGAGAAGGTCCTGATCGCCAACCGCGGCGAGATCGCCCTCCGCATCCTGCGCACCTGCCGGCGGCTCGGCATCGAGGCGGTCGTCGCCTACAGCGAAGCGGACCGCGACTCGCTGCCGGTCACGCTCGCCGACGAGGCGATCTGCATCGGTCCCGCCGAACCGCGCCGCAGCTACCTCTCCGCTCCGGCGATCCTCTCGGCCGCCGTGGTGACCGGCTGCGATGCGATCCACCCCGGCTACGGCTTCCTCTCCGAGTCGGAGACGTTCGCCGAGATGGTGCGCGCCCACGGGCTCGCCTTCATCGGGCCGCCGCCGGAGGTGCTCGAGCGCTTCGCCTCGAAGGAGCGGACGCGCCGGCTGCTGGCGCGCCACGGGCTGGTCACCATCCCCGGCTCGGAGGGAACGCTGCGCGACGACGAGCACGCCCTGGCCGAGGCCGAGCGGATCGGCTACCCGGTCCTCATCAAGCCGGCGGCCGGCGGGGGCGGCCGCGGCATGCGCATGGTCCGCTCGCCGCGCGAGCTGCAGAACGTCATCGAGGTCTGCCGGTCGGAGGCGCGATCGGCCTTCGGCGACGACTCGCTCTACCTGGAGAAGTGGCTCGAGGAGAACCGCCACATCGAGGTCCAGGTGGTGGTGGACCGCTACGGCAACGGCGTCCACGTCGGCGACCGCGACTGCTCGGTCCAGCGGCGCCACCAGAAGATCCTGGAGGAGGCGCCGACGCCGGCGCTCTCCCCGGAGGCGCGCAGCGGCCTGGCCGAGGCGGCCGTCGGCGCCGCCGTGGCGGCCGGCTACGAGAACATCGGCACGCTCGAGTTCCTCGCCGACGAGGCCGGTGCCGTCTACTTCATCGAGATCAACTGCCGGATCCAGGTCGAGCACCCGCTCACCGAGATGCTGTCGGGGATCGACCTTGTCGCCGAGCAGATCCGCATCGCCGCCGGCGAGCCGCTCGGCTACACGCAGGCCGACGTCGAGCTGCGCGGCCACGCCATCGAGTTCCGCATCAACGCCGAGGACGTGGCCCACGACTTCCGCCCGCAGACCGGCCGCATCGAGAGCTGTCTCGCGCCGGGCGGACCGGGCGTGCGCGTCGACACCCATGTCTACCCGGGCTACGAGGTGCCGCCCTATTACGACTCGCTCCTCGGCAAGCTGATCGTCTGGGGCCCCGATCGCGCCACTGCCATCGCCCGCGGCCGGGCGGCGCTCGACGAGCTGCGCCTGGCCGGCGTCGCCACCAACGTCGCCTTCCACCGCGCCCTCCTCGATCACCCGGTCTTCATCGAGGGGCGCTTCACCACCAACCTCCTCGACCGCGTCGGCAGCGCGGCGTTCGCGGGGGCGGCCGGGCCGTGAAGTGCGGTGGCCGGCCGGATGGGTGCAGCACTGCACCGATCCCGCCTCTGGCCGCGGGCGGCCCGTGGTTGTATCTGGAGGAGATCGTTCGCCCATGACCGAGACCGTGCTGACGACCCGCGAGATCGAGACGCTCATCCCGCACCGCTGGCCGTTCCTGCTCGTCGACCGGATCGTGGAGTACGACCCGGCGGGCGGACGGATCGTCGGCGAGAAGGCGGTGACCGCGACCGAGTGGTTCATCGGGGGCCACTTCCCCGGGCGGCCGATCATGCCGGGCGTCCTGCAGGTCGAGGCGCTGGCCCAGACGATGGCCGTCTACGTCGCCCGGCAGGAGGGCTTCGGCGACCGGATCGGGCTCTTCGCCGGCATCGACGAGTGCCGCTTCAAGCGGATCGTGACGCCGGGCGACCGGCTCCGCCTCGAGGTGACAATGGAGCGCCTCGGCAAGCGGTTCGGCAAGGGGCGTGGCGTCGCCACCGTCGATGGCGAGGTCGCCTGCGAGACGGTCATCAGCTTCATCATCCCCGGGGAAGGGGCGCTTCCCTGATGGCGACCCGGATCGCCCTCCTTTCCGATGTCCACGGCAACCTCGCCGCCCTCGAGGCGGCGCTCGAGGGGATCGGGCGCGAGAAGGCCGACCTCGTGGCCATCGCCGGCGACCTGGTGCTCAACGGGCCCGAGCCGGCGCGCACGCTGGACCGGATCCGCGAGGCCGAGGCGGCCGGCGCCCTCGTCGTGCAGGGCAACACCGACATCGCCGTCGCCGACTTCGACTACGCCGCGGCCTTCCCCTGGATGCCCGAGGTGCCGCCCTCCTTCCGGGCGGTCGCGGAGTGGACCCACGACGCCCTGGACGACGCGGCGCTCGGCTACCTGCGCCGCCTCCCCGCCGAGCGGCGGATCCACGTGGACGGCACCATGGTCCTCCTCTGCCACGCCTCGCCCGGCTCGCAGACGCAGGGCCTCGGGACCGAGCTCGACGCCGCCGCGGTGGTCCAGATCGTGACCCGCACCGACGCGCGCGTCATCGCCTGCGGGCACACCCACCTGCCCGAGGTGCGCGACCTCGGCTGGAAGATCATCGTCAACGGCGGCAGCTGCGGTTTCAGCTTCGACGGCGACCCGGCCGCCTCATGGGCGCTCATCGAGATCGAGGGCGACGCCGTGCGAGCCGAGATCCGCCGCGCCAACTACGACGCCCAGGCGGTCGCCGAGGCGATCAGCGCCCGGGGCCTGGTCGGGGACGTCTACCGGGCCGCCACCGTGCGCACCGGGCGGCTCGTCCGGTGAGCGGCACGGGCGCGGGACGCCGGGTCGTCGTGACCGGGATGGGGGCGGTGACGCCGCTCGGCAACGACGTGGCGACCTTCTGGGCGAACCTGGTCGCCGGCCGCTCAGGGGTGCGCGGGATCAGCGCCTTCGACCCGTCGCGGCTCCCTTCCCGGATCGCCGGCGAGGTGCGCGACTTCAACCCCTCGGCCGTCCTCGACCGCAAGGAGCAGCGGCGCAACGACCGCTACACCCAGTTCGCCCTGGTCGCCACCCACGAGGCGCTCCTCGACGCTGGCCTCCCGGAGCGCCTGGAGGGCGAGCTGGCCGAGGCGACCGGCGTCATCGTGGGGACCGGCATGGGCGGCTCGACCACCATCGCCGAGCAGCTGCTCGTCCTCGCGGAGCGAGGTCCGGACCGGCTCAGCCCCTTCTTCATCCCCATGGCGATCGCCAACCTGGCCTCCGGCCAGACCGCCATCACCTTCGGCTGCCTGGGGCCGAACCTCGCCACCGTCAGCGCCTGCGCCAGCTCCGGCCACGCCATCGGCGAGGCGGCCGAGATCATCCGCCGCGGCGACGCCGAGGTGATGCTTGCCGGCGGTTCGGAGGCACCGATCCACGAGGCCTGGGTCGGCGGCTTCAGCGCCATGCGCGCGCTCTCCACCCGCAACGACGACCCGGCCGGGGCGAGTCGCCCCTTCGACGCGGGACGCGACGGCTTCGTCATCGCCGAGGGCGCGGGGATGCTGGTCCTCGAGTCGCTGGAGCACGCCGAGCGCCGCGGGGCGCGCATCCTGGCCGAGGTGGCAGGCTACGCGGCGACCGCCGACGCCTCGCACATCACGCTGCCGGCCCCCGGCGGCATGGGTGCCGTCCGGGCCGCCCGACGCGCTCTCGAGAAGGCGGGGATCGCCCCCCACGAGGTCGACCACGTCAACGCGCACGCCACCTCCACCCCGGAGGGCGACGGCGCCGAGCTGATGGCGATCCGCACGATCTTCGGCGAGCACGCTTCGCGCGTCGGCATCACCGCCACCAAGAGCATGACCGGGCACCCCCTGGGGGCCGCCGGGGCGATCGAGGCGATCGCCACGGTCAAGGCGCTCCTCGAGGGGTGCGTCCCGCCGACGATCAACCAGGTGGAGCCGGACCCGCAGGTCGGCGAGCTCGACGTGACGCCCAACGTGGCGCGCCGGCGCGGGATGCGGGTGGCGCTCTCCAACTCGTTCGGCTTCGGCGGCCAGAACACCGCTCTCGTCATCCGGAGGTGGGAGTCGTGAGCGAGCGTGCCGACGAAGATCCGCCCATCGGCGGCGCCGATCCCGCCCTGATGAGCCTGATCGACCGGCTGGGGCTGCTCCTCGAGCGCTCGGAGCTGGCCGAGCTGGAGGTCCAGGCGGGCGAGACAGCGATCATCCTGCGCAAGCCGCAACCGGCGGTGCCGTCCGACGGAGCCACCGCCGCGGCGGTCGCACCGCCCGGCGCATCCCCGGCGCATCGCCGCGCCGGTCCGGCCGACCAGCCCGCCGAGGCACCGGCCATGCACGCGGTCCTGGCGCCCCTTACCGGCCTCTTCTACGCCTCGCCGACGCCCGACTCGCCGCCCTACGTGACGGTCGGGTCGGAGATCGTGGTCGGCCAGGTGATTGGCCTGATCGAGGCGATGAAGCTCTTCAACGAGATCAAGAGCGACGTCGCCGGCCGGGTCGTCCGGATGGCCGCCGAGACCGGGAGGCTGGTCAAGGCGAAGCAGCCGCTCATCGAGGTCGAGCCGCTCTAGCGGGCCGGGACGAGGGACAGGGAGACAGCAGCGATGCAGCCGCGCAGCGCGAGGATCACCGGGTGGGGGATGTACGCGCCGATGGGTGTGCTCTCCAACGCCGACCTGGAGCGGCTGGTCGACACCTCCGACGAGTGGATCGTGACGCGGACGGGGATCCGCGAGCGACGGGTCGCCGCCCCGCACGAGACGACCGCGACGCTCGCCGCCATCGCCGCCAAGCGTGCCATCGCCGTCGCCGGGCTCGACCCCGACGAGATCGAGATGATCCTGGTGGCGACGCTCAGTCCCGACTACCCGATGCCTTCCACGGCGGCCCTGGTCAAGGAGGCGATCGGCAACACGCGCGCCGCGGCGATGGACGTGGCGGCCGCCTGCTCGGGCTTCGTCTACGGCTACGCGACCGGCCACGCCATGGTCTCGAGCGGCATGTACCGCCACGTCCTGGTGATCGGCGCCGAGCTGCTGACGCGCTTCCTCGACTTCGGCGACCGGAACACCTGCATCCTCTTCGGCGACGGCGCCGGCGCGGTCGTCATCTCCGCCTCGGACGACCCGGGCGGTGGGATGCTCGGCATGGAGCTGACGACCGACCCGGACGGCGCCTACATGATCTGGCTCCCCTCGGGCGGCTCGAAGAGCCCGCCGTCGGTCGAGACGATCGCCCGCCGCGAGCACTACATCCGGATGGAGGGCAAGGAGACCTACCGCTACGCCACCAGGACGCTCGCCTCGAGCGCGCTGGCGGCGATCCAGCGGGCCGGCCTGACGGCCGACGAGATCGCCCTCTTCATCCCGCACCAGGCGAACCTCCGGATCATCGAGTCGGTGGCCAAGGGGCTCGGCCTCTCCATGGACCGCTTCTACGTCAACGTCGACCGCTACGGCAACACCTCGGCCGCCTCGGTACCGATCGCCCTGGCCGAGGCCGTCGACTCGGGGCGCGTGAAGGTCGGCGACCGGATCGTCTTCGTCGCCTTCGGCGCCGGCTTCACCAGCGGCGCCTCGGTGGTGGAGTGGACCGCCGACCCGGCGCTCGGGCGGCGGGCCGACTCGGTCGTCCCGGCCGCCTCGGTCCGCGCGCCGGTCGACTGGGATTCGGTCGACCCGATGCCGGCGCGCCTCGCCGCCGTGCTCAACAGCCGCAACGGCCCGGCCGTTCCGCTCGACGACGTCGTCCCCGGCGAGCCCGAGCACGCCCACAGGGAGGTGCCCGCTTGATCGACCTCTCCGGCAAGAGCGCCGTCGTGACCGGCGGCTCGCGCGGCATCGGCCGGGCCATCGTGCTCCGCCTCGCCGAGCAGGGCGCCGACGTCGCCTTCAGCTACCGCGGCAACGCCGAGGCGGCGCGCGAGGTGACGGCGGCGGTCGAGGCGATGGGGCGGCGCGCCCTGGCGGTGCAGGCCGACGTGACCGACCCGGCGTCCGCCGAGGCGCTGATCGGCGCCGCCATCGAGGCGTTCGGGAAGGTCGACATCCTGGTCAATAACGCCGGCATCACCCGCGACGACCTGATCATGCGGATGAGCCCCGAGGCCTGGCGCGAGGTGCTCGAGACGAACCTCTTCGGCGCCTTCTACGCTATCAAGGCGGTCCTCCGCCCGATGCTGCGGGCGCGTGCCGGGCGGATCGTCAACATCACCAGCGTCTCGGGCCTCGCCGGCAACGCCGGGCAGGCCAACTACTCGTCGGCCAAGGCGGGCCTGGTGGGGCTGACCAAGGCGACCGCGCGCGAGGTGGCGTCACGTGGGATCACGGTGAACGCGGTGGCGCCCGGCTTCGTGCTCACCGAGCTGACCGCCACGCTCCCCGAGAAGATCCAGGAGGGGATCCGCGCGGCGACGCCGCTGGGGCGCTTCGCCACGCCCGAGGAGATCGGCGCCGCGGTCGCCTTCCTCGCCTCGGACGAGGCGGCCTACATCACCGGGCACGTCCTCTCGGTCGACGGCGGCCTGGTGATGATGTAGGGGGGAGAGGGGCGCGGGAGCAGCCCCGGGGCGACTGCGCCCGCCTCCGCCTGCCGCCCCCGCCTCCGCCTGCCGCCCCCGCCTCCGCCTGCCGCCCCCGCCTCCGCCTGCCGCGTCCTCCTCCGCCTGCCGCGTCCTCCTCCAGGCGGCGCCCTTCCCCCGGCGTCTCCCGGCGGCCGTTCTGCGTGGCAGAACAGATGACGGACCTGACCCCACGCGCGGCCGGGCGAACGACGCTTGACGGGTGACAGGAGGCACCGGCGCCACCGGATCCGGCCGAAATGGCGCTCTCGGAGTCGCTGCGGCCTAGCTGGTGGCGCCTTCGCCATGGCCGTTGACGTCGGGGCGGCGTCTCGATCGCCCTGGACCTTCGACACCTCATCGGGAGCAGCCCCTTTGTCCTCCCACGCAGAACGGGTGCCCGGGCAGGCACGGGTGCCCGGGCAGGAGGGGGTGCTCGGGCAGGAGGGGGTGCCCGGGCAGGGCCGCCGCGCCACCCGCGGCCGCCTCGCGGCCTCCGCCACGCCATCCGGCGCCCCACGCGTCGCGGGAACCCGCCAATCCCCGCCGGCGTCTGCGCGGTGAGCGACGCCGCGAACACACCTGCGCGCCGCCGTGCCATCATCGTCTCACCCAAGGAGGATCCCACGATGCCCAGGCACCACTCCCTCAGGCCGGTCGCCGCCATCGTCGCGGCCGGCGCACTCCTTCTCGCCCTCGCCGCACCCGTCTTCGCCCAGGAGCCCAAACCGGTGATCGACGCGGGCGGTGACACCGGCGGCGGCACGGCCACCGTCGGCGGCGAGGTGACCGTCACCGGCGAGGGCTTCACCGCCGGCGAGGAGGTCACCATCTACTTCGGCAGCCCGTCCTGCGGCGTGGTCGAGGTGGGCACCGCCACCGTCGGCGCGGACGGCACGATCGAGAGGACGGTCACCGTTCCGGACGAGGTCAACAGCTGCGAGGTCGACGCCGGGCCGTGGGAGGTCGTGGCCGCCACCGGCGACCCGAACGAGGGCGCCGTCAAGGAGGTCGATCTCGCGGGCGTCACGCCGGGCGCGACGCTGACCCCGCCCGTGACCGCCACGCTCCCGACCCCGCGGGCAGACGGCGGCGCGCCGCTCCTGGCGGTCCTCTTCCTGCTCGGCGCGGGGCTGGCTGCGTTCGCCTTCGGCCTGCGCTCGTTCCCGGCGCGCAGCGCACGCTGAGCTCGCGACTCGGGGGGATCGCGACCCGCTGGCGCGGTCTCGATCCCCGTCGCCGGCTCCTTGCCGCGGCCGGCGGCGGGGCGCTGCTGGTCACCGTCCTGGGCCTCGGGGCGCTCGCCGCCTGGTCGGCCCTCGGCGGCGCGACGCCATCGCCATCTCCGTCGCCTTCGCCGACGCCGGGCCCGACCGGCACGCCGTCGGCCACCCCATCGCCTTCGCCGACCCCGAGCCCGACCCCGAGCCCGACCCCCAGCCCGCTGGCGCTCGGCGAGGACGGCCGGCTCACCGTCCTGCTTCTCGGCTCGGACCACCGCGCCGGCTATCCGGGCAACCGGACCGACGCGATGATGGTCGTCTCGATCGATCCGGGCGGGTCGGTCACCGCCGTCGGCCTGCCCCGCGACCTGGTCCTCGTGCCGCTCTCCGACGGCACGACCTGGCAGGAGAAGCTGAACGCTCTCCTCGCCTGGGCCGACAAGCACCCGCAGGAGGCCCCCGAGGGCGGCTTCGCCTACCTGGAGCGGGAGATCGGCTGGCTCCTCGGGCTCGAGATCGACGGCTACGTCTTCAGCGGCTTCGAGGGCGTCCGCCGCGTCGTCGACGCGCTGGGTGGCGTCGACATCGTCCTCGACAAGCCCGTGGACGATCCGTACTACTGGATCGACGCGACGCACCGCGGGATCCATTTCCCTGCCGGGCCGAACCACTTCGATGGCAGGACCGCGCTCATCTTCGCCCGCACCCGCAAGGGCGACAACGACTTCGACCGGATGCGCCGCCAGCAGCAGCTCGTCCGGGCGGTCGTGCGCGAGGCGGTCGAGGCCGGGCCGGAGGTCGTGACACGGCTCCTGCCGGTCGTGGCCGAGACGCTGAAGACCGACCTCTCGCTCGAGCAGGGCCTGGCGCTCTACGAGCTGGTCGCCCGGCTGGACGAGACCCGGGTCGAGTCGGCGGTGCTGGGGCCGCGCAAGTACGCCAGCGCCGCCTACGGCCCGTGGGGCTACGGCCTGCGCCCGGACCTCGAGGCGATCCGCGCCTACGTCGCCCGGACCTGCCCGCCGGTGCCGCCGGTCGAGGCCAGCCCGGCGCCATCCTCCACGCCGGCCGTGCCCTGAGGCGGATCACAGAACCCATCCACGCCGCCCGCCTACTGGAAGGTGCCGGCCCGCACCTCGGACTTGAGGGTCTTCATCCAGGTGAACATCTGCCGGTCGCGCAGCTGGTCGGTGTCGTAGGCGGTGTTCTTCCAGACCTGGAAGGCGATGCCGCTGGCCTTCAGGTAGTTGAAGCCGTCGCGGACCTGGCGCCAGAGCAGCGACTGGGACGGCCGCTGCTTCTTGTGGGTCGGGGTCCCCAGGTACTTGAAGGTCTGCACCTCGAGCCAGGTGGGGCGGCCGGGCGTCTTCGCCTCGACCACGCTCTTCACCTTGGCGAACCACTTCGGGCCATCCGACAGGTAGATCGTGTCGCTGCCGTTGGTCGTCTCGACCGGGTACCAGTCCACCATGACCACGTCGGCCATCCCCGCGGTGTAGGGGTTGACGCTCTCGCCGAAGTGGGGGATGTCGCCGAAGAGCGCCAGCACCGGGTGCTTCGGATCGGCCGCCTTGAAGGCCCGGTAGAGGCTCTGGATCTCGCTCCCGCTGACGCCGGTCCAGGAGGGCTCCTTGACCGAGAGGTAACCCCACAGCGCCGGGTGCGCCTTGACGAGGTCCACCCAGTAGGGGACCCGCGACGGGTAGACCGTGCCGGTCGACTCGTCCACCGTGTCGCCGAAGTGGTAGATCACCTTGAGGTTGCAGCGCTGCGCGGCGTCGAGGAAGTTGACCGCGTTGTTCGGCCCGGCCGCGTTCTTGATGACGAACGTGAACCCGGCGGTGCAGACGCCGTGCGTATTCTCCTTGAGATCGGCGAGGGTGACGCTGTGCAGGATCATCGGGGTGCCCCTCGAGTAGACGACGGCCCCGCTGGCGGTGCGCGGTCCGGCGGCCGCGCCGGCTGTCCAGAGCAGACCCGCGATCAGGAGCGGGACGATGAGCCGCGCCGTCGACACCGTGATCGGTCCTCCTGCTGATCCGTCGATCGCTCGACCGTCGATCGCCGCCATCATCGGCGATGCGACGCGCCGCATCAACGACCCATTCGGGCTAGCCATGGTCCCGCCATGGTCCCGCCACCCTGGCCGGCCCGTCGCCGCCAGGGTGTGCTAGGGTGCGGCCATGCCGTCGCCGCGCGCGATCTGGGCGTCCCTCGACAGGAAACAGAAGGCGGTCGCCGTGGCCGGGCCGGGCCTGCTCGCGGCAGCCGGCGGCGCGCTCGCCGTCGCCCTGGCCCTGAACGCCCCGCCGCCGGTGGCGATCGCCACGCCGACGCCCACTGTCAGGGCGACCCCCGCCCCGCTGCCGCCCACGCCGAGCCCCGCGCCGAACGCCACGCCGACCCCCACGCCCAGCCCGTCGCCCCCGGGGACCGACCCGCTCCTGGGCACCGACGGGCGCTTCACGGTCCTCCTGCTCGGCTCGGACTACCGGCGGGCTCACCCCGGGAACCGCACCGACGCGATCATGGTCGTCTCGCTCGACCCGGTCAGCGGGATGACCGGCGCGTTCAGCATCCCCCGTGACACGATCGACTTCCCGCTGCCGGACGGCGGCGTCTTCCGGCAGAAGGCGAACGCCCTGTACAACTACCTGCAGTCCACCACCGGCGACGGCGGGGACGCGATGAAGGTCGCCGTGGGGCGCGCCTTCGCACTCGAGGTCGACTTCTACGTCTTCATCGGCTTCCAGGGAGTCGAACAGCTGGTGGACGCGATCGGCGGTGTCGACGTCACCCTGGAGAAGGCCTACTACGATCCCTACTACTGGGTCACCTCGACGCGCCGGGGCTGGGGCCTGTCCGCCGGGACGAGCCACCTCGACGGCGATGACGCCCTGATCCTGGCCCGGTCGCGCAAGGGCGACAACGACTTCGGGCGGTCTCGCCGGCAGCAGCTGCTGGTGATGGCCGCGCTCGACAAGGTGCGGGGGCTCGGCCCGACGGTCCTGCCGCGCCTCCTCGAGATCGGGGCGGCGACGGTCCGCACCGACCTTCCGCTCGACCGGGCGGTCGACCTGCTCGAGATCGCCGCGACGGCCGACCTGGACGGCGCCAAGCGCAACGTCTTCGGCCCGCGCAAGTACGCCGACGGGCGGGGCGGCTCGACCTTCTCGCTCAAGCTCGACGTCTGCCTCGCCTGGATCGAGGCGAACTTCCCGCCCGAGCGACCCCTGGGGCAATGGCCTCCTCCCACGCCGACCCCCTCACCCTCGCCGGCGCCTTCCCCGACCGCCGGCCCGACGCTCCCACCGAGCCCCAGCCCGACGCCCTGATCGGGCCTCGCTCAGCCCTCCGGGCAGGCGCCGGAGTCGTCGGGCGGCGCCAGCCGCAGCGCCGCTTCCCCGCTGGGCGCCTCGGCCGGCTGCCGGCAGACGGCCTCCCCCAGCCGGGCCAGCAGCCGGTCGAGCGCGTCGACGCTGCCGACCACCACCGGGCGAGCGCCGACCAGGCGCGTGATCGCCGTGGGCTCGGCGGTGGCGCCGGCGGCCGCGTCGAGCCAGGCCTCGGCCGCGGCGGCGCTCAGGTGGAGCGGGATGGCGTCCCCGTCCACGGAGAGCGCGGCCGGTTCGACCTCGAGGATCTCGACGACCGTCTCCGCCACCGCGAGCGTGGCGGCCGGTCGCAGCCCGAAGGAGGGTGCCGCGCCGGACCGCAGCAGCGGGAGGAGCTCGCCCGGGGTGAGCGGATGCGGCTCGACGAGGACCAGGAAGCGCGTCCGCGGACGGGCGAGCGCCTGGCGCCAGGCGTCGCGCCGGTAGCCGAAGAGCTGCTCGTCGCGCAGGCCGATCCAGACGTATCCCTCGGCCGGATCGTCGGGGGCGACGCGGCTCACCGGGAGGCCCGCCACCGTCACCTGGCCGTAGAGCTCGACCGCCACGCTCTCCCGGTCTCGGAAGGTCATGACGACCCGGTCGCCGGGCTCGACCCGCGGGGCGAGCCACGCGGCGACCTGGCGCGGTGCGTCGAAGCGCTCGGGGCGCTCCGCCAGCACCTGGCCGAGGGCCACGATGCCGGTCAGCACGGCGAGCCCCGCGCCCGCCGCCAGCCACGCCCCGCGACGGCCCGCCGGCCGCGCCGACGTCCAGCGGAGGAGCCATCGCAGCAGGTCGACCCCGGCGAGGGCGAGGGCGACCGCCGACAGGACGGTGAGCCCGGCGTAGTTGCGCGCGCTGAGGCCGTTCAGCAGCGCGTATGCCGCCGGCGGGACCAGGCAGGCGGCGGCGACGACGAGCAGCCGCGGGCCGATCTCGTGGCGGGCGCGCGCGAGCACGGCCGCCCAGGCCCCCAGCGCCACCGCGAGGAGCGCCGCATCGCGCAGTCGCAGCGGCGTCGCCGCCACCTCGCGAGCCTCGATCACGGCCAGGCCGTTGAGCGGGAAGACGACGCCGGCGTCGATCCAGACGACGATCCACCACCAGGCCGCGACCGCGGTCGCGAGGGCGAGGTAGACGGCCGTGAGGCGGAGCCACCGGCCGATCGGCAGGGGCCGCAGCCAGGCGATCGGCAGGACCAGGAGAAGGAGCACCGACTCCTTCACCAGGACGGTCAGGCCCAGGATCGCCCCGGCGAGCGCCCAGCGCCACGCCTCCGGTCGCAGCAGGGCCGCCAGGACGGCCACCACGCCGGCCGTCTGCACGAGATCGACCCGCAGCGTCGGCAGCAATCCCCAGACGAGCGGCGCGGCGGCCAGGGCGATCGCCGTGCCGATCCCAACGGCCGGCCCGCCGAGCCGCCATCCGAGGTACGCGGCGCCGACCAGGCCCGCCAGCGCGAACGCCGACGCGGCGAGGTGCGCCCCTTCCAGCGGGTCGCCCCCCATCACCCGCCCGCCGGTCGCCAGGAGCAGGCCGTAGACCGGCGAGCGGAGCAGGAAGGTCCGCCCGTCGGGCGTCACCGGCCCGTGGCCGTCGAGGACCGAGAGACCGACGTAGAGGTAGCGCGCGTCGTCCGGGGCCGCTCCCGCCCAGCCGAAGAGGGCGATCCGGACCAGGGCGAGGCCGACGAGCCCCGCCACGGCGCCGGCCGCCGCCCAGCGCGTCGGCGCCGTCACCCCGTCACCACCCGGCGACCCGCCGCGTCACGGGGCGGCCGTGCCGGTGGCCAGGACGACGGCGTCGGGCGATGAGGCGGCGACGCGCCAGCCGTCCGGCGGAGCGGTCGGGGCCACGAAGCCACGGGCCGACTGGAGGATGACCGCGTCGAGCGCCTCCAGCCAGAGGGCCTCGCCCTCGTGGAGCGTCACCAGGGCGATGGCGCGCCCCCACTCCTCGCCGGCGGGGACCTCCAGGTCGGCGAGGGCACGCTCGGGCGGCGCCCCACCGGCCGTCGCCCCGGCGAGCAGGCGGAACCGCGGCGGCACGAGGCCGGCCGCGTCGGCCGGGCGCGCCCGCACCACCAGCTCGAGCGCCTCGCCGGCAGGCGCGCGGGCGAGCAGGCGGACGCGGCTCCCGGGCATGAGCCTGAGCGCGTCGTAGCCGTTCCCCTCCTCGTGCTCGATCGGCCCGGCGATCGCCTCCGGCGCCGCCGCGAGGAGCGCCCCGGCGGGGACGTCGAGGAGACCCCAGCGCTCGCCCCGCCGGGCCAGCACGATGCGCCCGGCGCCGTAGGCGTCGGCCACGGCAGCGAGGCCCGCGGCGTCGGCGGCGAAGGCGGCCACCAGGTCGGCCCGCCGCTCCGCCTGCGAGCGCCCAGTGAAGACCCCCGGGTCATAGGCGAGCTTGGCGTAGCCGGGCGGGTAGGTGCCCACGACCCAGAGCCCGGTCTCGTACCAGACCAGCGACGACCAGTCCTCGTAGGTGAGCACGGTGGAGCGGGGGCCGTCTCGGCCGAGGAGTTCCGCGAACGCCGGCGTGCGGTCCGACTCGAGGTCGAGGTGGGCGTAGGTCGGCCGCGCCCAGGTCGACGCCAGGAGGGCCGCGGTGAAGGCGGTCGCCGGGATCGAGGCGACCAGCGCGACGAGCACGACCATCGGCGCGACCAGCTTCGGCCGCCGCCATGAGCCGCGGGCGAGCTGCTCGGCGCCGGCCACCAGCCCGATCGCCGCCAGGATGGCGGCTGGCTGGCCGGCGAGCAACCAGAGCCGCTGCGGGCGAAGGGCATCCTCGAGCGGCCAGTCGGGCCGGTAGAGGACGGCAAGCAGGAAGGGGACGGTGAACCAGGCAACGAGCACGAGCGGACCCTCCGGGATCGCCGGCCGCCAGCGCCCGGGCGAGGGGGCATCGGGCCGCGGACCGTCGGCGCGGCGGAGCAGGAGGAGCGCGACCCCCGCGCCGAGGACCGCCAGGGGGAGGAGCAGGCCGAACTCGCGGGGGTAGCTCCAGGGGCCGAAGCGGGCGGGCTCGAGCATCTCGGCCGAGTCGAGCGCCACCCCGCCGTTGCGGCGGATCCACTCCAGCGTGGGCAGCAGCCACGGCACGACGATCGCCGCGCCGACCAGGCCGCAGACCGCCAGCGTCGCCACGGCGACGGCGCGGCGCCCGCGGCGACGCCAGGCGACGACGACGCCGAAGGTCGCCAGTGCCGCCGGAAGCGGCAGCAGGAGCTGGACCTGCACCAGGCCGCAGATCCCCAGCACGACCCCGGCCGCGAGCGCCCAGGCCAACCAGCGGCCGCCGAGCGCGGGGCTTGCCGTCGCCCGCAGGAAGGCGAGGACGCCGAGCGGCAGGAGGGCGAAGACGACATCGCGCGGGTAGAGGGGGTAGAAGTCGTGGCCGCTGAGGAAGAGGCTGTTGACCCAGAGGCGCGATGCCTGGAAGTCGTATCCGCCGGCGAAGAGCGTGAGGGCCGCGGCCGTGACGGCGACCCAATCGCGCCCGGTGATCCAGCGCGTCAGCCAGAACGTGGCGAGCGGCAGGACCGGCGCCCACAGGAAGTGGAGAAGCTGGTCGGCCGGCCCGGCGCCGGCGCCGGTGACCGCCATCGTCGCCGCGAGGAGCAGGTGGAACCCGGGCGGGTAGTAGGCGGGCAGTCCCTCGTACGGTCCGCCCGGGGGGAACTCGCCGCGCAGGATGGCGCTGGCGAGCGCCGAGTGGTAGAGCAGGTCGCCCCCGATCCAGGCGTTCCCGAGCACGCGGAAACCGTGGAGGACGAGGGCGAGCGCGACGATGCCCAGGAGCGCCCAGGCGGGGGCCGGCACCGACCTCAGGCGCTGCCGTACACTCGCGTCCCGGCCGGGCCCCGGGCCCGCGGGCCGACTTCCGTCGCCGGCCTCGTCCGCACGCATGGAGAGGAGCCGCTCGCCCGTGGACATCGTCGCGTCCCTGTTCGCGATGCTCCAGTTGGCGATCGGCATCGCCCTCCTCTTCGTGCTGCCGGGCGCCACCTGGGGTCCCCTGCTCGCTCCGTCCTCGGGAGCGGTCGCGGCGGCCGGTCGCGGGATCGCGGTCAGTCTACTGACGAGCAGCATCGCCTGCAGTCTGCTCGCCCTGGCCGGGCTGCTCCGCCCTCCGATCGTGGCCGCCACGCTCGCCCTCGTCGCGGCGCTGCCGCTGGCCTTCCCGTCGGTGCGCGCCGAGCTCCTGCGGGGGATCCGACGGCTGCGCCGGCGCAGCGCCTCCGCTCGGCGCTGGTGGTGGGGGGCGGCGGCCGGGATCGCCCTCGCCCTCGCCCTCGTGGTGGTGCCGTCGCGCCTGCGGGTCGGCGAGACGCTCTTCCCCTTCACCTCGACCGTCTGGTACTACGCCGGGCTGGCGCGCTCGGTGGTGGAGCAGGGCGGCATCCCGACGGGACTGCCCGAGTGGGGCGCCGTCCGACCCTTCCAGCTCGACTACCTGCCGGTGACCGCGCACGCCGCGGCGGCGCTGGAGCTGCTGCCCGGCGACCTCCTCCTCCAGCTGGAGGCGTACCGGCTCGGCGTGCTGGTGGCCGGGCTCGCGACCGCCTGGCTCCTCCTGCGCCGCTGGGTCTCGAGCTGGGTCGCCCTTCTCGGCGCCTGCCTGCTGCTGGCGACCGTGCGGCTCGAGTTCAGGTTCCTCAGCTACAAGCCGGAGACGTTCGGCCTGGTGCTCGTGCTGCTCGCCATCTGGGCCGCCGACCGCGCCATCGTCGAGCGCTCGAGACGGCTCGCCGGCCTCGCGCTCCTGACCGCGACGCTCGCGTTCCTCTCCCACGCGGAGGCCTTCCTCCTGCTCGGCCCCGCCCTCCTCGGCCTCGCCGCCGCCCGCCTCCTCGTCTCGCCGGGACGTCGCCGGATCGGCCTCGGCGTTCCCGCCCGTGGGCGCGCCGTCGCCGTGGCGAGCCTCGTCCTCGGCGTCTTCGTCGGCGCGATCGTGCTCGGCTCGGCCGTCAACTTCGCCCTTACCGGGCAGCCGCGGATCCTCGGCTACGTCCTGGGTGGCCCGCCGGGACCCTCGAGCGCGCCGCGGCCCGACGAAGTCCCGGCCGGCTGGGTCTTCACCGGCGACCCGACCTGGGACTTCTACATCGCCGCGGTCGCGGCCGACCAGGTCGGTACCCAGCCGCCGACCGCCTTCCGCGACCCGCGGCTGCTGCCGCGCTCGATCGTGGCGATCTGGCCGGGGCTCGACGGGCGCGACCGGGACCTGCTGGTCGTCCTCGGCGGGCTGGGCGGCGCGCCCGTGCTCGCCTGGCCCTGGCTCGACACGCGCCGGCGTCGCCTGGTGGCGACCTGGTGGACGTTCGGTCTGGGGCTCTTCGTCGGCGCCTACCTCCTGTTCGCCCTGTCGGATACCTACGTGCCGCGGCGGACGGGTCCGTCGCGGCTCCTCCCCTACGAGCTCATGGTCCCGGTCATGGCCGTCGTCTTCGGGCTCTGGGCCACCGACCGGGTGGCGCGGCCGGGCTGGCGGGCGCTCCTGCCCGGCCGCGGTGCGATGCCCGTGGCGGGGCTCGCCCTGGCCGTGTTGGCGGTCGGCGCCCTGGCACCGGCCCCACGCTCCGAGCTGAACCCGGACCGCGAGCCGGGGCTGACACCGACCGGCTACGAGGCGTACCGCTGGATCGCCGCGAACCTGCCGCCCCAGGCGCGCATCCTTGCCAACGCCTACACCGACGGTAGCATCTGGGCGATCGGCCGGCATGCCGGGGTCGTCGACGGACGAGCGGTCTACCTCGAGGATCGCGCCCTGCTCGCCGAATCGACGGCGTTGCTCCTGGGGGCGCGCGTCGTCTTCGCCGATCCGCTCGCCCCCACCGCGGCGGCGTACCTGGCCCGCGAACGCGTCGCCTTCCTCATCGTGGCCGGGGCCGACGCGTCGGGCAGCGACCTGGGCGGCTACGAGCCGTTCGCGACCGACCTCGACGCGCTGCTCCGAAGCGACCGCTACACTCTCGTGCGGACGTTCGGCGGGGGGCGCCTGCTGCTGTTCGAAGTCCGCGCTTCGAGCCCATCCGCACTCAGCTGAGGTCTGCTCCGGAGAGATGCCGATCAGCAAGGCGTGGCTGCGCTAGGGGGCGGGGGCGCGACCACCCCCGCCACCCAGGGGCCCTTGCCCGTCGCGCGACCGCGGATCCTCGACCTCTACCGCGCGCTCTGGGACCGGGCCGCCGGCATCGCCGCGGCCTACCGGCTCGCCCTCGCGACGGAGGTCGGCCTGATCGCCGCCTGGCTCGTTGTTCGGACGATCTTCGGCGCCGAGGGGCTCCCCTACCTGGCCTGGACGGCGGCGGTCGCGGCGGTGGGTCTCGTCTCACCGGCGTCCGGTCTCGTCGTCCTCGTCGCCATCGCGCCCTTCGACGAGCCGGCGGCGGTGAGCGACATCCTCGGCGCCAGGCACCTCCTCGTCTGGGTCCTCGGGGTGAGCGTGGCGCTCCGCGTGGCGGCCGACCGGCGGAGCCTGCCCTGGTCGCCGCCGCTGCTGCTGGCGGGCGGGGTCGCCCTGGGGACGGCGCTGGGCGTCGTCTACGGCTTCCGGCACTTCGACGCCGTGTTCGCCACCGTCTCCGCGCGGAACTGGGTCGCCGGCGTCGGCGGCGGGATCGTCGTCCTGTTCGTGGCGGCCTGGTGCGCCCGGCGTGGGCAGCTGCGCCCGCTCTACGTGGCGGTGGCCACCGCCACGCTCGGGGCGCTCGTCAGCCTCGCCGACTGGTTCGCCCCGGCGCTCCTGCGCGACAGCGTCCTGGCCTGGCTGCTCAGCCCCAAGCGGTTCCCGACCCGCCTCTCGGGGATCATCGGCTCGCCCAACGCGGTCGAGGCGCTCCTCATCGGGCCGACCGCGCTGCTCACCTGCCTGGCGCTGCTGGGCCGGCAGTGGCGCTGGCGGGTGGCGGCGGCGCTGGCGCTCCTCCCGCTCCTGGCCGCCCTCTACTACACGTTCAGCCGGGCGGCCCTCGTGGGGATCTGGCTGGCGCTCGTCTTCGCTGCCTGGCGGATCCGGCGCGCCTTCGGCGCTGGTCTCCTGGCCGTCGGGATCGTCGTCGCCGTCCTCCTCATGCCCGGTTACCTCGAGCTGCGGGGGGAGTCGATCAACCAGCAGTCGGCGCGCCCGGACCGTTACTACGTCGCCAGCGACGTGGCCCGCTTCCGGGCCTGGGGTTCCGCATTCCGCATGTGGCTCGATAGGCCGCTGACGGGGCGCGGTTTCCGCAGCTACAAGCTCCTCGGTGACCGGTACGGCGACAGGAGGCTCAACTCGCCCCACAACGAGTGGCTCCGGCTCTTCGCCGAGGAGGGTGTCGTGGTCGGCGTCGTCGGCCTCGGCTTCGGGCTGACGACCCTAGTCTGGCTGGCCCGCGTGAAGGGCTGGCTGGGCACCGGGCTGCTGGCCGCCTTCGCCGGCTGGGCGATCGCGGCCACCTTCAACAACCCCTTCCTCTTCATCCAGGTCAGCCTGGTCGCCTTCACGCTCGCCGGCACCGGGCTCGCGCTCGCCGTGCGGGCGCCGCCGGAACCCGCGCCGGACGGGTCAGCGCAGGCGCGGGAAGCGAAGCCAGGGGGGCCGCTCGGGCGCGGTGACGACGATCCGCCAGGCGAGGATGGCGGCCAGGCTGAGCAGTAACCCGTTCAGGCTCGTGGCGTAGGCCCGGGCGAAGGCGACCGCCACGACCGCGGCGAAGACGGCGTCCTCCGCGGCCGGGCCGACCGACGCGGTCAGCCCGCCGAGCCGCTGCGCGGCGATCCCGAAGGCGAACATGCCGGCCAGCGCGAAGGGACCCCAGTTGGCCCACAGCTCCCCCAGCAGGCCCGGCGAGGCGAAGCCAGGCGGGTCCTGCTGTGGGAAGAGCTGGCGGTAGGCCCAGGTCCCGAGCGGCTCCTCGGCCTCACCCCCGAGCAGCGGCGAGAGCCAGCGAAGGTAGGTGCCGCCCAGCGCGTACGGTCGCTCGCCGGGGATGCGCGTGGCGAGCACCTCGAGCGTCCGCGGCTGGATCAGGACGACGCGGTCGACGGTGCGCTTCACGCCGAAGACCACCGTCTCCTCGACCGTCTCGAAGTCGCGGAAGGTGGCAACGCGGACGACCTGCACCGCGGCGAAGGCGACGACGGAGGCGACCCCCAGCGCGATCACGGTCCGCGGCCGGACCCGCCAGCCCGACCACCAGGCGAGCAGGAACGCCGTGACGCCGAGTTCGGCCGGGAGCGCACGCGAAGCGAGGGCGAGCTCCAGGACCACGGTGGCGCCCGCGACCCCGGCCGCCACCAGCAGGTCGGAGCGCCTCCGGCGTGCGAGCGCGACCGCGACGGCCACCAGCGCGGCGGGCGGCAGGAGCCAGCGGAACAGGTCGAAGAGCGGCCCGGCGTAGCCGCGACGGCTGGTCACGACGGAGTCGGCGAAGAAGGGGATCCCCCACTGGAGGACGATCGGCAGCAGGGCGATGAGCCCGATCACGGCCAGCGCCAGGACCCGGCTCGTACGGAAGCGACCCGCCGCGAGCCCGACCGGACGGGCCGGTGCCGCTCCCCGGAGGTGCCGGGAGGCGAGCGCGCCGAGGGCGAACGCCGCCAGGCCGCCCCCCGTGAGCAGCGGACCGGCGCCCCGGCTCTCGCCGGTGGCGACGATCCAGACCGAGCCCACGGCGTAGAGGATGGCGTAGGCGAGAACGAAGAGGCGCCCGGGCGTCGCCGGGTCGGTGCGGCTCCCCGGGGGCCCGCAGGCGATCCAGGCCGCGACCCCGGCGGCCGCCAACAGGCCGCCGACGACCGCGGCGAGGGCGGCCGGTGGGATCGTCTCGGTCAACCCGGGCGGGCGGCCCCGCCGTGGTCCGCGATCGGCTGGTCCTTGCGCCCGGCCGTCGCCGGCTGCCAGCGCTCGATGCGCCGACCGAGGAGGACGTTGATCCAGCCCACCGCGAAGGCGAGGTTGACGACCACGAAGGCCCGAGCGAAGGCGAGCGCCCGGGGCGCCGATCCGGCCCGCAGCATGAGGACGTGGGCGAGCCCCGCGCACACGAGGGTGACGCCCAGCCCCACCGGGGCGACGGCGTAGAGGGGGGAGCCCGCAAGGGCGAGAAGGCCGCCGCCGATCGCAGCGACCAGGACGAGCCAGGGCGTCGCCCAGCGGAGGAGCTTGTGCGAGACGATCGCCGTCACGACGCCGGGGTAGCGCCAGGGCGGGAGTCGGGGGAGCATCGAGATGTTGGCGACGATGCCGCGCGCGGCGATCCGGCACCGGGTGCGGAACTGCTCGCGCAGGCTGCTGATCGGCCGGTCATGCGCCACCGCGTCGGCCACGTAGACGACGAGCCCCCCCTCTTCGCGGATGTAGAGGGGCAGCAGTTCGTCCATCGAGGAGCGTGCCGGCACCGGCCGGTAGCTGGACCGGCGGACCGCCACGAGCGCGCCCGTGACCGCGGTCAGCCAGCCGGCCCGGCTCTCCAGCTCGCGGACGCGCAGCTCGTAGCGCCAGTAGACCCCTTCGCTGTGGGAGGTCGGCGTAGCGTCCTGGCCGGCCCAGACGAGATGACCCGTAGCGCAGCTGACCCGGGGATCCCGGAAGGCCCGGGCCAGCGCTGCGACGCAGCCAGGGGCGAAGCGCGTCTCGGCGTCGGTGAGGACCACGATCTCGCCGCGTCCCGCCTCGAAGAGGACGTGCTGGGTGGGCGTCTGCCCCGCCCGGGGGAGGCTGTGGAGGCGGAGCCGGCGTTCCGTGCGGGCCAGGTCGCCGACGATGGCATCGGTCCCGTCGGTCGAGCCGTCGCTGCCCACGATCACCTCGACCACCCGCGCGCCGCTCGCCTCCTGGGCGAAGGCGTTGGCGATGCGATCCGCGATCTGTGCCGCGCCGTCGTGGACGGCGATGGCGACGGAGACGGTCGGGTCGGGCCCTTCGTCGCGGAGCCGCATCGGCGCGAGCCGCGCCGCGGCCGCGGCCACGATCGGGTAGACGAGGTAGACCCACGTCAGGATCGCCACCGGGATCCAGAAGAGGACGATCAGGGCCACGGCAGTTCAGGATACGCCTCGCGCCAGATGGCGACCAGCCGCGCCGCTTCCGCCTGCCGCGTGTGCCGCGCGGCGAACGCCGAGCCGGCCCGACCCATCGCGACCGCGCGCCGGGGGTCGCCCGCCAGCGCTCGCACCGTGGCGGCGATGGCCTCCGGATCCCCGGCCGGGACGCCGGCGGCGAGGCCGGCCTCGACGAGCTGCCGGAGGGCCCCGGCGGGGGCGGCGATGACGGGAAGCCCGGTCGCCATCGCCTCGAGGACGACCTTGGCGAAGCCCTCGGCGGGGGACGGGAAGACGAAGAGATCCGCCGAAGCGAGCACCGCCCGGTAGGCGGGGCGGTCGGCGACGTGGCCCTGCCAGCGCACGCGGTCCGCGATCGCCAGCCGCTCCGCCAGCCCGGCGAGTTCGCCGCGCCGCGGTCCATCCCCCAGGACGAGCAGCTCGGTCGAGCGGCCCGCGGGCGGGTCGGCCGCCAGCAGCGCGACCGCCTGGAGAAGCGTCTCGAGGCCCTTGCCCGCCACGAGCCGCCCTGCCCAGGCGAGCCGCAGCCGATCGGCCGACGCGGGCCACGGCGCGTCGGAGGGACCGCGCACCTCCTCGGGGTCGACGGTACTGGTCACCACGCCGGACCCCGCGAGGAGCCCCTCGCCGACGCGCAGGGAGCGCCCCCCGCCGAGCGTCACGAGCCGCGCGGCGGCGTCGTAGGCGGCCGCCGCGATCCCCGCCACGAGACCCTCGAGGCCGCTCCGGTCCTGCTGGGCGACGACGTCCCGGGCGCTGCCGGCGACGTAGCCGAACCTCGGCGTCCCGGAGAGCGCCGCCAGCAGCGCCGCCAGCGGGCCGTTGGAGGCCGGCATCTTGAGCCAGACGAGATCGGCCCGGGCGATCGCCCGGCGGAGCCGGGGCGCGTTCCGCACGGTCATGATCGGCGCCCGCAGGAGGTAGCCCCGGATCCCGTCGAAGGGAGCCGTGGGCACCACGTGGATGCGCGGGTCGAGCGGCAGCGTCGCCGGCCGGGCGGTCGCCGCTCGCAGCGGCACGCAGTGGTCGATGTGGCCGACCGGAGCGCCCTCCACGTCGAGGATCGCGGCGACGAAGCGGTGGAAGGTCGCGTCGGTCGGGTAGACGCGTCCTTCCCAGCCGAGATGCGGGTTGTCGTCGATGACCGCGACGCGGATGCCGCGCCGTGGTCGGGCGGAGACACGCGGCGGAGTGCCGGGACCCGTCACGGTTCCTCGCCCGGCTCTCGTTCGTCGATGACGAGGCGTGCCGTCGTCGGCCCGCCGGGGAGCCCGTGGATCGGCCCCCGCTGCCGGCCGGTGATCCGCGCCGCCAGCACGGCGAAGCGGCGCCGCAGCGCGGCGATGTCCTCGCGCTGGACGACCAGCGTGGCGCGGTAGCCGAGACCGGACAGGCGGCGGAAGATGATGACCGTGAGGAAGGCCGTGGCCACGTACGAGATCGACGAGCTGAGGGCCGCCCCGTTGATGCCGAGCCGGGGGATCAGGATCACGTTGCTCGCGAGGTTGAGCCCGAGCCCGGTCAGCAGGATCAGCGTCCAGGCACCCGGCCGGCCCTGCCCGACCACGTAGCGCGAGATGATGGCCACCGCGCTGTAGGCGACGACCCCCGGGAGGATCCAGCGGAGGGCGAAACCGGCATCCCGGAAGGCGGATCCGTAGACCGTCTCGACCAGCCACGGGCCGACGATGAAGGCCGGGATCGCGCACACCAGCGTGACGGCGAACGTCGTTCGGGTGAGGACGGCGGCGATGCGGGCCGCGTCCGCCTCGGGATCGACGGCCCGGCTGAACATGACGATCCCCAGCGCGTTGGGGATGTACCAGAGCGTCTCGGCGAGGCCGCTGGTGACCGAGTAGACGCCGGTCGCCGTGACGCCCACGAGCAGGTTGACCAGGAAGGCGTCGGCCCGGAAGAGCAGCCGCTCCGCCAGGGCCCCCCCGATCGCCCGCGAGCCGAAGCGCAGCTCCTCACGCAGGAGCGCGAGGGAGGGCCGCAGCGAGAGGATCCGGTCCCGCCAGGCGACCCACCCGATGGCCAGCGAGGTGGCGACGAGGGTGAGCAGGTTCAGCAGCAGCGCGACGTCGAGGCTGAGCGTGGCGATCGCCGCGGCGGCGACGCAGAGGACCAGCAGGACGCCGCGGCGCATGATCCGGATGACGCTGTAGGCGATCACCTGCTGGCGCCCCAGCAGGGCGAAGAGACCGAGCGCGAAGAAGAGCTCGCCCGGGATGGCGACCGCGGCGAAGAGGAACTGCGAGGCCGAGAGGTTCGGGATGGCGCCGGCCAGCGGGCCGCGTGGCGGCCCCGAGGTGGGGATCCCGTAGAGCCAGGCGGAGAGGACGACGGCGAACCCGCCCACGATCGCCGACCAGACGAGGGCGTTGGCGAGCCCGCGCCGGGCGTCGTCGCGGTCCCGCCCGGAGACGACCGCCAGCGCGTTGTCGGTCCCCCAGCCGACCAGCATGGCGGCGAGCTGGGAGTAGAGGACGATGAGGGTGAACCTTCCTTTCGCCGCGGGGCCGATGAGGTACGCCAGCAGCACGTCCGTGCCGAGGATCAGGAGGGCCAGCCCGAAACGCGTGGCGATGGTGACGAGGGCGTCGCGGAAGAGGGTGGGCTGCGAGCCGCTGCGATCACCGCGATCGGCCATCCGTCGCGGCCGTGCTAGTCCGAGCCGGAGGTCGAGTCGACCCCGATGGCCGCCAGATCGGGCACCTGGAGCGCCTGGGCGAGCCAGTCGGCGGTGCGACGCAGGCCATCCTCGAGGGCGACCTCCGCGCGGAAGCCCAGCCGCTGGGCGGCCTTGTCCACGCCGCTGACGTGGCGGCGGATGTCACCGGCACGGGCGGGCGCGCGGGCGATCTCCAGCGGCCGGCCCACGATCCGCTCGATCGTTCCCGCCAGCGCGTTCATGGTCGTCTCCCGGCCCGTGCCGACCTGGAAGATCTCGCCCGCCACCGCATCCGCGGGCCGCTCCAGCGCCGCCAGGATGGCGAGGGAGATGTCGTCCACGTGGATCAGGTCACGCGACTGCTCGCCGTCGCCGTAGATGATGACCGGTCGACCGGCGAGCGCGGCGCGGAACCAGTTGGCCACCACGCTCGACTTGTGGAGCGAGCGCGGGCCGTAGACGTTCGAGAAGCGGAGCGCGCAGGCGGCGATCCCGAAGGCGGCGGCGTAGGCCTGGCAGAACGCCTCGCCCGCCAGCTTGGAGGCGCCGTACGGCGAGATCGGGTGCGGGAGCACGGATTCGTCGATGGGCGGCTCGTGGTTGCCGGCGGCGGCGCTCGAGCTGGCGAAGACGAAGCGCCGGACGCCCGCCGCGCGCGCCGCCTCGAGCAGGCCGAGCGTCTGGGTCACGTTGACCTCGAAGGTGCCGAGCGGATCGCTCACCGAGTCGGGCACGCTGGCGCGGGCGGCGAGGTGGACGATGGCGGCGGTGCCCTCGACCGCACCCGCCACCGCCCTGCGGTCGGCCAGCGAGGCCTCGATCAGCTGGTGCGGGACGCCGGCCAGGTAGGCACGCCGGCCGACCGAGAGGTCATCGACGATGCGGACGCGCCAGTCGCGCTCGGCGAGGAGCCGCGCCAGGCCGGAGCCGATGAAGCCGGCGCCGCCGGTGACGAGGACGGTACGCCGGCGACCGCTCACCGGGCGGCCCTGCTCGCGGCGGGCCGGGCGGCGCAGGTCCGGCGGGCGGCGGGCGCGGCCACTAGGCGGGCGTCTTCTCCGGCTCGGCGGGGACCCAGCGCACGTTCTGGACCAGGACGCTCGGGTCGATCCGGTCCCGGTAGCGCTCGATCTTGTGGAGCATCGAGTCGATCAGTTCTTCGCCCAGGTAGTGCGGCTGGAGCCCGAGTTCGAGGAGCTTCGAGTGCTTCGCGTTGTAGTAGTGCTGCTCGGCTTCCTTGCGCGGGTTGGGCGCGTGGACGACCTCGACCGACCAGCCGAGGTGCTCGGCCGCCGCCTTCACCCGATCGGCCAGCTCGCTCACCGAGAACTGCTCGGTGAACTGGTTGAAGACGCGCATCTCGCCCGGCTCGGCCGGGTTGCGCACCGCCAGCTCGACGCACTGCATGGTGTCGCGGATGTTGAGGAAGCCGCGCGTCTGGCCGCCCTTGCCGTAGACCGTCAGCGGGTGGCCGATCGCCGCCTGCACGCAGAAGCGGTTGAGGGCGGTGCCGAAGACCTCGTCGTAGTGGAAGCTGGTGGCCAGCTGCTCGTCCATCGCCGACTCGTCGGTCTCCACGCCGTAGACGACGCCCTGGTTGAGGTCGGTGGCGCGGAGGCCCCAGATGCGGCAGGCGAAGTGGATGTTGGTGCTGTCGTGGACCTTGGAGGCGTGGTAGAGCGAACCCGGCGTCTTGGGGTAGAGGAACCGCTGGCTCCGACCGTCATGGTTGACGGTCAGGTAGCCCTCCTCGATGTCGATGTCGGGCGTGCCGTACTCGCCCATGGTGCCGAGCTTGACGAGATGGCAGTCGGGCACGATGTCGCGGATGGCGAAGACGACGTTGAGGGTGCCGACGACGTTGTTGGCCTGCGTGTAGGTGGCGTGGCGGACGTCGATCATCGAGTAGGGCGCCGACGGTTGCTCTCCGTAGTGGATCACCGCCTCCGGCCGGAAGGAGCGGAAGACCGACTCGACGAAGCGGTAGTCGGTCAGGTCGCCGACGAAGACCTCGATCTCGTTCTCGCTCACCTCGCGCCAGGCGCGCACGCGCTGGTGCAGCGTCGTGATCGGGAAGAGCGGCTGCACGCCGAGCTCGAGCTCCCAGGCGCGCTTGGCGAAGTTGTCGACGACAGCGACCCGGTAGCCGCCACGGGAGAGGTACATGGCGGTCGGCCAGCCGAGGTAGCCGTCACCGCCCAGGACCAGCACCCGTTGCGCCACCGGAACCCCTCCTCGTCGCCCGGGCCGGGCTGCGGCCCTGGCCGGCCTTTCCTTTCGTCGGTCTCATTCGCCGGGAGCGTTGGATCGCGACGCGCGCGCATCGCCGGAGGCGGCCTTCTTCGCAACCTTGCTCCTCGGCCGTCGGGGAGTCTAGCACGCCGTGCCCGGCGGAGGCCGATCGGCGGTCCGCCGCGACCGTCGCATCCGGTGGCGCGCCCACGGCACCTGCTAAGCTCGGCGCCCCATGACCCGCTCGGCCCGCGCGGCCCCGACCTTGTGCCGGTCCTGCTTCCCGTGTTTGCGTTTGGCTCCGGACCGTGGCCGTCGGCGCCCCTTGCGGCGACGCGCTGGACAGGGATGACGGCGGCGAGCACGAGCATGGGGGGAGCAGAGAGCGGGCGTTCCGCCCGCCCACCGTTGACGTTCGAGGTGGTGCTGAGCTGGAGCCTCGTCGTCCTCAGCGCCCTGTTCGCCTTCCTCGTCCAGTCCGGGCCCTTCCTGTCGTCGTCATGGATGCTCGGCGACATCGCCTATCACCGCGGGGTCGCCTACACCATGCAGGGTGGCGCCTGGCAGGGCGAGGGCCCGTACGCCGGTTTCCTCTCCTACTACGGTGGGCTCTACCCGCTCCTGCTGGGAATTGCCGCCGAGGCGCTGAGCACCACGTTCGACCAGGTGGTCAGCGTCGTCTCGTGGTTCACCACGCTCGCCTGGCCGGCGGCACTCCTCCTACTCGGACGCCGGCTCTGGCCGTCGGACCGGCTGGCGGTCGGGCTCTTCGTCGCCTTCGGCACCGCCGGCGCGCCGCTCGCGGTCGACGCCAGCGCGATCCGCGACTGGGGCGTGCTCCCCTCCGCAGCGAACTCCTGGCCGCTCTTCCCGCGCGACGTCGCTCTCGTCCTGATGGTCCTCGCCGCCTGGGCTGCCCTCCATGACCGCCGCGCCGTCCGAGTCCTGGGAACGGGCGGGCTCCTCGGGGCGACGATCCTCTTCCACGCGCAGGTCGGCCTTGTCGCCTGCTGGCTGATCGCCGCCTGGTTCGCCTGGCGCGCCTGGCGGGCGAGAGACCGGCGGCCGCTCGCCGAGCTGGTCGCCGTGGGGCTCGTCTCGCTGGCCGCCTCGGCCTGGTGGTGGTGGCCGCGCCTCGAGGCCCTGACCCGCTCGTCGCGCCTGGTCCTGGGGAACTACGGCGAGCGCGAGCCGCTCCGCCTCGACCCGGCCGGTTTCATCTCCGCCTTCGGGGTCACCGGGATCCTGGCGATCCTCGGGCTCGCCCTGTTGCTGGCCCGCCGCACGGTGGTGACGCGACCGGCGCTCCTCCTCGCCTGGCTCGTCGCGCTTCTCCCCTTCGTCGTCGCCGACCGGGTCGGCGCGGACCTCGAGCTCTTCTCGGAGCGCCGGATCTGGCTCCTGCTCTCGCCGGCGATCGTCGGCCTCGCCGCGCTCGCCGCGGCGCGGCTCGTCCTCTACCTTCCGCGCTGGGCCGGGGTCGCCTTCGTCGTCCTGGTGCTCCTCTCCTCCGCTCCGGCGACGATCGTGACGGCCGCGCGGGCCGGAACCGCCTGGGAGCCCGGCGTGACGCCTGGACGCCCCTTCGAGGCGTCCAGCTTCGTGCCGCTCTGGCGGAGCCTCAACCGGCGGGTCCAGGACGAGGGGACCTTCACGGTCGTCACCTACGACACCTACGCGGCATGGACCTGGTCGTTCAGCGGGGCCCAGGTCGTCAGCCTCTGGCTGCCGGGCACCTTCACGCTCGGTTTCGATCCCGAGGACCTGACCGGGCTCGGCTACCTCCAACGGGTCCGGCTCCTCGATGACGCCTTCTCACAGGGGAGGAAGGGCCTCTGCAAGCTCGCCCGGCGCGTCGGCGCCGAGGGGTTCGTCCTCGACGAGCGGCCCGGCCTCATCGGCACCTATGACCTGACGCCGGCGTCGCGCTTCCGGCTCGACCCGGCAGGCCGGGACACCGCGCCGCTCCGCCGCACCGTCGGCCCTCAAGTCGAGTACGTCGACGCACAGAGCTACGACCTGCTGGCGCTGCGGAAGGGCGGTCGCTTCCGGGTCGGCTGGGTCGCCCCCCGGCTCAGGCTGCTCGCCGTCGAGGTCTGGATCGACAGCTCGACGCCGAAGGCGGCCCTGACCGTCGATGTCGACGGCACGTCCTACGAGCTCGGGCGAGGTCTCGGGCCCGGCTGGCACCAGCTGACCCTCGACCTCCCCCGTGGCGTCCGCGAGGTGATCGAGATCGAGGCGCTCCGCGGCCTCCAGCTCCGCCGGGTCACTGGTTTCGTGCCGATGGATGGTCGGACAGGGACCGGGCCGACCTACCTGCCGCTGGCCGAGCTCTGCGGCGCGACGTCGTGAGCGCACCGCAGGCTGCGCTCCCCGCCGGCTGAGCCGGCGCCCGGCGCCGGGGGGCGCGCTGCTAGACTCGGGGCGACGTCGTCTCCGGATCCGGACGGGAGGACCGTTGCCCAGCTTGCTGCGCCTCGCGGGACTCGCCATCGGAC
>MGMJ01000003.1 GCA_001794945.1 Chloroflexi bacterium GWC2_73_18
GGGTCGTCTTGCCGTGGTCGATATGGCCGATGGTGCCGACGTTGACGTGCGGCTTGGTGCGCTCGAACTTCTTCTTCGCCATCGCGTGCGTCACTTACTCCGTCTTGTCGCGGTCGTCCCGCGGGGAGGGGCTGGAGCCCACAATCGGACTTGAACCGATGACCTCTTCCTTACCAAGGAAGTGCTCTGCCGGCTGAGCTATGTGGGCCCCGGAGAGGAGCCGGCTGTCAGGGCGCCGGGTCGTCGGGATGGTGGGCAGAACGATCGGGACCCCCTCGCTCCTGCCACGGCTGGTCTACGGTCAGCGGAGCTCACCACCTGCTCGACTTCTACCCACTGGAACGCCACGTCCCGGGGAGCGACCGCTCCCTGTGGTGAAGAGGATCGACGTGACGCGCCTCTTCGTGGTGGAGCCGACGCTGGGATTCGAACCCAGGACCGGCGGTTTACAAAACCGCTGCTCTACCAGTTGAGCTACGTCGGCCCGGGCGGAGACATGCCGAAGCAGATCCGACCGCGAACGCGAATGATAGGGGCCGCCGACCCGGGGGTCAAGCGCGGGGCGTCGGGGGGACGGTGCGGCGCCGCGCGGAACGCCTGGCAGGAAGCGCCATCGCCTCGCCCGGCAGGACGGAGGATCCGCCTGCAGGCGACGGGCCGTGGCTCTTCCCGCCCGTCCCGGCCGGCTCACTTCCGGCGGGCGACACGGGCCCGCGTCCCTCCGCTGCCGGGTCCGGCGTCGCCGGAGGCGCAGCCTGGGCGCGGGGATCGGCGCGTTGGGCGACCGCCTCGAAGAGGAGGATCGAGCCGGCGACCGCGGCGTTCAGCGAGGCGACGCGACCGCGCATCGGGATCCGCACGAAGAGGTCGACCCGGTGGCGGACCGGGGCGGAGAGGCCGCGCCCCTCGCTTCCGACGACGACGGCCAGGGCGCCGCGCAGGTCCGCGTCCCGGTGGGTCAGCGGCGCCCCGGCCTCGGCGCCGACGACGCGGAGCCCCCGGCGGTGGAGTTCAGCCAGGGCGCCGGCCAGGTCGTCGGCGGCGACGAGCAGGAGGTGCTCACTGGCACCCGCCGACGCCTTCACCGCTGCGGGAGTCAGCGGGGCGGCCCGGCGGGTCGGGAAGAGGACGCCATGCACGCCTGCCGCGTCGGCGCTGCGCAGCAGTGTCCCCAGGTTCTGCGGGTCCTCCAGTGAATCGAGGACGAGGACGAACGGGGGCTCGCCGCGGGCGAGAGCGCGGGCGATCACGTCCTCCAGGGCGGCGTACCGCCGCGCCGCCACGACCAGGGCGACGCCCTGGTGTCCGTCGAAGCCGGCAAGCGCGGTGAGCGTGCCGCCTTCCATCTCCACGACGGGGATGCGCAGCCGGGTGGCGTGGAGGACGAGCGAGTCCAGTGCGGCGCGACGCTGCGGCACGACCAGCAGGCGGTGCGCGGGGCGGCCGGCAGCGAACGCTTCCTCGACCGGCCGGCGGCCGGCGACCAGCTCCTCATCCTCGCCGATCACCCCCCGCGGCGGGGCCACGGGGGGGTGACCGGCGCGCCGCTCGGCCTCCCAGGGGGGCGGCCCTCCTCTCCATCCGGTCCGGTCACGCATCCCGCGCCCGCCGGGCCAGGGCGGACCGCCCGACCCGCGCGCTCCTCCGGGACGCGCCGCACGTGCAGTCGGCCAGACATGCTCGCGAGACCCTCGTTCGTGGCCGGCCTCGCGCGCGTCCGGCGCGGGAGGGCGGACCTCGCCCCGCTCCGGGCGAACGGCATCGCGCCTCCCGGGCGGCCCGCGGCGCGGCCGTCCACCGCCCGGGCCACCATGGCGCCCGGAGCGATCCGCGCCCGCGGCCGATCCGGAGCGGCCCGGATCGTGCTGGTCCCGTGGGCGCGCCCGGTGGTCCCGGCCGTCCCGCTCCCGCTCCTCGCGTCCACGGCCCTCCCGTTCGCGGCGCGGCCCCCGCTCAGTCACGGGGTCCTCCCTCGACGAAGCGCCATCGCTGTCCATCGCGGGCGTCCTCGACGGTGACGCCGGCGTTCGCGAGCTCCTGCCGCAGCCGATCAGACTCGGTCCAGTCACGCGCCGCGCGGGCGGCGACCCGCCGCTCCAGCAAGCCCTCCAGCTCCGGCGGAAGTCGTTCGGCGTCCTCCTCGGCGACCGCGAGCACCGCGTCCAGCCCGCGGAGGAAGGTGGCAGCCCGCGCGGCGTCGGCGGCGGAGAGGCAACGCGCCTCGAGGCGCCGGTTCAGCTCGCGGACGAGCTCGAAGACGGCCCCCAGCGCGGCCGCCACGTTCAGATCGTGGTCGAGGGAGGCGGTGAAGTCGGCCCGCGCCTCGTCGAGAAGGGCGGTCAGCGTCGGATCGTCCGGTCCCTCGTGGCGATAGGCACCCAGGGTCTTCAGGACGATCGCCAGACGCTCGACGGCGGCCGTGGCCGCGTGCAGCGACTCGTCGGAGAACTCGAGCGGGCTCCGGTAGTGGACCGCCAGCAACGCGTACCGGAGCGCCCTCGGCGAGAACCCGCGCTCGTAGACATCGGCCGGGCAGTCGATGTTCCCGACGCTCTTGGCCATCTTGACCCCGCCCATCCGCAGGTGGGCGCAATGGAGCCAGGTACGGACGAACGGCTTGCCGGTCGCCGCCTCGCTCTGGGCGATCTCGTCCTCGTGGTGCGGAAAGACGAGGTCGACACCGCCGGTGTGCAGGTCGAACGTGGGCCCGAGATAGCGCATGCTCATCGCCGAGCACTCGATGTGCCAGCCCGGACGACCCGGGCCCAGCGACGTCCCCCACGACGGTTCGCCCGGCCTGGCCACCTTCCAGAGCGCGAAGTCCCGCGCGTCGTCCTTCGCGTATTCGTCGGCGCTGACCCGCTCACCGACCCGCAGCTGCGACGGGTCGATGTGGACGAGCGTCCCGTAGCGCGGCCAGCTGGCGATGCGGAAGTAGATCGAACCGTCGTCGGCCCGGTAGGCGTGTCCCCGGCCGATCAGGAGCTCGATCAGCTCGACCATCTCCGGGATGTGGTGCGTCGCCCGCGGCAGCACATCGGGCATGGTCATGCGCAGCCGTCGGGCATCCTCCAGAAAGGCAGCCGCGTAGCGTTCCGTCAGCTCGCCGATCGGGACCCCCTCGGCGGCGGCCCGGGCGATGATCTTGTCATCCACGTCGGTGATGTTCATCACCCAGCGCACGGTGAAGCCGCGGAAGCGCAGGTGGCGGACGAGCAGGTCGGCGAACAGGAAAGAGCGGAAGTTACCGACATGAGCCGGCCCGTAGACGGTCGGGCCGCAGCTGTAGATGCCGACCTCGCCCTCGCGCAGCGGCACGAACGGTTCGGCCGCCCCGGTCCGCGTGTCGACGAGGCGGAGCGTCACCGGTCCGCATCCCCCGCGCGCACCAGCGCCACGGCCCACGCGGCGATGGCGCGGCCGGCGCCCTCGTCTCCCGAGAGATTGCCACTCGAGGCCTTGACCGCCACCGCCGAGGGCGGCATCTTCGCCGACCGCGCGATCGCCGAGCGCATCGCCTCAAGCCGCTCGGGCCCCAGGTGCGGCCGCGCTCCGATGACCGTGACGTCCAGCGACACGGGCTCGAACCCGGCCCGTCGGATCCGCTCCACGACCGAGCGGAGGAGCTCGCCGCTGGGGATCCCCCGGGTCGCCGGGTCGCCGGACGGGAAGAGCCGTCCGAGGTCCCCGAGAGCCGAAGCGCCGAGCAGCGCGTCGGCCACGGCGTGGAGCGCGACGTCCCCGTCGGAGTGCCCGTGGAGAGTCGGTGCCTCCGGGATCCGGATCCCGCCCAGCGCCAGCCCATCGCCGGGTCCGAAGGGATGGCTGTCCCGACCGAGCCCGCTGCGGAGGCGGGCGCCCGGCACGATGCCTTCCCGTCTGGCCAGCGCGTCCGCCGCGCGTGCCAGGTCGGCCGGCCGGGTCACCTTGAGGTTCTCGTCCTCCCCGGCGACGGCGTGGACGGCGATGCCGCTCGTCTCGAGCAGCGCCGCCTCGTCCGTCCACGTCTCGGGGCCTTCGGGCGGATGGGCGGCCCATGCTCGCTCGAGGAGGTCGCGCCGGAACCCCTGCGGCGTCTGGGCCAGGGCGAGGTCCCCGCGCTCGACCGTCATGACGACCGCCCCGTTCGCGACGCGCTTGACCGTCTCCCCCACGGGCGTCACCGGGATCGCCGCGCCGTGGCGGCGGGCCGCCTCGGCGACGCGCCTCACCAGGGCGGACGAGACGAGCGGCCGGGCTCCGTCGTGGATCAGCACGAGGGGCGCAGCCGTGGCGCGCACCCCGGCCGCGACCGACTCCTGGCGGCGCTCGCCGCCCTCGACGACCAGGACCTGCTCCGGCAGCTCGTCCTCCGCGGCCAGCGCCCGGGCGCGGCGGGCGGGGGCGACGAGCACGATCCGCTCGACGACGCCGGCGTCGGCGATCCCTGCCAACGACCAGGCCAGGAGCGGCCGCCCGAGCAACGGGGCGGTCAGCTTGTCACCGCCGCCCATCCGGCTGCTCCGTCCCGCCGCCACGACGACCGCATCGATCGCGGACACGGCGCGGCTCTCAGTCGAGCCGCGGATGGGCGAAGACCATCCGTCCCGCCACCGTCTGCAGCACTCGCGTCACGGTCACGTCGATCTCGCGGTTGAGGAAGCGGCTCCCGCCCTCGATCACGATCATCGTCCCGTCGTCGAGGAAGGCGACTCCCTGGCCGGGCTCCTTGCCTTCCTGGATCACCTTCACGTGGAGCTCATCGCCCGGCAGGAAGGCGGGCTTGATCGCGTTGGCGAGCGAGTTGACGTTGAGGACCCGCACGCCCTGCAGGTCGGCGACACGGTTGAGGTTGAAGTCGGTCGTCAGGATCGCGCCGCCGCGCTGGCGCGCCAGCGCCACCAGCTTGCCGTCCACCTCGGCGATCTCGGGGGCGTCCACGTCGGTCACCTCGACCGGGATCGGGCCCTTCTGCAAGGTGGCGAGGATCTCGAGGCCGCGCCGGCCGCGGTTGCGGCGCAGCGTATCGGCAGAGTCGGCGATCCGCTGGAGCTCGTCAAGCACGAAACGCGGCACCACGAGCGTTCCGAAGAGGAAACCGGCGGCCGCGATGTCGGCGATCCGTCCGTCGATGATCGCGCTCGTGTCGACGAAGACGTATGGGCCGCCGCGCACCGTCGTCTCCTCCACGTTGCGCGCGGCCGGGAAGAGGCCGATCGCCTCGGCCGCGGCCATCAGGTCGTGACGCTTGGCCACGGTCATCCCCAGCATGCCCAACCCCAGCACGGCCGAGACCCCGATGGGGAGCCATCGACCGTACGGCTCCTGCAGGCTGGAGAGTGGAAGGCCCAGGAGCAGCCCCATGAGCAACCCGACGAGCAGGCCGGCGACCGCCGTCACGAACTCGCCGGTCGAGAGTGCCTGGACGCCCCGGATCAGCCCGCCCGCCGGCTCGACCGTCACGTACGGCAGGATGGCGAATCCCAGCACAGCCCAGGCGATGACCCAGAGAGCCAGGAAGAACCCCTCGTAGGGCAGCTCACGGAAGCTCCCGATCTGGGACGCCAGCTGGAGCGCCAGGAAGGTGCCGAGGATCGCCCCGAAGACGCGGATGCCGACGGATAGAGCCACGCTTCCTCAGTCCAGGGATCGTCGGCAGCGGGACCTGCCGCGGGTCGCCGAGCGTAGCACACCGCTACGACCGGCCGCGCGCGGGAGGCCCGACCTCCGGCGGCGCCGCTCCATGGCCGCCAGGGGCCGGTTCGAGCGCTACGTCGAGCGCCTCCCGCAGCGTGCGCACGGGAGCGACCTCCAGCCCCTCGGCCGCCGCGCGACCACCGGCCGGCACGATCGCGCGGCGGTAGCCGAGACGGGCGGCTTCGCGGAGGCGCCGTTCCAGGCCGGCGATGGGGCGCAACTCGCCGAGAAGGCCGACCTCGCCGGTCACGACCGTCCCCGGGCTGACCGACCGGTCGCGCAGCGACGAGGCGAGGGCGACAGCGAGCGGCAGGTCCAGGGCCGGCTCGCTCGAACGGAGGCCGCCGGCCAGGTTGACGTAGACGTCATGGCTGCCGACCCCGACCCCGGCCCGCCGTCCGAGAACGGCGATCACCAGGACGAGCCTATCCAGGTCGAGCCCGGCCGCCGCTCGGCGCGGCGCGCCGTAGCTGCCCTGCCCGACGAGCGCCTGCACCTCGACGAGCATCGGCCGGCTTCCCTCCAGGATCATCGCCACGACGCTGCCCGGGGCGCCGTCGGGGGCCGCGGACAGAAAGGCGCGGGATGGGTCGGCGAGCGGGCGCAGGCCTTCCGCGCCCATCTCGAAGACACCGACCTCCTCGGTGGACCCGAAACGGTTCTTGGTCGCGCGGAGCAGGCGTACGGGCGCTGCGCGCTCTCCCTCGAGGGCGAGGACGACGTCCACGAGGTGCTCGAGTGTCTTCGGGCCGGCGACCGTGCCGTCCTTGGTGACGTGTCCGACCAGCACGATCGCCATGCCTTCCGTCTTGGCCAGCTCGGCCAGCCGGAGTGCCGACTCGCGCACCTGGCCGATACTGCCGGCGCCCCCCTCGAGCTCCTCGCACGTCATCGTCTGGATCGAGTCGACCACGATCAGCGCCGGCTGCAGCCGCCGCGCCGCCTCCACCACGGCCGAGGTCTCGGTGGTGGCAAGGACGCGGATGGCCGCTCCGGAAGGCCCGTCGGCGAGACCGAGGCGGCTCGCCCGCAGATGAAGCTGCGCCGCCGATTCCTCCCCCGACGCGTAGAGCACCGGGGCCTGCGTGACGGCCGCCGCGCCGGCCGCCGCCGCGAGCACCAGCGTCGACTTGCCGACGCCGGGCTCGCCGGCGAGGAGCATGACGGATCCGACGACCGCTCCTCCACCGAGCACCCGATCGAGCTCGTCAAGACCGGTGCCGAACCGCGTCGTCGCCTGGACGGCGAGGTCGGCCAGGGGCACCGGCACCGGCGCGTCGCTGCCGGGTGCCGGTCGTGGGATCCGCCGCGGGACGCCGAGGGCGCGGATCGGCGTCTCCACCAGCGTGTTCCAGGCGCCGCAGTCACGGCACTGTCCCTCCCAGCGCGGGGCCGACCAACCGCAGGCCTGGCAGGTGTAGCGGCTCCGCGGCCGCGCCACGGCTAGCGCGCCTCGACGGGCGTCTTCTCGGGAGCGAGGGAGATGGTCAGCCCCGAATCGTCGGGGCGGTCGACGAGGATCGCGTCACCGGAGCTGAAGTGGCCCGTGAGGAGCTGCTCGGAAAGCGGGTCCTCGATCATGTTCTGGATCACCCGCCGCAGCGGGCGCGCCCCGTAGCTCGGGTCGTAGCCGAACTTGATCAGGTGGTCCTTGGCCGCCTGGGTCACCTCGAACCCGATTCCCTGCGATCGGAGCTGCGCACGCACGCGCGCGAGCATCAGGTCGACGATGTCGCGGATCTCGTCCTGGGTCAGGCTGCGGAAGACGACGACCGCATCGATCCGGTTGAGGAACTCGGGCCGGAAGGTGGTCTTCAGCTCGCCGAGCACCTTCTCCTTCATCAGGTCGTACTGCTGCTCGGAGCGGAGCGCCTCCGTGCCTCCGACCGGCCGGAAGCCGAGCGTCGAGTCCTTCTGGAGACTCCTGGCGCCGACGTTGCTGGTCATGATGATGACCGTGTTGCGGAAGTCGACCCGCCGGCCCTTGGCGTCGGAGAGGTGGCCGTCCTCGAGGATCTGCAGCAGGATGTTGAAGACCTCGGGGTGCGCCTTCTCGATCTCGTCGAGGAGCACGACCGAATAGCTCCGCCGACGGACCACCTCGGTCAGCTGCCCGCCCTCCTCGAAGCCGACATAGCCGGGCGGTGCGCCGACCAGGCGGCTCACGTTGTGGCGCTCCATGAACTCGCTCATGTCGATCTTGATGAGCGCGTCCTCCGAGCCGAAGAGGAACTCGGCGAGCGCCTTGGCCAGCTCGGTCTTGCCGACGCCCGTCGGGCCGAGGAAGATGAACGAGCCGATCGGGCGCTTGGGATCCTTGAGGCCGGCGCGCGCCCGACGCACAGCGCGGCTGATCGTCCCGATCGCTTCCTGCTGGCCGACGACCCGCCGGTGGAGCGCGTCCTCCATGTGGAGAAGCCGCTCCGACTCCTCCTGCGCGATCCGCGTCACCGGGATGCCGGTCCACATCGCCACGACCTGGGCGATCTCCTCATCGGTGACGACCGGGACATCGGCGGCGACGCGCTGCTGCCATTCGGCGCGCGCCTGGTCGAGCCGCTCCTTGCCGTCCGACTCCGCCTGACGCAGTGTCGTGGCGCGCTCGTAGTCCTGGTCGTTGATCGCCGCGTCCTTCTCCTTGGTGATCCGTTCCAGCTCCTTCTGGGCCGTCCGGACCTCCGGCGGGGCCGAGGAAGAGCGCAGGCGGACGCGGCTCGCCGCCTCGTCGATCAGGTCGATCGCCTTGTCGGGCAGGTGGCGATCGGTGATGTAGCGGATCGACAGGTCGGCCGCGGCCCGCACCGCCTCGTCGCTGATGGTGACGTTGTGGTGCTGCTCGTAGCGCTCGCGGATGCCGAGGAGGATCTCGATCGTCTGCTCCAGCGTCGGCTCCTCGACCATGACCGGCTGGAAGCGCCGCTCGAGGGCGGCGTCGCGCTCGATGTACTTGCGGAAGTCGTCGAGAGTGGTGGCGCCGATGCACTGCAGCTCGCCGCGCGCGAGCGGCGGTTTCAGGATGTTGGCGGCGTCGATGGCGCCCTCCGCCGCACCGGCACCGACAAGCGTGTGCAGTTCGTCGATGAAGAGGACCGCGTCGTTGGCGTTGCGCAGTTCCTCGATGATCTTCTTGAGCCGCTCCTCGAACTCACCGCGGTACTTCGTCCCGGCCACGAGCGAGCCGATGTCGAGCGTCAAGACGCGCTTGTTGAGGAGCGTCTCAGGCACGTCCCCGGCGACGATCCGATGGGCGAGCCCCTCGGCGATGGCGGTCTTGCCGACGCCGGGCTCGCCGATCAGGGCGGGGTTGTTCTTCGTCCGCCGGCTGAGGATCTGGATGACCCGCTCGATCTCCTTCTCCCGACCGATCACCGGATCGAGCTTGCCGGCACGCGCGGCATCGGTCAGGTTGATGCCCAGGGCGTCGACGGTGGGCGTCTTGCTCGAACGCTTCGTCTCGGTCGCCGGCCCGACGGAACTCGACTGGGAAAGGACGCGGATCACCTCGTGGCGCACCTTGTCGAGGTTGACCCCCAGCGACTCGAGGACCCC
>MGMJ01000004.1:0-7141 GCA_001794945.1 Chloroflexi bacterium GWC2_73_18
CGCTGCTGGACCTCACGCCCGTCAGCGTGTAGGCAGAACCCGACCCCTCCGGCCGTGCTCAGCTGAACTCGCCGGCCGGCTGGAACTTCGGGCTAGAAGAGCCCGACGACGTTGCCGTCGGCGTCGAGGTCGATCGCCTCACCGGCGGGCCGCGACGGCAGGCCCGGCATCCGGCGCATCTCGCCGCACAGGGCCACGACGAAGCCGGCGCCGGCCGAGAGGTAGACCTCGCGGACCGGGACGCGGAAGCCGGTCGGGCGCCCCTTGAGCGCCGGGTCGTGGCTGAGCGAAAGGTGCGTCTTGGCCATGCAGACCGGCAGGCGGCCGTACCCCAGCTCGGTGATCCTGGCCAGCTGCTCGTGCGCGGCAGGCACGATCTCGACCCCGTCGGCGCCGTAGATGCGGGTGGCGATCGTCTCCATCTTCTCAACCAGCGGCGCCCCGTCGGGGTAGAGGAAGCGGAAATCGGGCGCGCCCTCCTGCGCGGCGTCCCAGACGGCCCGCGCGAGCTCCTCGGCGCCGGCGCCGCCCTCGACGAAGTGACGCGTCACGATCGCGTCGCGCGCCCCGCCCGCGATCGCCTGCTCCCGGACGACGGCGATCTCCTCGGGCGCGTCGGTGGGGAAGCCATTGACGGCGACGACGACCGGGACGCCGAAGAGGCGTACGTTCTCGATCTGCTTCGCCAGGTTGGCGCAGCCGGCCGCCACGGCCGCGGGGTTCGGCGCCAGCAGCACCGGGTCGAGCGGCCTGCCGGCCACGATCCTGCCGAGCCCGCCGTGCATCTTGAGCGCGCGCACGGTGGCGACGATGACCGCCGCGGCGGGGCGGATGCCGCCCAGCCGGCACTTGATGTCGAAGAACTTCTCGGCACCCATGTCGGCGCCGAAGCCCGCCTCGGTGCACACGATCTCGCTCGTCTTGCGGGCGATCCGGTCGGCCAACACCGAGCTGTTCCCGTGCGCGATGTTGGCGAACGGCCCGGCGTGGATCCAGGCCGGGTCGCCCTCGATCGTCTGCATCAGGTTCGGCTTGATCGCGTCGCGCAGCAGCACCGCCATGGCGCCGGCGACCCCGAGATGCTCGGTGGTGACGGCGCTCCCGTCGCGGCGGAGCGCGAGGACGATCCGGCCGAGCCGCTCGCGCAGGTCCGTGAGCGAGGTCGCCAGCGCCAGGATCGCCATCACCTCCGAGGCGACCGTGATCACGAACTCGGTCATCCGCGGCACGCCGTCATCGGGGCCGCCGAGGCCGATCTGCACGTGGCGCAGCGCCCGGTCGCTGATGTCCACCACCCTTGGCCAACTGACCGAGTCGAGGTCGATCCCCAGCTCGTTGCCGTGGTGGAGGTGGTTGTCGAGGAAGGCGGCCGCCAGGTTGTGGGCGGCACCGATGGCGTGGATGTCACCGGTCAGGTGAAGATTGAGCTCCTCCATCGGAACGATCTGCGAGCGGCCGCCCCCGGCACCGCCGCCCTTGATCCCGAAGACCGGCCCGAGCGAGGGCTGGCGGATCGTGACCGCCGCGCGATGGCCGATCCGGCGAAGCCCCTGGACGAGCCCGATGACGGTCGTCGTCTTGCCCTCGCCGAGGGGGGTCGGGGTGATCGCGGTCACGAGCACCTCGGGGGCGTCCGGCCGGTCCGCGAGCCGCTCGAGCGCCTCGAGTCGCACCTTCGCCTTGTAGGGGCCGTAGGGCTCGACCTCGGACGGGAGCAGCCCGATCCGCTCGGCGATCTCCGCGATCGGCCGCGGCCTGACCGCCCGGGCGGCCTCCAGGTTGGCTGTCACGATCGTCGACCTCGATCCGGGTCCGCTAGTGGCCGGCCGTCCTGCGCAGCGCCTTGCCGGTCTCCCGGGACGCCTGGGCACGGGCCGCCTGCATCAGCTGTTGCAGGAGGATGGCGTTGGTGACCGGGCCGATGCCGCCGGGCACCGGCGTGATGGCCCCGGCGACCGAGCGGACGCCGGCGAAGTCGACGTCGCCGACGAGCGTGTCGCCGGCGACGTGGATCCCGATGTCCACGACGGTCGCCCCACGCCGCACCATCGAGCGCGTGACCAGCCCCGGCACACCGGCCGCCACGACGAGCAGGTCGGCGGTCCGGGTCAGCCGCCCCAGGTCACGCGTCCGCGAGTGCGCGATCGTGACCGTGGCGTGCTCGCGCAGGAGGAGCGCGGCGACCGGTCTGCCGACGACGTTCGAGCGTCCGACGACGACCGCCCGCGTCCCCTCGAGCGCGATCTCCGAGCGCTTGAGCAGCTCGACGACGGCGCGCGCCGTGGCCGGCACGAAGCCCTCGTAGCCGAGCGCCAGGAGCCCCGCGTTCAGCGGGTGGATCCCGTCGATGTCCTTGGCCGGATCGATCGTGTCGGTGACGGCGCGCAGCGGGATCGACTTCGGCAGCGGCATCTGGACGACGATGCCAGCGACGAGCGGGTCGGCGTTCAGCCCGGCGATCTGGTTGCGCAGGCGAGCCGCGGTGACGCGACCGGGTATCTCCACGAGGCGTCCGTGGACCCCCACGTTGCGGCAGCTGCGCAGGATCTGCTGCAGGTAGACGGCTGATGGCGCGTCGCGCCCGACGAAGATGACGGCCAGCGTCGGCCGGTAGCCGTGGCGACGGCGGAAGGTCTCGACCTCCGCCTTGACGCCGGTGCGCAACTCGGCGGCGATCGGCGCCCCGGTCAGAAGTCGCGCCCCGCGGGCCGTCACGGGCGCGCCTCCTTCACCCATCCTCCGGGTCGCGGAGCCCGCCCCCGAGCGCCCTGGCGCGAGCGCGGCTGCCGAGGTCTTCGATCTCGTTGAGGAGGCCGACCAGCTCGGCCGTCGCCTCGCCCGCGAACGCCTCGTCCCCGGCGGCCGGCAGGTTGATCGTCACGTTGGCGCCGGCACCCTGGGCGGCCGCCTCGGCGAGCGTGGCGGCGGTGGCCACGTCGCTGCGGGCGCTGAGGTTGCTCCGCCCCGCGATCGACTCGACCGCGACGAGCAGGTCGCGGCAGGCCCGCACGACCCGCAGCGGCACGAGGGCGGCCTCCCGGGCGGCGGCGCGAGCCGCCTCACCCCGGGTCGCCTGCTCGCCCGCCGTTTCCCGCGGCAGCTTGAGCGCGGCGACGAAGGCGCCATAGGCGGCCGCGTCGGCATCGGCGAGCGCCAGGAAGTCGACCGCCCGGGCAGCCTCGTCGGCGCGTCGGAGCGTCTCCTCGTAGGGTCCGTACCTCGGGCGGCCGAGGGAGAGCGCCGCGACCATGCGCACCAGCCCCGCGGCGAACGAGGCCGCGACCGCCGCGGCGGCACCACCCCCCGGCACGGGAGCGGCCGAGGCGAGCGCGTCGACGAAGGCGGCCAGCGTCTGGTCACGGAAGTGCGGCGAACCGTCGTTCGAGGCCGCGGTCACGGCCCGCATTCTAGGCGCAAGCGTCACCGCGCCGTACGGGCCGTTCGGGCCCGCCGGGCGGGCGTCAGGTCAGGCGCCCCACCTGAGCCGGCCATCCGGACCGCCAGCGTCCGGATCGATCCCTTCGATCACCCACCGCCGCTCGCGATGCCGGAACGAGAGGGCGAGGCGGGCGGTCGGCGTCACCACCTCGACGATCGTGCGCGGCCCGGTCGCGCGCGGATAGGCGGCCGTCTCGCGTCGCACCTTCGCGACCGACACGACCGGCATCGTCGCATCGGCGAGTGTCACGGCCCGGGGCCGGCCGTCGAACCAGTCGCAGCGGACCTGGACGGGAAGCGGGCTGACTCGCACCATCGCCATGCCTGGCAGGGCTCCTTTCCGGGGGCGTTCTTGCGTCGTTCCGCTCACCCGGGGCACGCGGGTCAGAACGTCTGTTCGATTATGCGCCCCAGTCTATATCGTACGGATGTTCGAAGTCAAGACCCTGAGCGGGCCCGGCACGCCCGTTACAGCTACACCCCGGGGCCGGGCAGGATAGCCTGGCGGGCGGGCCATTCGGCCGTACTGGAGCTACTCAGCCCGTTCCGTGCTTTCCCGCGGTGCCAGCCTTGCCCCGGGGGGCGTGATGCAGCTGTGCATCACCGGGGAGATGAACAAGCGCGGCCCCATGCCGGATCCGGCCTGTTCCGACAGGGGGCCGAGCGTGTTCATGCGCGGATTGATGCACCACGGCATCAGGTCCCGGAACGGGGTGGCGCGCCGGGGCGCGCCGAGGGCGCGCGGGGGGCTCGGGTCGCACGTGGAGCGATCCTCGCCAGGGGTGATGCAGCTGGTGCATCACCGGGGAGACGAAGGAGCGTGGCCCCATGCCGGATCCGGCCTGTTCCGACAGGACAGGGGGCCGAGCGTGTTCATGCGCGGATCGATGCACCACGGCATCAGGCCGCGGGACGGGGCCGCGCGCCGGGCCGCGCCGGGCCGAGCGGCCATCTCCGGGCCGCCCCGGACACCCGCGGCTGTCGCTGCGATGCGAGAGGGCCGGCCCTCCACCACGGCGAGGCGGTGCCCGGTCGAACCTCCCGGGGGCACTCCCCACGCCAGCGACCGTGTCCGCGGCGCCGCGTCCTGAGCCGTGCGCTGCAGCGGGCGTACCTGGGCTTGCCCAAGACCCTCGGGTGACCCGGCTCCCAGAGCGGCCCACGCACGTCGCGCCGGCCCTCGTCTCTACCCCTCCTCGCCGTCCTCTCCGCCCTCCGTGGGGCGCGCCCGCCCCGCTCGCCGCGCGTCGGGCGGGCTGAGGGGGTCGCGCTCGAACGGGTCGGGGATCTCGCCGCGCAGGAGACGGGCCCGCTCGATGGCGTGACGCCCGAAGCGCCGGCGCACCTGGTCGACCGCCTCGGCCGCCCGGTGCCGCCGCACCCGGCCCTCCTCGAAGAGGCCGATCTGCTCGGTCGCCCCCAGGTGGATCGCGGCGACGCCCAGCAGCCGCACCCGCATCCCGCGCACCTCCGGCCGCGCCAGATCGAGGGCGACCCGCCAGATCTCCTCGGTCAGGTCGGTCGGATCGGGGAGCACGCGCTGGCGGGTGATCGTGACGAACTCGCTGTCACGGATCTTGACGGCGACCCCGCCCGCCTTGACGCCGCTCGCGCGGAGGCGCGAAGCGACCCCGTCGGCCAGCGAGAGGAGCGTCTTCTCGATCGTCTCGCGATCGGCCGTATCGATGTCGAAGGTGTGCTCGTGGCTGATCGACTTCGCCCCCGCCTCGATCCCCACCGGGGTCGGGTCGATCCCGCGCGCCCGCTCGCGCAGCAGCGGGCCCATCTTCCCGAAGCGCCGCGCCAGCACGTCCTCCGGCAGCGCCGCCAGGTCGCCGATCGTCGTCACCCGGTAGTCGGCGAGGGCGCGGCGCGTCTTCTCGCCGACGCCCCACAGCCGCCAGATCGGCAGCGGCGCCAGGAACGCCGCCTCCTCGCCGGCCGGCACGACGACCAGCCCGTCGGGCTTGCGCAGGTCCGAGGCGATCTTGGCCACCAGGCGGGTCGTCGAGACCCCCACCGAGGCGGTCAGTCCGGTCTCGGCGGTGATGGCCGCCTTGATCCGCCGCGCGATCTCGACCGCGTCGCCGAAGAGCGCCTCGCTGCCGGCGACGTCGAGGAACGCCTCGTCGATGGAGATCTGTTCGACGAGCGGCGTGAAGCGACGCAGGATGGCCATCACCTCGCGGCTGACGCGGGCGTACTTCTTCCCGTCGACCGGCAGGAAGACCCCCTGCGGACAGAGGGCCCCCGCGGTCCGCAGCGGCATCGCCGAGCGGACGCCGAAGGCGCGCGCCTCGTACGACGCCGCGCTCACCACGCCCCGGTCGCCCGGCCCGCCGCCGCCGACGATGACCGGCCGCCCGCGCAGCTCCGGTCGGTCGCGCTGCTCGACCGCGGCGAAGAAGGCATCGAGATCGACGTGCAGGATCGTCGGGCGATCGCGGGACGGCACGCTCCAGTCCTCAGAAAGCCCACCCGCCGCGGGCGAAGACGGCGGTGAAGACCAGCAGGAGGAAGAGGGAGACCGCGACCGTCACGAAGCGGACGATCCGGTTCTCCGTCAGGGTCGCGAGGACGATGAAGACGGGGAAGACGGCGAGCGTGTAGCGCGGCGCGCTGATCGGCCAGGTCATGCTGGCGAGCAGCCCCCAGGAGACGATGGCGTAGGCCGCGTACGAGGCGCGCAGACGCCGGGCCAGGACCGCCAACGCCGACCAGCCGGCGACCAGCGCGAGGAAGGCGAGCGCCACCAGCGGGGCCACGTAGACGGTCGCCCAGCCCTCGTCGGGCCCGTGGGTGGCCACGTCGCGGACCAGGTCGCCGATCACCACCCAGGGGAGCTCGAGGTGATGGTAGAAATGCTCGCGCTGGACTCCCAGGAAGAAGAACGGGTCGCCGTAGGCGACCAGGTTGACCGCCAGGTAGACGAGAGAGCCGACCGGCACGAGGGCGACCCAGAGCAGGTCGCGGCCGAGGCGGCGCCGTGTCAGCAGGTACTCCACGGCCAGGACCGGGAGGAGGAGCGCGCCCTGGATCCGGGCGATCGCGGCAAGCATCCCCATGACGCTCGCTCCGACCCAGTCGTCGCGGCGGGCCAGGAGGAACGACCAGATGGTGAACGCCAGGAAGACCGGTTCGGAGTACGGCGCCACGAGGGCGAAGGCGGTTGGGAAGATGTTCAGGAGGAGGACGGCGCGACGGGCGGCGTCGCGCCCGGCGTCAGGCAGCACGAGCCGATAGAGGCCGATCCCCGCCAGCAGCGTGGCGACGAGCGAGATGACCATGGCCGCCTGGAGGGGCGGCAGGACGTTCGAGGCGATCCGGATCAGGCCCGGGTAGAGGGGAAAGAAGGCGACGAGCGCCGTGTCGCCGTTCGGGTCGTAGCCGCGCGCCGCGATCTCCAGATAGTGCGGGCCGTCCCAGCGGTTCCAGATATGGAGCCAGCCCTCGGGCGGCGGGTTGACGTGCATGAAGAGGACGGCGAGCGGCGCGTAGACCATCAGCGCCAGGCGGATCAGCAGCGTCGGCACGACCACGTCGCTCAGCTCGGGGTGGCGGGCGGCGCCCAGGGCCCGGTCGAGGAGCGCGGTGCCGAGGCTCATCGCCCCGCAGGGTAGCGGCTATCCTGCAGCCCGTGGAACCGCCGGCGAGCCGCCCCCCGGAGCAGCCACCGTCGTCGCTCCCCTCGCCGTCCTCCCCG
>MGMJ01000004.1:7166-12875 GCA_001794945.1 Chloroflexi bacterium GWC2_73_18
CGGCGGCCCTCGACCGGCCGGCGAGCCTCGCCGTGGCCGGCGGCCTCCTCGTCGCTGTGGTCGCGGTGGCGCCCGGCCTAGCCGTCCTGCTCGCGTGGCCGCTCCTCTTCGCCGTTCCCGGCTGGATCCTGGTCGGACGTTTCGTCCCGGACCTGACGCTCGCCGGGCGGCTCGGCGTCTCCGTGGTGACGAGCGTCTACCTCTCGGCGCACGTCACCAACGCGCTGGCACGCCTCGCCGGGACGTACGATCGGACGATCGCGCTGGGGGCGCTGGCGCTGCTCGTGGCGGGGAGCGCCGCCGCGGCCTGGCGCTGGTGGCGCGTCCCCTACGACGATCGGCTCGAGCCGGCCCGTCTGCCCGAGACGCCGCGAGGCGCCTTCATCGTCGCGGGGCTGGCGACCGCCTGGGTCGGCCTCGTGCTCGGCCTGTCGATCTGGCACCTCACGCCGTCCGGCTGGGTGAGCGGCGGCTGGAACTGGAGCGACCTCCTCGTCCACGTCTCCATCGCCGAGAGCCTGAACGCCGGGAACTTCCCGCCCCAGGTCCCGTACTTCGCCGGCGTGCCGCTCACCTATCACTGGTTCGCCGACTTCCACGCCGCCCTGGCCGCGATCCTCGCCGGCACCGGCACGATCCCGGTGATGGCGTTCACCGCCGCCCTGATGGCGGGCGCCCTGGCGCTCCTCGTCTGGGAGCTCGCCTGGCGGCTGCTCGGCGACCGGCGGGCCGCCCTGATCGCCACCGTCATCGCCGTCTTCGGCGGCGGGATGGGTTACCTGCGCCTCCCCTGCGACCTGGCGGGCGTCGCCCAGGGCGCCGACTGCGACCTGCCGGCCAGCCTGGCCGCCCTCCCGTCCCACCTCCTCGGCGGTGAGCCCGACCTCCTCGGGCTGATCTCCGCGCACTCCTATGACAACATCTGGCTGACCGGGTGGCCCTTCTTCAAGATCGCCTCGGTCATGGGCACCGGGCTCCTCACCCACCGCGCCACGGCGCTCGGCCTCCCCGGCCTGGTCGCCGTCGTCCTGCTCGTCGCCGTCTCCCTGGGCCGTCGTCCGGGCGGGGTCTGGCTCGCCGGTCTCCTCGCCGCGCTGCTGGCGCCGTTCCACTTCTTCGCCTTCCCGGCCGTCTACCTGATCGTCCTGCTGCAGGTCGTCGCCGTGCGCGCCTGGCGGACGCCGGGCCGGGCGCTCGACGCGGTGCGCTTCCTCGCCCCGGCGGTGCTGGCGATCCCCTTCGTCCTCCCCGCCTTCGCCCAGGTGAGCGAAGCGGAGCGGCTGCGCGTCGCCATCGGCTGGGAGGAGGCGCCGATCCGCGACGGCTTCTGGGCGGTCGGCTTCTTCTACGTCACCAACCTGGGCGTGCCGTTCCTGCTGGCGATCGCCGCCGCCTTCGCGCCGCGACTCCCGCATCGCGCCTTCCTGGTCGCCTGGGCGGCGGCCCTCTTCGCCATCCCCAACCTCTTCGTCTTCACCGCGGTCGTCTTCGACATGAACAAGTACTTCCAGGTCATGTGGATCGCCGTGGCTCTGATGGCCGCCTGGCTCGTGCGCGACCGGTCACGCCGCGCCCTCGCCGCGCTCGCCGTCCCTACCGTCCTCGCCCCGGTCCTCGTCAGCCTCTGGTTCGTCGGCTCGAGCTGGGTCGTCCTGTCGGTCCCTGACGAGCGGGCTGCGGGGTGGATCCGCGAGCACACGCCCGAGCGGGCAGTCTTCGTGACCGAGCCGTCGATCAACTCGCCGGTCGACCTGGCCGGGCGCCTGCGACTCACGACCTTCGGGCCCTACGTCGCCAACCTCGGCTACGACCCGGGGCCGCGCAGCGACGACGTCCGGCGGATCCGCTGCGAAGGGCCCGCGACGGCGGCCGAGCTGATGCGGCGGTACGGCGCGACCTACGTCTTCGAGAACGGGCAGCCCGACTGCGATGGCGCGCCCCCGACCGACTTCGACGCCGGCGCCGCCTTCGAGGCCGTCTACGCCGACGGGAACCAGCGGATCTGGCGGCTGCGCGACTGAGCGATGGCCGGCCGCCGCAGGCGACGGTCCGAAGCGCGCTACCCCTTCGGCTCCACCACGACCGTCACCTCGACGGTGGGCATGCCGGGATGGACGCGGATCGCCACCTTGTAGGTGCCGAGCATCTTGAGCGGCTCATCGAGGTCGATCCGGTGGCGGTCGACCGCGATGCCGCGGCGGCCGAGCGCATCGGCGATGTCCTTGCTGGTGATCGAGCCGTAGAGACGGCCGCCCTCGCCGACCTTGACGCCCATGGTCAGGGTCGTACTGGTGATGCGGAGCGACAGCGCGTCGGCCTCGTCGCGCTCGCGCCGGCGCTTCTCCTCGCGGTTGGCGATGTCGTGCTGCCAGGCGCGGTAGGCACCGCCCGAGGCGGGCACCGCCAGCTTGCGCGGGATCAGGTAGTTGCGGGCGTACCCGTCGGCGACCTCCTTGAGCTCGCCGCTCTTGCCGAGCTTGTCGACCTCGGCCGTAAGGATGACTCTCACGAGCTCGGTTCCTCCCTGGTAAGCCAGCGGCGCGCCGCCGGCACGACGCCGCTGCGCCGGATCAGCCCCGCGGCGACCTCGGCCGCCTGCGGCAGCCGGTGAACGAGTCGACGGACCGGGCGCGGGACGACCCGGCGCATCTGGGCCAGGTCGCGGTCGAAGTTCGCCCGGTCGAGGCCCAGCTCCTCGAGCTTCTCGTGGAGGAGCGCCTCGGGGACGCTCTCCAGGAAGAGATCCACGGCGAGGACGACGATCGCCACGTCGTCGATCCGCCCGATGAGGGGCACCCGGTCCGGCACGATGTCGATCGGCAGGGCGGTGTAGACGCCGGCACCCACGAGGAGCCCCTTGCTGGCGGCCGGCACCCGCTCGTCGCGGGCCAGCGCCCAGAGGAGGCGCGCGTAGTCGGGAGCGCGGCTGGCCAGGGGCACGAAAGCGAGCAGGCTCAACGCCCGTCCGACCCTACCTCGCCCGCGCCGCCTGTGTCGTGCCATCCGTCTCCTTCCGTGTCACCGCTCCGAGGCGAACGCCCGCGAGCTGCGAATGGTACGGGGAACCGCGCGCCCACGCGCGCCGGTGGTGCCAGGCGCGCTTGACATTCGAACGCCTGTTCTGTTATGGTGCGTGCGAAAGGAGGCGCCGCCCTTGACCAGGCACGACGCCAACCGCAAGCAGCGCATCCTCGACTACATCGCGGCCACGCTGCGGACGCGGGGCTACCCGCCGTCCGTGCGGGAGATCGCCCGCGCGGTGGGCCTCGCCTCGACCTCGGCCGTCCACCACCACCTCTCCATCCTCGAACGCGAGGGTTACCTCGAGCGCGGGGCCACCCAGTCGCGGGCGATGCGCCTGACGCCCACGGCCGCCCTGCGCACCGGCCTATCCGGGGAGCTCCTCCCCCAGGCGCAGGTCGAGGAGAGCCGTCGCCTGGTGATCATGGGCGAGATCGCCGCCGGCGCCGGCATCGAGCCGTACCAGGACGCCTCAGAGACGATGGCCATCCCGGAGCTCCTGGCCCCGGCCGGCGACGCCTACGTCCTCCGCGTCCGGGGGGACTCGATGATCGGCGACCACATCCGCGACGGCGACTTCGTCATCGTGCGACCGCAGCAGACGGCCCGCAACGGCGACATCGTCGTCGCCATCCGGGAGGACAGCAGCGCCACCCTCAAGCGCTTCTTCAAGGAGGCCGACGCGATCCGGCTGCAGCCGGCCAACGACCAGGTCCCGGTGATCCGCGAGCGGGACGTGCGCATCCAGGGCAAGGTGATCGGCCTGATCCGCCGGCTCGACTGATCGTCCACCTCCGGGCACGCCGTTCTCCACATCCTCCCGGCGGCGACTGCGGGTTCGTGGACGAGACTCGTGGATAAGCCACTGGTCAGCCGGTGCGTCGAGCCGCCACGATTCGTCGTCAGCATCCCGCCGTGACCCAGGGGAGGTGAGTCCACCGTGTCCATCGATCGCCTGCCGCCGCAGAGCATCGAGGCCGAGCAGTCGGTGCTCGGCGCGCTGCTGATCGACAAGGACGCGGTGATCGAGGTCGCCGACATCCTCCAGCCGGCGGACTTCTACCGCGGCCACCACGGCACCATCTACCGGGCGGTCCTCGAGCTCTACGAGCGACGCGAACCCGTCGATATCGTGACCGTGGCCGAGGTGCTCGAGCGCGAGAGCGAGCTCGAGGCGGCCGGCGGCTCGTCCTACCTGGCGAGCCTGATGAACCTGACGCCGACCGCCGTCAACGCCGCCCACTACGCCCGCATCGTCGAGCGCAAGGCGCTGCTGCGCAACCTGATCGGGGCGGCTGGCCGGATCGCCGCCATCGGCTACGACGAGGGCGCCGACGTCCAGGAGTCGATCGACCGCGCCGAGGCCGAGCTGTTCGCGGTCAGCCAGAAGCGTGTCGAGGCGGGCTTCAGCCGGCTGCGCGACCTGCTGCACGAGGCCTACGACCGGCTCGACTACCTGCACGAGCACAAGGGCGAGATCAGCGGCATCTCCTCGGGCTACGCCGACCTCGACGCCCTCACCACCGGTTTCCAGAAGAGCGACCTGATCCTCATCGCCGCCCGTCCCTCGATCGGCAAGACGAGCCTCGCCCTCAACGTCGCCGAGCACGCCGCGGTGCGCGACGGGCGGACCGTGGCCGTCTTCAGCCTCGAGATGTCGAAGGAGCAGCTCGTGCTGCGTCTCCTCTCCTCGGTCGCCAACATCGACGGGCAGAAGCTGCGCACCGGCTTCCTCGAGGAGATGGACTTCGCGCGGATCGCCCCGGCCATGAACGCGCTCTCCGAGGCGCCCGTCTACATCGACGACACGCCCAACATCAGCACGATGCAGCTGCGCACGAAGGCGCGCCGCCTGCAGGCCGAGGCGGGGCTCGACCTGCTCATCGTCGACTACCTGCAGCTGATGCAGGCGAGCTCGCTCTCACGGGATGCGAACCGGGTCCAGGAGGTGAGCGAGATCAGCCGCGGCCTTAAGGCGCTCGCCCGGGAGCTGGACATCCCGGTCGTCGCCCTCTCGCAGCTCTCGCGCCAGCCGGAGATCCGCGAGTCGAAGGAGCCGCGTCTCTCCGACCTGCGCGAGTCGGGCTCGCTGGAGCAGGACTCCGACCTCGTCCTCTTCCTCTGGCGGGAGAAGGAGCGCGGCGCGGACGACACCGACCACGACGGCGAGGTGGTCAACCTCAAGCTCGCCAAGCACCGCAACGGGCCCACCGGCGAGATCAAGCTCTGGTTCCGCAAGCGCCAGACGCGCTTCGTCTCCTACGCCACGGAGGACCGCTACGCGGAGGTGAGCTGAGCTACTCCTCCTCGTCGGGGAGGAGCGGTCGCAGGGCGATGACGTAGGGGGCGCGGTCCGGCCCGAGCACCGAGACGCTGTACAGGCCGCCTGCCGGCGTATCGCTGAGCGCCTTCGCCTGCGCGGGGGTGAGGATCGCCGTTCGCTGGCTGAACTGCCCCCGGGGCGTGAAGTCCTCGGGCGCGAGGTCGCTCCAGGGCCAGTCGCGGACCTCGCCCGGCACCCCGTTCTGCTCGGTGAGGACGGCCCGGTACGCAGGCGGGTCGTAGACGCCCTGGTCGGTAGCGCGCCCGGCCTTCACCTCCGCCGCGAAATCGCGCAACCGCTCGGCGAGCCCCAGGAACGCGGCTCGGGCGCCGGCGTCCTGGCCGCCCGGAACCTCCATCCCCAGG
>MGMJ01000005.1 GCA_001794945.1 Chloroflexi bacterium GWC2_73_18
CTTCGGCAGCAGCTCGGTGATCGGGATCCCCGCCACGGTCGAGTAGCGCGGCAGCGGCACCATCGTGTCGCCGTGGCCGCCGAGCACGAAGGCGTGCGTGTCGGTGACCGAGACGCCGAGCTCCTGCGCGATGAAGGTACGGAAGCGGGCCGAGTCGAGGACGCCGGCCATGCCCAGCACGCGCTCGCGCGGGAAGCCGCTCGCCGCCATCGCCACGTGGCACATCGCGTCGAGCGGGTTGGTGACGATGACCAGGATCGCCCCGGGCGAGACCGCCGTGGCCTGCTCGACGACCGAGCGCACGATGGCGGCGTTCTTCATCAGCAGGTCGTCGCGGCTCATCCCCGGCTGGCGCGCCAGGCCCGAGGTGACGACCACGATGTCCGACCCGGCCGACTCCTCGTAGCCGTTGCTGCCGACGACGCCGCTGTCGTGGCCGACGACCGGCGCCGCCTCGGCGAGGTCGAGCCCCTTCCCCTGGGGGAGACCCTCGACGATGTCGACCAGGACGACGTCCGCCAGGCCGGCCTCGGCGATCCGCTGGGCGGTGGTGGCGCCGACGTTCCCGGCGCCGATGACGGTGACCTTCGGGCGCCCCCCGCGGCTCATTCGTCACCTCCCGCGAGCGGGCCGCCCGCCTTCACCCGCTCCGACGCCTGGTCGGCGAGCGTCTCGAAGTTGGCCGCGAACATCCGCGCCAGCCGGCGCGCCTGCGCGTCGTAGGCGACCGGATCGTCCCACGTGTCGCGCGGCCGGAGGAGTTGCGGCGGCACGTTCGGGCAGGCGCGCGGCACCTCGACGCCGAAGACCGGGTCGCGCTCGAACTCGGCGCCGTCGAAGGCGCCGTCGAAGATCGCCTGGACCATGGCCCGCGTGTGGGGGATGCTGATCCGCTCCCCGACCCCGTAGGGGCCGCCCGTCCAGCCCGTGTTGATGAGCCACGCCTGCGCGCCGGTCGCCTCGAGCCTCTGGGCGAGCATCTCGGCGTAGACACCCGGGTGGCGCGGCATGAACGGCGCCCCGAAGCAGGCCGAGAAGGTCGCCTTCGGCTCGGTCACGCCGACCTCGGTGCCGGCCAGCTTGGCCGTGTAGCCCGACAGGAAGTGGTAGAGCGCCTGCTCGGTCGAGAGGCGGCTGACCGGCGGCAGCACGCCGAACGCGTCGGCCGCCAGGAAGAGGACGTGCTTCGGATCGCCCGCCCGGCCGGTCGAGCTGACGTTGGAGAGGAAGTCGAGCGGGTAGGCGCCGCGTGTATTCTCGGTGATCGCCTCCGAGTCGAGGTCGATCCGGCGCGTCTGCTCGTCGTAGGCGACGTTCTCGGCGATCGTCCCGAAGCGCCGCGTCGTGTTCCAGATCTCGGGTTCCGCGGTCGGGGAGAGGCGGATCAGCTTGGCGTAGCAGCCGCCCTCGAAGTTGAAGACGCCGTTCGGCCCCCAGCCGTGCTCGTCGTCGCCGACGAGGGTCCGCACCGGGACGGTGGAAAGACTCGTCTTGCCGGTGCCGGAGAGGCCGAAGAAGAGGGCGACGTCCCCCGCCGGGCCGACGTTCGCCGCGCAGTGCATGGGCAGGACGCCCTCGCCGGGGAGGAGGTAGTTCATGACCGTGAAGATGCCCTTCTTCATCTCGCCGGCGTAGGCCGTGCCACCGATGAGGAGGAGCCGCCGGCCCAGGTGGAGGGCGATCACCGTCTCCCCGCGCGTCCCGTCCACCTCGGGGATCGCCGTGAAGCTCGGGATGTCGTAGACCGTGAAGTCGGGCTCGAAGCGTTCCAGCTCCTCGAACGTGGGGCGGATGAAGAGGTGCCGCGCGAAGAGGCTGTGCCAGGCGTACTCGGTCACCACGCGCAGGGATCGGCGGTGCGCCGGGTCGGCGCCGACGAAGCCGTGGCGGACGTGGACGCGGCGGCCGCGCAGGTGCTCGATCAGGCGGCGCTCCAGCCCGGCGAACTGCTCCTCGCTGATCGGGCGGTTGACCGGGCCCCACCAGACGTGATCGACGCTCGACGGCTCGCTGACCACGAACTTGTCGTTGGGCGAGCGCCCGGTGTGAGGGACGGTCCGCGTCACCAGCGGCCCGCACGAGGAGATGACGCCCTCCTCGTGGCGGATCGCCTGCTCGTAGAGGGCGGCGACGGGCAGGTCGGCCATCACTTCGAACGCGCCCGAGAGCCCGTCGCGTTCGAGGCGGGGCGTGGGAGGCTTGGCGGGCGACCTCGTGGCCACGGCGGCTTCTCCTTGCTCGTCGGGGGTCGGGGGGCGACCCGCGATCCGTGAGCGTCGAGACCGGCCGCGCGTGCTCCTGGCGGGCCCCCGATGGGGGCCGGCCGGGGTAGTCGGCTTCCGCAGTCGAGGCCCTATCTTACGCCTCCCGTCCAGAGGGGCCGCCTACGCTTGATCGAGCGCCTCGCGGACGTCCTCGACCAGGTCGTCGGCGTGCTCGATCCCGACGGAAAGGCGCACGAGCGCGGGCGGCACCTCGAGCGGCGAGCCCTCGACGCTGGCGTGGGTCATGACCGCCGGCAGCTCGACGAGTGACTCGACCCCGCCGAGCGACTCAGCGAGGGTGAAGATCCGGGTCGCCTCGCAGAAGCGGCGCGCCCGCTCCTCGGCCGAGCGGCCGCCCGCCGCCGCCGGCTCGAAGCTGACCATCCCGCCCGCGAAACGCATCTGGCGGGCGGCGAGCGCCGCCTGCGGGTGGGCGCGCGGGCCGGCGCCCAGTCCCGGATAGCTGACGCGGGCGACGTCCGGGCGCGCGGCGAGCGCCTCGGCGACGCGCATGGCGTTGGCGGCGTGCCGCTCGACGCGCAGGGCGAGCGTCCGCAGGCCGCGCAGGACGAGGAAGCAATCGAGCGGCCCCGGCACCGCGCCGATCGCGTTCTGCAGGAAGCGGAGCCGCTCGTGGAGATCGTCTCGCGACACGGCGAGCAACCCGTTCACCGTGTCCGAATGTCCACCCAGGTACTTCGTGGCGCTGTGCAGGGCGACGTCGGCGCCGAGCTCGAGGGGGCGCTGGGCGAGCGGCGTGGCGAAGGTGTTGTCGACGACGAGGAGCGGGCGCTCCCCGCGCGCCCCGGCGTGGCCGGCCAAGCGGCGGGCGACGGCGGCGATGTCGATCAGCTTGAGGAGCGGGTTCGACGGCGTCTCGACCCAGACCATCCGCGTCCGCGGGCCGAGCCGCTCGGCCAGTGTGCGCTCCGGGTCGGCGGAGAGGTCGACGTAGGACGCCTCGACGCCGGTCCCGCGCAGGACCCGCTCGAAGAGGCGGAACGTGCCGCCGTAGACGTCGTCGCTGACGATCACCTCCTCCCCGGGGAGGACGAGCGAGGCGACCGCCGCGGTGGCCGCGGCGCCGCTGGCGTAGGCGAGGCCGAAGGGGCCGTTCTCGAGGGCGGCGATGGCACGCTCGAGCCGCGACCGCGTCGGGTTGGCGGTCCGCGCGTACTCCCAGCCGTTCCGTGGCCGCCCGACCCCCTCCTGGGCGAAGGTTGCCGTCTGGTAGATCGGCGGGGCGACGGCGCCGGTCAGCTCGTCCGGCTCCTGCCCGGCATGGACCGCCAGCGTCTCGGGGCGCCAGCCGGGATCCGCCCTGCCTCTCGCCACCGATCCCTCCACGGGTGCCTCTTCACCGCCCCGCGCCGCCGTTCCACGTAGATCGTCCATCCCCGCCATTATGGCCGCCCGGCGCTCGTGCACCTCGACGCGTCCCCTCGATCCGGCCCTCGGACGCTACTCCGTCGGCCGGTCGCCCAGCCACTCGACCCAGACGTCGCTTCCCGACAGGTGATCGACGAGCCGGCGATCCGCGGTCACCAGGGGGCGACCAAGGCGCCGCGCGAGAAGGGCGTGGTGCGCGTCGCCCCAGCCGAGGCTTCGCCGGTGGCAGAGCTTGAGCAGGGGCTCGTCCTCGAGCGCGACGGCCGGGACGCCGATCGCCATGGCCTCGACGGCGACCAGGCGGCGTCCGATGGTGGTCCACGCCAGCCGGCCGCGCCTCGCCGCCCGCACCAAGCCGTGGCGGAGTTCGAAGCGCAGGTTCGGCGCCGCGACCGGCTCCAGTCCGCCCTCCGCGATGTCGTCGGCCACCGCGCGAGCCTGCCGGTGGAACTCCTCGTCATCAAGCAGCCAGGCCAGCACCACGCTCGTATCGAGAACGACAGGTCGTGGGAGCGAATTCACGGGGCGCCGTCCTCGGCGTCCCAGTCAGGGTCGCGGATGTCGCGGAGGTAGTCCACTGCGGTGAGGCCGTCGGGATCCGGGCGAGTCTCGGCGGCGAGCCGATCCGTCTCCGCCACGGCCGCCTGCCGGCGCGCGAGGATCGCGCGGCGCTGGCTCTCCAGGTTCTCTCGCGTGTACGGCCACGGCCCGTCGAGGGCATCCGGCGAGTCGTCTTCCGCCGGCGCGGTGCCATACCGCGGCGCCGCCTCGGCAACACGGCGAGCGAAGGCGTCCGCCGGCCGGCGGACGTAGATGCGCCTTCCGATCCGCTCGGTCGGCAGCTCGCCCGACCGGATCCGCCGCCAGATCGTCCGCTCGCTGACACCGAGCAGGACCGCCGCCTCCGGGATCGTCAGGATGTCGGTCATGTGACTGACATCATGTCAGACATCATCCCCACCCGTCGCGCTGAGGGGCGAGCCGCCGGGACTGTCCCCCGGCCGGCTACGCCCGACGGTGGGCCAGGAACTCGAGGAGGTCGAGCCGGGAGACGACGCCGACGGGCGTGCCCCCCTCGACCGCGACGAGGGCGGGCGCCCCGGCGGCAAGCTTGGCGAACGCCTCATCGAGGGCCGCGCCGACCTCGACCGTCGGCAGAGGCCGGTCCATCACCTCGCCGACCGTCCGCTCCACGATCGAGGGATCGCGGTAGGCGCGGTCGAGCAGGCCCTTCTCGGTGATGGAGCCGACGATCCCGCCGACGGCGTTCCCCTCGGGATCCTGGGAAACCGGCACCTGGCTGATGCCGTACCGCTCGAAGAGGTCGATCGCCTCCCCGACGCGCTGGGTCGTCCGGGCGAGGACGAGGTCCGGCAGGCGGCCGTCGCGGTGCCGGTCGGCGAGCAGGTCGGCGACCCGGATGATGGCGCCGGGTGAGGCCAGAAGGCCGTTGGCCCGCATCCACTCGTCGTTGTAGAGCTTGGAGAGGTAGCTCCGGCCGCCGTCGGGGAGGATCACCACGAAGACCGCCTCGCGCGCCGCCGCGCCGCTCGCCAGCAGCTCGCGAGCCACGGTGAGCGCCGCCACGACCGCCGTCCCGCACGACTCGCCGGCGAGGATCCCCTCCTCGCGGGTGATCCGCCGGGCCATGGCGAAGGCGTCGCGGTCCGACACGCGCACCCAGCGGTCGACGACCGCCGGGTCGAAGGTGCCGGGGAAGAAGTCCTCGCCGATCCCCTCGGTGAGGTAGGGGCGGGCCGTGTCGCCGGAGAGGACGCTCCCCTCCGGGTCGGCACCGACGACGACAATCTCCGGCTTCTGGCGCTTCAGGTGGTGGGCGACGCCGCTGACCGTGCCGCCGGTGCCGGCAGACGCCACCAGGTGGGTGATCCGCCCCTCGGTCTGTTCCCAGATCTCCGGGCCGGTCGTCCGCTCGTGGGCGCGCGGGTTCTCCATGTTCCAGTACTGGTCGGGCTTGAAGGCGCCGGGGATGTCGCGGGCGAGCCGGGCGGCGACGCTGTAGTAGCTCTCCGGCGATTCGGGCGGCACGTTGGTGGGGCAGAGGACGACCTCGGCGCCGTAGGCGCGCAGGAGCGCCTGCTTCTCGGCCGACTGCTTGTCGGCCATGACGAAGATGCAACGGTAGCCCCGCAGCGCCGCGGCGATCGCCAGGCCGTGCCCGGTGTTGCCGCTCGTCGGCTCGATGATCGTGCCGCCCGGGCGGAGCAGGCCGTCCCGCTCGGCCGCCTCGATCATCGGCAGGGCGATCCGATCCTTCACCGAACCGCCCGGGTTGAGCGCCTCGAGCTTGCCCAGGATGAGCGGTTGCGCCTCGGCCGGGCCGAGCTCGCGGGTGACGCGGGTCAGGCGGACGAGCGGCGTCCCGCCGATCAGCTCGAGGATGCTCCCGGCGTACCGCATGCGCTACACGGCTGACTCGGGCTCCTCGATGGGGACGATCGCGGGCCCGGGTTTCGGCGGCCAGTCGGCGCGGTGGCGCGCCAGGAAGATCGCCCAGGCGACGACGATGAGCGGCCCCGCGATCACTTGCGTCACGGGCAGCGCGAAGAAGGTGAAGTTGTAGCCGGCCCGGAAGAACTCGAGGACGAAGCGCTCGGCGCCGTACCACATGAGGTAGATGAGCGTCAGGTCCCCCGGCCGGAGCCAGCCGGCGTACCGGCGGGCCAGCCAGAGCAGGAAGGCGACGCCGACGAAGCTCCAGAGCGACTCGTAGAAGAAGAGCGGGTGGAAGCCGGTCGTCTCGAACGGGAAGGCGCCGCAGGGCCACGTCGGCACACGCTTGTCGCACTCGATGGCGATCCCCCAGGGGAGGTCTGTCGGCGGCCCGTAGAGCTCCTGGTTGAGGAAGTTGCCCCAGCGGCCGATGGCGACGCCGAGGAGCGCGGCGGGCGCCGCGACGTCCGCCCAGGTCCACAGGGGCATCCCCTTGCGCCTCGTGTAGAGGACCATGCCCAGGAGGCCGCCGGCGAGTCCGCCGTAGAAGGCGAGCCCGGTGTACGGCGGCAGGACGATCTTGAGCAGGTCGTCCCGGTAGAGCTGCCACTGGTCGATGACGTGGTAGGCGCGCGCCCCGATCAGCCCCAGGACGAAGACGACGATGATCCCGTCGGCGATCGGAGCGGTGTCGAGCCCGCGACGGCGAGCCTCCCGTGTCGCCAGCCAGGTGGCCGCCAGGGCCGCCACCGCGAACGTGATCCCGTACCAGGGGATCGGGATCGGCCCGATCGGTCCGATCTGGGGGACGGTGAAGGCGATCGGGTCGGGGGTGAAGGGGATCATCGGGCGGGCGGAGTGCTGCTCATCGGCCGGGTGAGGATAGCGCACGGGGGGGTCGGGTCCGTGGGCAACCTCGCACCTATACTGGCCGGCGCATGAACAGCGAGTTCGATCTCTGGCTCCTCGCCGTGGGATTGGCCCTCGGCGCCGGCCTGACCTGGCTGGCCATCGGGCGGCTGGCGCGCTCGGACGAGGACGTCGCCGCGGCGGAGCGGGCGTCCGAGGCGCGCTGGATCAGCGACACGATCGAGCGCTGGGGCGGCTACGCCCCGGCCGAGCTGGTCGCCCAGGTGCTCCAGCTCCACCGCGCCTACCTGCGCGGCGCCGAGGGCGCGCCGGGCCCGGAGGCGCTACTCGAAGCCGAGGAGGCGGGGGCGCCAGAGGGAGCGCCCCGGGCGGCCGGGGGCAGCGGTCAGGCGGCGGCCGCCGGCCCGGGACCGGGGGCCGGACCGGGACCGGGCGCCGGGCCGGACGAGCGGCCGGCCTGACCGAGGCGCGGCCCGCCGCCACGCAGGAGCCCGCGCATCCGGTTGGTCAGGTAGCCGACGCCGATCAGGGCGAGGCCCTCGACGAGGAGCGCCGGCCCGAGTCCCACCGACGGCTCGAAGTACGAGGCGTTGAGGTCGGTGAGCGCGACGAAGAACCCGAGACCGGCCGGGTAGAGGTAGGCGCTGGCGCCGCTCCGCATCGCTAGGAAGACCAGCCCGGCGGCGAGGCCCAGGATGAGCAGGTCGTCGAGCGGGAAGCCCGCCGTGTGCGCGTAGTAGTCCGAGTATGTCTCCCCGATGCGGAGCGCCCGCGGCGACTGCGCCACGAGGGCGATCGTCGTGCCGACGACCGCCGTCAGGCCGGCCGCGAAACGCGTCAGCGCGGCGCGCCATCGGCCGCCGGCGTCGGCCGCAAGAGTCGCCTCCCAGAGACCGACGAGGCCGAGCCCGACCGCCGCCGCGAACGTCCAGAAGAGCTGCCCGCCAGCACGCAGGAGGACCGCGCCGCGGTCGTCGTAGGGGAGGCCCGCGTCGCCGAAGACGAGGCGGCCCGACTCGAGCGCTGCGGCCGCGGCGGCCGTCTGCACGGCGACGATGAGACCGAGCTGGGTCGGGATGGCGGCCCGGTCGCGGCGCGTCACGAGCGCCGCCGCCAGCCAGGCGAGGGAGCCGACCAGGACGGCCGTCTCGAAGCGGAGCGTCTCCCCGCCGACCGCCCGGGCGGCGAAGACGCCGGTCAGCCCGACGAGCGCGGCGCCCACCAGGTACCAGACCCCGGCCGACCGCTGGATCCGCCGCTCGGGCCGCCGGCTGGTGAAGAAGCCGGCGACGCCGTAGGCGACCGCCGCGATCGCCAAGCCGATCGCCCAGACGTGGTCGGTCGGCACCCAGCGCTCGGGCTCGAAGCCGGCGCCGCGGACGGCGTCGGCCACCTGCCCGATCCCCCAGGTCCAGGCGCCCAACACGAAGAAGCTGCCCAGGTAACCGAGGACCTCGGCAGCGTCGAAGTCGAGGTCGAGGCCGGCCGCGAAGCCCCCGGCCCGCCCGCGCTCGGCCGGCCTGCGCCCCTCCGCCTCGCGGAGCCGGTCGGCCGTCGCACGGTCGATCAGCTCGGCCGCCTCCCAGGCGGCGATCCGTTCGAGGACCCGTTCGTCCGACATCGTTCGCTCCTCCGAAGATCCTCCCCCCGTCGATGCGCCGCCACTGTGGCAGGCGGCCATCATCGCAGCGTCATCGGCCGGGCACCCGTCCGTTGGGCTAGGCTCTGGGGCGATGGAGAACCCCGAGGTTCCCGCCTGGCAGCTCGCTCGCGCCTCCGGCGAAGCGCCGTCGGCGGGCAGCGGCCGGATCCTCGCCGGCACCGCCTCGTGGACCGACCCGACCATGCTGGCACCCGGCGTCTTCTACCCGGCCGAGGCGAAGACGCCAGAGGCGCGGCTGCGCTTCTACGGCTCGCTCTACCCGATCGTCGAGGTCGACGCCACCTACTACGCCATCACCGCAGAGCCGGTCGCCCGCGCCTGGGCGAACCGGACGCCGCCGGGCTTCACCTTCGACGTGAAGGCCCACGCGCTGATGACCGGGCACCCGACCGAGGTGCGCCGGCTCCCCGCCGCGGTGCGCGAACTCCTCCCGCCGGAGGCCGCGGCCAAGCCGCGCGTCTACCCGCGCGACCTGCCCGAGGAGGCGCTCGCCCTCGTCTTCGAGCTCTTCAGCGGCTCGATCGAGCCGCTGCGCGACGCCGGCAAACTCGGCGCCGTCCTCCTCCAGTTCCCGCCCTGGTTCTACCCGTCCTTCGGGTCGTTCGATGCGATCCTCGAGGCGCGCGCACGCCTGGCCGGACTGCCGGTGAGCGTGGAGTTCCGCCACGGCTCGTGGTTCAACGAGAAGAACCGCGACCGGACGCTCGCCTTCCTGCACGAGCACGCGATCCCCTACGTCGTGGTCGACGAGCCGCAGGGCTTCCGGTCCAGCGTCCCGACCGTCCTCGAGGTCACCTCCCCGGACCTCGCCATCGTCCGCTTCCACGGCCGCAACGCGGCCACCTGGGAGGCGAAGGGGCTCTCCGCCTCGCAGCGCTTCAACTACCTCTACGGCGAAGAAGAGCTGGCCGAGCGGGTGACCGACGTCCGGCAGCTGGCCCGTGAGGCGAAGGAGGTCCATCTCATCTTCAACAACTGCTACGCCAACTACGGCACGACGAACGCGCGGCAGATCGCCGAGCTGCTGCTCCGGTGAGCGACGAGCGCGCCTACTGGGAGTCGCGCCTGGGCGGCGACTTCACGCTCGCCGGCGTCGGCTACCAGCGCCTGGGGCTCCCCTTCAACGAGGCGCTCTATCGCCAGCGCGCCGTGGTGCTGCGGCGGGTGCTCCGGCGCCACGGGATCCGGCCGCTGGGGGCGCGGGTCCTCGAGCTGGGGCCGGGCACCGGCTTCTACGTCGAGCGCTGGCGCCGGGCCGGCGTCGCCGAGCTGGTCGGCCTCGACATCACGGCGGTCGCGGTCGAGCGGCTGGCGGCCTGTTACGCCGGCTACCGCTTCGCCGTGGCGGACGTCGGCGAGGGGCTGCCGGCCGAGCTGGCGCCGCCCGGGTCCTTCGACCTGGTGACCGCCTTCGACGTCCTCTTCCACATCCGCGAGGACGCCGCGTTCGCCCGGGCGCTGGCGGGCGCCGCGGAGGCGCTCCGGCCGGGCGGGCAC
>MGMJ01000006.1 GCA_001794945.1 Chloroflexi bacterium GWC2_73_18
GAGGTCGTGGTGCGCTACCGGCTGCAGACGACCGCGACCGTCTGAGGTCGTGGTGCGCTACCGGCTGCAGACGACCGCGACCGTCTCGACCCGGGTGCTCGACTTCGACGGACGGACGGTGCGCACGTTCCCGATCAGGACCGCTCTCGCGGCCGGAACCTACTCTCTCCGCTGGGGCGGGCGCGACGACGGCGGCCTCCTGCTGCCGAACGCCGCCTACCGGGTGCGGGTCGAGGCGACCGACTCGTCGGGCACGACGACGGCCGAGGTGCTCGTCACCAAGGCGAACCGCGCGATCTACCCGCGTACGCCGGGCTCGATCGTCATCGCCCTCGACCCGGGGCACGGCGGCCCGGACCCGGGCGCCGTGGGCGACGGGACGCACGAGGCCGACATCAACCTCGACGTCGCCCGGCGGCTTCGGGCGATGCTCGCCGGCGCCGGGGTCGGCGTCGTCATGACCCGCGACGCGGACGTGTCGGTCAACCGGCCGGTCCTCGATCGGAACCTCGACGGGGAGATCAGCGAGCGTGACGAGCTGGCGGCCCGCCTCGATGTCGCCAACCTGGCCCGCGCCGACCTCTTCGTGGTGATCCACCAGAACAGCGCCTCCGACCCGACCGCTCGCGGCACCGAGACGTGGACGTCGGGCGACCACCCCTGGATCGACCAGAACCTCCGTTTCGCCGCGCTCGTCCAGGCCGAGCTGGTGAGCGGCCTGCGCGCCTTCGCCACGTCCACCTGGAGCCCGGTCGACCGCGGCGTCAAGCGGCTCAACTTCTACGTGACGGCGCCCTACGAGGAGGGCCGCGTGCCGCGGCCGGGGCAGATGCCGACGATCCTGGGCGAGTCGCTCTTCCTCTCCAACGCGGGCGACCGGGCGAAGCTCCGCTCGGCCGCCGTCCGCCAGGCGATCGCCGAGGGCTACTACGACGCCATCGCCCGCTACCTGGCCGAGCGGTCGTACGGCGCCCGCTACGCGGTCCTGGCCGCCCCGGCGTCGCTGGTCGAGGGCGCGGCCGGGACGGTCTCCGTGGCGGTGCGGAATACGGGGAACGCCTCGTGGCCGGCCGGGACGTACCTCTACCTGCGCTACGTGCCGGCGGTTCCCTACTACGACGGGGCGCCGCACCGCGGCCTCGCCCTCCGCCGGGTCAGCCTGGCGAGCGCGACCGCGCCCGGGGCGCGCGTCGACGTGGCGCTCCGCTTCACCGCGCCGGCGGCGGGCCGCTGGATCCTCAAGGTCGACCTCCGGATCGGGGACCTCTATCTCTCCGACGCGGGGGTCGTGCAGCTCCAGGTCCCCTTCCGTTCGACCGCGGCGCCGACCTAGGACCGGTCCGCGACGCCGTTCGGCCCGCTAGCATGGGCCCATGCGGGGACTGGCGGGCAGGCGCGTCATCGTGACCGGCGGCACGAGCGGGATCGGGGAGGCGACGAGCCGCCGCTTCCTGGCCGAGGGGGCGAGCGTCGTCGCTTTCGCCGTCGGGGAAGAGGAGGTCACAACCGCGAGCGACCGCCTTCCCGGGCTCGCCGGGGCGATCCGTCTCGACCAGTCGGACCCGAGCGCCGTAGAGCGCGCCTTCGAGGATGCCGATGTCCTGCTCGGTGGCCTCGACGTCCTGGTGGCCAACGCGGGGATCAGCCTCCGCCGCCCGTTCCTCGCCATCACCGCGGAGGAGTGGCAGCGCGTCGTGGCGGTCGACCTGCACGGCACCTTCTACTGCGCCCAGGCGGCGGCGCGCCGGATGATGGCGGCCGGATCGGACGGTACCCCGCGCGGGGGTGTCATCCTGATGACCGCCTCGACCAACGGCCTCGTCGGCCACCCCTTCTACGCCGACTACAACGCGGCCAAGGCAGGCGTCATCGCCCTGGCCCGCACGATGGCGCTCGAGCTGGCGCCGCACGTCCGCGTCAACGCCGTCTGCCCCGGCTACGTCCTGACGCCGATGCAGCAGGCCGAGTACACAGCGGAGATGCTCGAAGCGACGAACCGCAAGATCCCCCTCGGCCGCCACGCCACGCCCGACGAGATCGCCGCCCTCTTCGCCTTCCTCGCCTCGGACGAGGGCGCCTACTTCACCGGGGCGGCGATCCCGATCGACGCCGGCGAGACGGCAGGCGGTCTCGCCAGCCGCGACTGGACCGTGCGCGAGGGCTGAAGGAGGCCGATCGATGCCGTTCCGCACGATCATCGAGCCCTTCCGCATCCACAGCGTCCAGGCGATCGACTTCCCCACCGTCGAGCAGCGCGAGGCGGCGCTCCGGCGGACCGGCCACAACCTCTTCGGCCTCCACGCCGACGAGATCATCGTCGACCTGCTCACCGATTCGGGGACCGGGGCGATGTCGTCGCGGCAGTGGGCGGGGATGCTCGACGGCGACGAGTCGTACGCCGGCAGCCGCTCCTTCTACCGCTTCCGTGACGTGGTGCAGGACCTCACCGGCTTCGCCGAGGTGATCCCCGTCCACCAGGGCCGCGCCGCCGAGCGGATCCTCTTCGAGGTGCTGGTGGAGCCGGGCGACGTGGTGCCCAACAACACCCATTTCGACACGACCCGCGCCAACGTCGAGCATCGCGGCGGCGAGGCGCGCGACCTCGTCATCCCCGAGGGGCGCGACCCGGCGCTGATCCACCCCTTCAAGGGGAACATGGACGTCGAGCCGCTCGAAGCGACGATCGCCGAGATGGGGCGCGAGCGGGTCCCGCTGGTGATGGTCACCGTCACCAACAACTCGGGCGGCGGCCAGCCGGTCTCGATGGCGAACCTGCGCGCCGTGCGCGCCGTCTGCGACCGCCACGGCATCCCGCTCTTCCTCGACGCCTGCCGCTTCGCCGAGAACGCCTGGTTCATCAAGCTGCGCGAGGAGGGCTACGCCGAGCGGACGCCCCGGGAGATCGCCCGCGAGATGTTCTCGCTCACCGACGGCTGCACCATGTCCGCCAAGAAGGACGGGCTGGCCAACATCGGCGGCTTCCTGGCTCTCAACGACGCCGACGTGGCGCGGCGCTGCCGCGACCTGCTGATCCTGACCGAGGGCTTCCCGACCTACGGCGGGCTCGCCGGTTATGACATGGAGGCGGTCGCCCAGGGCCTCACCGAGGTGCTCGAGGAGAACTACCTCCGCTACCGGATCCGCTCGGTCGCCTACCTCGCCGAGAAGGTGGAGCGGGCCGGCATCCCGCTCGTGCGGCCGGCCGGCGGCCACGCCGTCTACCTCGACGCCAGGACGCTCCTGCCGCAGATCCCGCCGTCGCAGTACCCGGGCCAGGCGCTCGCCGTCGAGCTCTACCGCGACGGGGGTGTGCGCGGCGCGGAGATCGGCTCGCTGATGTTCGGCCGGCCGGGGCCCGACGGGACGGAGATCCCGGCCGCCATGGAGCTGGTCCGCCTGGCGATCCCGCGCCGCGCCTACACCCAGAGCCACATCGACTTCGTGGCCGAGGTGGTGATCGACGTCGCCGAGCGGGCCGACTCGCTCCGCGGGTTCCGGATCGTCGAGCAGGCCCCCTGGCTGCGGCACTTCACGGCGCGCCTCGAGCCGGTGAGCTGAGGTCGGCCGCCCCAGCGGCCCAGCCGCCCCGGCGGACGACGTCCTGCGCAGCAGGACAAACCGCGCACGCCGGGGTTCGACCCGGGCCGGGCCGACCGCGGCGGGAGCTCGATCGGCGGATCGGGACCGACCGCGGCGGCGATCGGCCGCTCTGCGGACGGCCGGCGCTCCTCGTTCGCCTCGTGTCGACCCGCCCCGGGACCGGCCCCAGCGCCCCGAGCGGGTGCTCCGTCTACCCTGTCGGCCATCTGCCCGCGGTTTGTCCTGCCCAGCAGAACGTGGGCCGTCCCGGGGCCGCGGACCGCGTCGGGGAGGGCGCCAGCCTGGTGCGGGGATACCAGCATGCTGGTATGCTGGGTCTGTGAAGATCACCGTGGATCTCGATCCCGAGCTGTATCGGGCGATCAAGGTGGAGGCGGCGCGGCGGGACCGCAGCGTCCGGGAGATCGTCGCGGAGTCGATCGCGGGCTGGCTCGAGCGCGTCGAGGACGAGGAGGATCGCCGCTCCGCGGAGGATGCCCTGGCCGAGTACGAGCGCGACGGGGGGATCGCGGCCGCTGAGTTCTTCGAGCATCTCGCGGCCGAGACTCGGGCAGCCTATGGCCGTTCGGCGGATCCCGAGCACGGGTGACCGGGCCCTCGCGTTACCGCATCGAGCTTGCGCCGGCCGTCCAGCGAGGGCTCCGCCGCCTGCCGCCGGGCGACGCGGCGCGCCTGCGGGGGCCGATCCTTGCCCTGGCCCTCGAGCCCCGACCGCCCGGCTCGGTGAAGCTCACGGACACCGAGTTCTGGCGGCTCCGGGTCGGTGACCTGAGGCTCGTGTACGCGGTCGACGACGCGGCGCGGCTCGCCGTCGTCCTCTGGGTCGGGCGCCGATCGGAGGCGACGTACCGCCGGCTACGCTGATCGGTGACCGCGGAGCCTGGCCGCGGCGTCGACCTCCCGGCCCGCGTATCGCGTCCATTCGTCACCCGCTCGTGAAGCCGCCCGTCATCGGCCCTCGGGCGTGCCCCCAATGGCCGTTCCGATCGGCGCCATTCGTGGCTCCGGCCGATTCGGGCGACATGGCCGCCCAGTCGGACCTCGCCGCCGGGCTTGCAATGGGGACGTACGCTCCGATGAACAATGGAGGCGATCGCGATCGCCTGAAGGGCGGGCAAACAGCCCCTGCACGGCGGCGCTAGCATCGTCGGTGGCACCCCGACTCGCCCGCGCGCTCGCCCCGAGACCCAGTCAACGGAGAGACTCGCCATGCCCGAAGCTCTGCCGGTCCACCCCTATCTGCCCAACTCGGTCCCGGAGATCCGCGCCGCGATGCTGCGCGAGATCGGCGTCGAAGACGTGGAGGAGCTCTACGCCGACATTCCGCCCGAGCTCCGCCTCGGCCGCCCGCTCGACCTGCCGGCGCCGTTCGCCTCGGAGACCGCGCTTCGCCGTCACGTCGAGGGCCTCCTCGCCCGCAACACCTCGACGCAGGAGGCGCTCAGCTTCCTCGGCTTCGGCTGCTACCAGCACCAGGTCCCTGCCGTCTGCGACGAGATCAATGGCCGCTCGGAGTTCCTGACCGCCTACGCCGGTGAGCCGTACGAGGACCACGGCCGCTTCCAGGCGCTCTTCGAGTACGCCAGCATGATGGGCGAGCTGGTCGGCATGGACGTGGTCAGCGTCCCCACCTACGACGGCGCCCAGGCGACCGGGACCGTGCTCCGCATGGCCGGCCGCCTCACCGGCCGCCGCGAGGCGCTCGTGCCGCGCACGATGCACCCCGATCGGCTCCGCATCGTGCGCAACTACGTCGAGCCCGCCATCGACCTGGTCGCCGTTGGCTTCGACCGATCGACCGGCCTCCTCGACCTGGCCGACCTGCGGGCGAAGGTGTCGGATCGGACGGCCGCCGTGCTGGTCGAGAACCCGACCTCGCTCGGCTCGATCGAGGCGCAGGCGCCCGAGATCGCCGCCCTCGCCCACGGGTCGGGCGCCCTCAGCGTCGTCTACGTCGATCCCTCCTCGCTCGGCGTGCTGGAGGCGCCGGCGAACTACGGCGCCGACCTCATCTGCGGCGACATCCAGGCGCTCGGCATCCACATGAACTTCGGCGGCGGCCACGGCGGCTTCATCGCCTCGCGCGACGAGGAGCGCTTCGTGCGCGAGTACCCCTCGCGCCTCTTCGGCCTCACCACCACCGCCGTGGAGGGCGAGTGGGGCTTCGGCGACGTCGCCTTCGAGCGGACCAGCTTCCACGAGCGCGAGCACGCCAAGGAATTCGTCGGTACCGCCACCGCGCTCTGGGGGATCACCGCCGGCGTCTACCTCGCGCTGATGGGGCCGCAGGGGATGCGCGACCTGGGCGCGGCCTGCCTCCAGCGGTCGCGCTACCTCACCAGCCGGCTGAGTACCATCCCGGGCGTCCGGGCACCGGCGTTCGAGTCGGTCGCCTTCAGGGAGTTCGTCGTCGGCTTCACGGGGACCGGGCGCACCGTGGCGGAGATCAACGCCGCCCTGCTGGAGCGCGGCATCTTCGGCGGGGTCGATCTCTCCGGCTACTTCCCGGAGCTCGGTCAGGCGGCGCTCTACGCGGTCAGCGAGGTGCACACGAAGGACGACCTCGACCGCCTCGTCTCGGCCGTGGCCGAGATCGTGGCCTGAGGAGGCGAGCCATGGGAACGATCGCAGCGACCAAGACCCGCCGCTTCCACAACGCGCGCTGGGACGAGCCGGTCATCTTCGAGCTCTCCACGCCCGGTTCGCGCGGGGTCCTCGTCCCGACCACCGAGCCGGCGCTCGCCGCCGAGGCGGGCGACGGCCTCTCGGCGCCCCCGGAGAGCGTCCGCCGCCGCACGCCCCCGGCGCTCCCCGAGCTCTCGCAGGCCCAGGTCCTTCGCCACTACCTGCGCCTCTCGCAGGAGAACCTCGGCGCCGACCTCAACGCCGACATCGGCCAGGGCACCTGCACCATGAAGTACAACCCCAAGATCAACGACCAGCTGGCGCGCTCGCCGAAGCTGGCCGAGCTCCACCCGCTCCAGGACCCCTCCACCGTGCAGGGGATCCTCGAGGTGATGCACCGCCTCGACCTGGCGCTCCGCGAGATCAGCGGCCTGGACCGCTTCACCCTCCAGCCGGCGTCGGGCTCCCAGGCGCTCTTCGGGATGCAGTCGATCATCCGCGCGGCGCAGAGGGCGCGCGGGGAGTGGCCGCGGCGGAACGAGCTGATCGTGACGATCTTCTCGCACCCCTCGGGCGCCGCCACCGCCGCGGTCGCCGGCTTCAAGGTGATCACCCTCCATCCCGGCCCCGACGGCTACCCGACCGCCGACGCGCTCCGGGCCGCCATCTCGGACCGGACCGCCGGGCTCGTCATCACCAATCCCGAGGACACCGGCATCTTCAACCCGCAGATCGCCGAGTTCACCCGGATCGTCCACGAGGCGGGCGGCATCTGCGGCTACGACCAGGCGAACGCCAACGGGATCCTGGGGATCACCCGCGCCCGGGAAGCCGGCTTCGACCTCTGCTTCTTCAATCTCCACAAGACCTTCTCGACGCCGCACGGGTCGGGCGGCCCGGCCTGCGGGGCGCTCGGGGCGACCGCCGAGCTGGAGCGCTTCCTTCCGGTCCCGGTCGTCGACTTCGACGGGACGCGCTACCGGTTGGAGTACGACCGGCCGGACTCGATCGGCAAGCTGCGCGCCTGGTACGGGGTGCCGGGCGTCCACCTGCGCGCCTACGCCTGGATCATGAGCCTCGGCGCCGAGGGGCTCCGCCGCGTCGCCGAGGACGCCGTCATCGCCAACAACTACGTCCTGTCGAAGGTGCGGCGGATCCACGGCATCACCATCCCGTGGCCCGACAAGCGCCGCCTCGAGCAGGTCCGCTACAGCTGGCAACGGCTCGCCGACGAGGCGGGCGTCACGTCCGAGGATGTCGGGCGGCGGATGGCCGACTTCGGCCTCCACTACTGGACCAGCCACCATCCCTGGCTCATCCCCGAGCCGTTCACCCTCGAGCCGACCGAGGCGTACGCGAAGGTCGAGCTCGACGAGTACGTGACGGCGATGGAGCGCGTTGCCGGCGAGGCCTACGCGGACCCCGACTTCGTGCGTGGCGCCCCCTACCAGAGCACCGTCCACAAGAATGACCCGGGCCCCCTCGACGACCCGGCCCGCTGGGCGATCACCTGGCGGGCGTACCTGCGCAAGCACGGACGGCGGAGTGCTCCATAGAGCCCTGCGAGCAGGGCTCGGGCGGCGAGGTCGGCGCAGCGCCCCGATGGGGCGCCGATGGAACACGAGCCGTTTGCCATGACGCGCCCTCGAGACAGCTCATGTCGGCGAGAACGACGGCCGGGGACCCACCGATCGCTTCGAAGCACTTGGCGAAAAGGCACAGGGTCGTCGGCTGGGCCTGGTCCGGGGCGGACCGGACGAACCGGACGTGGCTCTCAGGGCAAGATCGCCCGGTCGGGCGGGAAGAATCCACACTGCGCGGCCCCGAGATGCCGACGCCTTGTTCGCTTGCGGCCCGAGCACGTGTCTCACCCGAAGGTGCGTCTCATACGCTCGCAGTAGTACTGGACGTTCTCCCACCTCGCGTCTGGCGCGATCCGGTGGTCGGGGCAGGGGATGTAGCCGCCCAGCTCCACCAGGGGTCGGAGCCGCTCCACCTCCGCGTCCACGGCTGCGTAGTCGCGCGCGAAGGCGTTCTTGTTCATGCCCCCCACGCCACGCAACCCCCGACCGTATTGCTCGCGCCACGGCCGGATGCTGGCGTTCCAGACGCCGACCTCGATCGGGAACATCGTGTTCACGCCGTTCTCGATCCAGATGGGAACGAGTGCGTCGATCATCCCATCACAGTCCAGCGAGACGATGTCGATGCCATGCGCGCCGAGCAATCCTGTGATGCGCCGGTAGTGCGGTCCGACCTTCGCAGCAAGGAGGCGCGGATGGACGAGAGGACCGCTCCGGAAACAGATGTCCTCCCAGAAGTGGCCGAAGTCGAATCGGATGCCGGTCCGCAGCACGGCGTCAACGCCTTGGTAGCAGAGTTCGCCGACCGTCTCGATCATCTCCTCAAGCAGAGCCGGATCGTCAGCTTGCAGGTAGGTCAGCCCCTCGAAGCCCAGCCAGTCGCGGATAACGCCGATGAGGCTGCCGCACCAGAGGCCGAGTGGTGCGTCGCGCGGGTGACTCTGCAGCGCTTCACGTCCCCCATCGACGAACGGTAGAGCCGCGCGGCCGGCGCGCACGGGTGCAGTATCGAGCCGCTCCTCCGTGAACCGGAGCCGCGGGAGGTAGTGTTCCTCCCAGGTGCTCCTATCCCTGAGGAGGTGGTCGACCTCGGCCTGGATCGACACGACACCCGGTATCTCCAGGACGATGACGCCGTGCTCATTGCGAACGTGGCGACTGCCGTCGGGGAACTGGTGGACGACCAGTGGATCGAACCCTGGAAACAGGCCCGACTCGCAGCCGAACGTGGTGTACCAGTTGAAGTCGAATCCGAGCCTGTCGCTGATCGCCCGATCGGCATCGTTGCCATCCTCCCACGCCAT
>MGMJ01000007.1 GCA_001794945.1 Chloroflexi bacterium GWC2_73_18
CAGGTTGATCGTCCAGCGGCAGTTGGCGGCGACCTGCAGATAGTACTGCCCCGGGGGCAGGCCCTCGATCTCGAGCTCCTGGGTGGTCAGCTTGCCGGGCGGCGTGACGCCGATGGCGAGCGGGTAGCCGCGCCCACCGTCGACAGACTCGAGGAACGCCCCCACGTGGCCGGACTCCTGTCCCCGCGCGGCGATCGCCCAGGTCACCAGGTAGTCGCCCCCCAACTCGAAGGGGGCGGTCCGCTGGCTCATCTCGCCGCTCAAGCCGATCGGCAGCGCGGCCGGCGCCCCGGTCTGCCGGGCCCAGCGCTGGCGCCCGTACTCCGGGCTGCGGATGCGCCGGTAGATGACCCAGGCGACGGTGGGTCCGCCCAGGAGGAGAACGGCCAGGAGCGCTTCAGCAAAGGGAGACACGGTGTCGCTGCCGGATAGTACACGGCGGCCGATCGTCGCGGGCCGCGGCGGGACGGCTCAGCCGCCGGCGCGCCGGGCGGGCGGTGCCAGGTGCCGGGCGAGCGGGAGGAGCTGGGCCCGGATCGCCGGCAGCGTGGAGCGGCCGCCGACGTTGATGCGCCGCAGACGCAGCCACTCGGCGCGCCGCAGCTCGTTGGTGCCCCGCTCGGTCGTGAAGGCGATCAGTACGCCCTCGGCGCGGAGCATGTCGATCACGGCCGGGTCGTGGGCCCCGCCGGGATAGGCGAAGACGGGGGGCGCCGCGCCGATCTCGCGGCGCAGGTCCGCCAGCGAGCCGGCCAGCTCGTCGCGGGCTTCGGCGACGGGGATCCGATCCAGGAGCGCGTGCGAGCGAGCGTGCGCCGCCAGCGCGACGCCGCGGGCCGCCAGGTCGCGCAGCTCGTCCCAGCCCAGGACGTCCGGCTCGGGCGGTGGCTGCAGGTCCCCGGTGAGGTCATCGACGATGGCCATCGCCTGCGCGTGTGGCAGGGCCTTCAGGTGGTCTCGCAGCCGTCGGAAGGCGTGTCGCCGCTCACCCTCGCCGCCGAGCGGCAGCGCGCCGAGCGGCGTCTCGATGACCGTGGCGCTCGCCGCCGTGAGGGCGCGGTACAGACGGTCCCACCAGAAGCGCCGCTCCGGGTGGTCGGGGTAGGCCGTGGGCACGAAGAGGGTGACCGGCGCCCCCAGGCTCTCCAGGACCGGCCAGGCGTGTTTCCCGAAGTCGCGGTAGGCGTCGTCGAAGGTGACCATGACGGCGCGCCGGGGCAGCCGCGCTCGCCCGGCGCGAACCTCGAGGAGTTCCCCCAGCGAGAGGGCTCGCCGCGCGCCGGCCAGGTGGCGCATCTGCGTCGCGAAAGCGGCGGGGGTGGCGCTGACCAGGCCGGGGTAGCGACCGGACGGGTCGTCCGGATGGGCGACGCGGTGGTAGGTCAGGACGGGCAGCAGGTCGTCGCGGCCGCCGTCGAGTCGCTCGAGAAGCTCGACCAGCCGGGCGAAGGCCCGGCTCTGCGCGGCGAAGGACATGAGCGCGGCGGTCAGCCGATCAGCCCCCACGGCCAAGCTTCCTGGTCACCCTGGCGGCGATCTTCAGGATCTCGGCCGCCCCCGGCCGCGGGTCGTCGCAGGCCAGGATGTCGTAGCGTGCCGACGGCGAAACGAGGCTGGCCGCCGCAGCGAGCGCGTCGCGCCGGCGCGGGCGCGGCAGGGAGCGTTGGCGGCGCCGGCCGGCGAGGACGGAGCCGATCCAGACGACCTCGAGCTCCAGGTTGTGCGCGCGTACCCCGATCCTGTAGGTCGTGGCGGGCGCCGCGGCGTCATCGGGGGGCCCCGAGAGGTAGAGGTCGGCCATGCGCGCCGGGAAGTCCATCCCGCTCGCCACGGCCAGGGGGAGCGAGCCCCAGATCCGGCCGTTGATCTCCATCAGGCGCGGGCCGTCGGGCCCGACCTTGAACTCCACCATGGCCAGGCCGCTCCACTCGAGCGCCGCGAGCAGCCGCACGGCCTGCCCGTAGAGAAGCGGGTCGAGCGGCACGCTCTCGCGGTAGGCGCTCGCCCCGCCGGTGAGCGGTACCTCGCGCAGCCGGCGGTGCTGGAAGGCGGCCAGCGGGCGCCCGCGGTGAAGCAGCAACTCGACGCCGTGCCCCTCGCCGCGGCAGAGCTCCTGGAGGAGGACCGGGCTGCGGCCCTCCAGGCGCCTCATGCGGGCCCTCAGCTCCGCCTCGTCGGCGGCGTAGGCGACCTCGAAGGCCCGCAGCCCATCGGCGTGGCGGGCGCGCGATGCGCGGGGCTTGAGGACGACCGGGAAGCCGATCTCCGCCCCCGCCGAGACCGCCGCGCCGACCGTTTCCACCAGCCGGGTGCGCGGGGTCGGTACGCCGAGCCGCTCGGCAAGCTGGAGCGTGGCCAGCTTGTCGCCCGTGGCGGCGAGCGCGGCCGCGTCCGGCAGGGCCAGCGTGGTGAGACCGGCGAAGCGCTCACGGGCCGCGGAGAGGGGCAGGACGATCTCGTCCGTGACCGGCACGAGCAGGTCGACGCCGCGTTCACGGGTGGCGACCAGGAGCGCCTCGACGACCTCTTGCGGGTCGCGTTGTGGCCGCGGGTAGCGGAGCCGCTCGCTCGTGAAGCGGCTGTAGAAGCCGGGGCTGCGCGGATCCGCGTCGGCGGCGATGACGTGCCACCCACGCCGCCCCAGTGAGCGGATGACGGCGATCGCGCTGCCCCGCCCCGCGTCGGTGACGAGGACGCGCGGCGCGCGACGGTCAGCCACGCGGAGTCGCCGCGCTCCCGCGGCGCGCCGCCCGGGAGGCCGCGAAGTCGCGGATCAGCTCGCCCACGGCGGCGGTCACGTCGTCGGCCGGAAGGCCCGCATCGACGACGGCGAACTCCGGCATCCGGTCGGCCAGGTCGAGGTACTCCCGGCGCCGTCGCGCGAGCGTCTCGAGCGTCCCCTCGCCCTTGCGGGCCAGGAGCATCTCGGGTGGGGCGTCGAGGTAGATCACCAGGTCGGGACGGGGGTAGATCCGCGAGAGGAAGAGGCCGTGGATCCGGCGCGTGAGCGGGCGCCCCACGCCGACCACGTCGGTGGCGTAGTAGTCGACGAGGAAGTGGCGGTCGAAGAGCACGATCGCGCCGCGGCGCAGGTAGACCCACGCCAGGGCCTGGCGGTACGTTTCCTCGGCCAGGCGGTTGAGGAGACGGAGCCACGCCCGCGCCTCGGCGCTCGCCCGCCCGAGCGCACCCTTCGGGCGCCTGGCGGCGCGGGCCGGATCCGGGGGCCCCGCCTCGGGCGCCCTGCCGCGCGCCCGCCGGATCGCCCGGACGAGCCGCGTCGTGGGGAGCAGGCGGTTGCTCGAAGTCGGGTTGACGCCCATGTAGAGGTAGCGGACCGGGAGCCCCAACGCGCGCTCGAGCCGGCGCGCCACGGTCGTCTTGCCCGCCCCGTCGGGTCCGATGAGGGCGACGGTGAACACGGCTCAGCCTCGCGCGACCGTCTGCAGCACGCGCTCGAGCCGCCCGGCGCTGCGTGCCCAGTCGAAGTGCGCCTCGACGAAGGCGCGCGCCGTCCGATCCGGCGTCGGGTCGCCGCGGACCGCCGCCAGCCGGGCGGCGAGCAGGCCCGCCAGCTCCTCCGCGGTGCGGCCGATCGCGACCGGAGGGTCCCGCCCGTCCTCCGTTCGCAGCCCGTCGGCGGCGATCGGCGAGGCGACGACGGGCACTTCCATCGCCATCGCCTCGAGCACCTTGTTCTGGATCCCAGCCCCGAAGCGGAGCGGCGCGGCGAAGACCGCCGCCCGCTCCAGGTAGGGCCGCACGTCGTCGACGAAGCCGGTGACGGTGACCCCGACGCGCCCGCCCGCGGCCAGCAGCCGCCGCGTCGGATCGCGGCCGACGATCCACAGCTGCGCCCGTGGCTCGCGCGCCCAAACGAGCGGCAGGATCGTCTCGACCAGGAAGAGGGCGGCATCCTCGTTGGGCGGGTAGTCCATGGCCCCGGTGAAGACGATCGCGTCGCGGCCGAGCTCCGGGCTCCCGCGCACCCAGTAGGCGAGGTCGACACCGTTCGGCACGACGGTCGCTCGCGGTTCCCCGGCCGTCGCCGCCGCGCCGCTCCCCAGCAACTCCTGGAGGTCGCGTGCCGAGGCGAAGAGGAGCGCGTCGGCCTCGGCCATGAGCGATCGCTCCGCGCGCCGCACCGCCGCGTAGTCGAGCCACAGGAGTGGCCGCTGCAGCCGGTGCGCATAGCGCAGACTGCCCCTGATCCGGCTCGAGGTCGCGTCGCAGAGGTCGGCCACGACCGGGATCCCCGCCAGCGCCGGGACGACCGGGTAGGTCCGCTTGCCGCTCACCAGCAGCAGGTCGAACGGGGCTTCGCGGTGGAGAGCGCGGGCGGCCGCGACGAGCTGCCGGACCGCATCGTCCGTGCCCCGGCCCAGCACGAGCGTGCGTAGCCGGGCGACCGCCTTGCGGCGGAGCGAGCGGGAGCGTGCAGTCGAGGCGAACGTCAGGATGGCGCTGGTGAAGGGCGCCAGTGCCGAGGCGTGTTCCTGCCGGAAGTCGGCCCCGATGATGGAGAGGAGGCTCACCGCGTGACGTCGCGAGAGCTCCCGGATCAGGAAGTAGTGGCGCAGGTAGCCGCTGGTGAGGGGGTAGGGGAAGCCGTTGGTGACGTAGAGGATGCGCATCCCGGATCCGCTGGCCGGCGCTCGGTCCGCCGCCGTCATCGTACACGCCCGGCGCTTCGGCCCCGTAGCGGGAGCGCCCGGTCCGCATCACCGGCGTGGGCGACGGCGTCGCGCCAGATGGCGTGGTAGCGGTTCGCGCGGAGCCAGGCCGCGGTCTCCGGTCCGAGCTTCGTGACGGCAACCGGCCCAGGGGCGACGCCGTCCGCCTCCCCCAGGAGACGGTCCAGCAGCCCCGTCGCGTAGCGCGCCCAGCAGGCGACCTGGAGCGGGCCCACCAGCGAGGGCTCGAGCCCGATCCGCTCGGCATAGCGGCGCACCGATGGCGCGGCCCATGCGCCGGGTCCGTGGAACGCCTCGCGCACGGCGGCCCGCTGCTCCTGGGTCGTCCGGGCGGCGCGACGGGCGAAGGCGACGTAGGCCAGGAAGAAGAAGAGGTCGTGGGCCGGCAGCCCGCGCGGCTCCGCGAGCTCCCAGTCGACGACGCCGACCTCGCCTCCGGGCAGGCGCAGAAGGTTGGGGTGGCTCAGGTCGCCGTGCTCGAAGACGAGCGGGAAAGCCGCCTCGCGGAGCGGCGCCACGAGCTCCACGGTCCGCGCGACGAGCCCGGCCTCCTCGCCCCCGTCGGGGAACGCCGCGGCGAAGCGCTGGAGCGGCACGCCGAGCAGCCGCTCGTACCAGCCGCTCGCGGTGGCGTCCCCGTCGGATCGCGGCAACTCGGTCAACCAGGCCAGCACGCTCTCGAGCGTCCGGCTCGGCTCGCGCCGGACGGTCGCCGGGTCGAGCGGGCGCCCGACCAGCGCCGTCTCGACGAGCAGAGCGCGATCGGCCAGGCGCTCGAGGGCCACCACGCGGGGGGCGGTGGCGTAGCCCTCCGGACGCGCCCCCTGGAGCGCCTCGAGGGCGGCCGCCTCCCGCGCGATCCCGGCGCCGTCGTCGGGGAGGCGGGGCACCTTGACGACCAGCCGGGGCCGGTCGTCCCGCCGCCCCGCGACGAGGAAGACGACGTGGCGCGAGGCACGGAAGCGCGGGGTGACGAGGACGAAGCTCAGCTCGTCGCCCAGCCCGTGCCGTGCCAGCTCGAGGCGGGTCCGGTGGGTGGCGAGGAAGGCGAGGACGGCGTTCCCGACCGGGCGCGGCCCCGTGCCATCGCCGGCGGCGCCGGGCGACGACCGCCGCGCCAGGAGGCTGACGTGAGGTAGGAGCGCGGCGAGCCACGTGGCGCCGAGGAGACGTGCCACGAACCCGGCGGGCCGGGCCAGCGGGCCGAGTCCGCGCCGACGGAGGGCAAGGCGCAGGACCCCCGGGTCGCCGAGCGGGACGATCTCGGTGCAGGAGGCGAAGTCGGGCCAGTGCCAGTACGCCTGGATCTCGTCCAAGCCGAGCGCCCTCACGGCGGCCAGCACGGCACGGCGCGGGCCGGCGCCGAGCGGCCAGGGGGTGCGTCGTGACGGCCCGGGCAGCTCGGCGTAGAGCCGGCCCCCGGGCCGGACGAGTGCCGCGGCCCGTCCGAGCGTCTCGGTCGAGGGGCCCGTGGCGATCACCAGGTCGTACCCGCTCTCGGTCGGGCGCTCCGGATGCCAGCCGGCCGCGTCGCCCACGGTGCCCGGCTCGGTGATCGCCGGGACGGCGCCGAGCAGCCGCAGCGACTCGAGCATCGCCCGATCCGTGACGCCGACGCAGGCGACCCTCGCCAGTGCAGGATCCGGCAGCAGGAAGCGCCAGTCGGCGCGTCGCGAGGCCTGCAGGAGCGCATCGCGATCGGGACGCTGCTCCTCCGCCGGCACCGCTCGTTCGCTCAACGACACAGCGGCCCCAGCGCCTCGAAGAGAGACGCGATCCGGACGGGGTAGGGGTGCTCCACGAGGTACGTCGGCTTCCCGGCCAGGACGCGCAGGAGGGCCTGGAGCTCGAGCTCCGCCGCCTGCTCGATGAGCGGGTTGGCAGCTCCCGGGAAGGCGAAGCGGTACTCCAGGTAGCGTGCGAGGAAGTCGAGGCGTTCGTGCTGGAGGGAGAAGACCATGCGACGGGCCACGTCGGTCGGGTCGACCGGCTCGACGTGCACGTCGGGCCGGTCGGCGCTGACGACGAAGAAGAGCCGGTCGAAGCTGCCGCTCGGGCGGATCGCCCGGTCGCCGAACAGTCGCACCGGGGCGACGTCGACGTGGGCCTGCCGCTCGAGCACCGGCATCAGCCGACCGAGGGCGCGGCCAGGAGCCGTCCCCTGCCGGAGCGCCCGCGGCGTCGCGCCATGGAGCCCCCGCGCCAGGGCGATGGCACGCAGGCGTGCGCGATCCCCGAGACCGATCCCCCGCCGGCGCTCGGGCAGCTGGGCGAGGTGCCAGTCCCAGAGGCGGATCGGTTCAGGGATGCCGTGGATCCGCCGGCCGTCGCCGCTGACGTAGACCCACTCGTCGCCGATGTAGGCGGCGCCCGCGGCCATGAAGGCCAGCAACGTTTCGGTCTTGCCGCCCTTCGACCAGCCCGTGGTGACGACCCCCGTCCCGTTGTAGTCGAAGGCGGCGGCGTGGAGCGGGAGCGCCCCTTTCGCCAGCACGGTCAGGTTGAGGATCGGGATCAGGAGCGGCACCGCCGGGAGCCCTCGCTCGCAGACGATCTCGCAGGGGCCGCCGACGAGCTCGAGCGGGATGCGGACCCGCGCCGGTGCCTTGTGGCGGCTGCGGAGGACCAGGAAGGCGTCGTCGCTGAAGGCGGCCTCCCCCAGTCCGAGGTAGCGCAGCCGGCCGGCGGTGCGCAGCCGGTCGACGAAGCGGATCACCAGGTCCGGCGCGCCCTCCAGGGGCGCCTCGATGGGACCGAGCTGGCGCCGCACGGCAGCCGCGTCGCCGGGCGAGGCGTCGAGGAGACGGATGCCGGCGAGGCCGTGCAGATCGAAGTCGACCGCCCCCGTGCCGGAACGGCGCGCGCCCGGGTCGGCCATGTCAGGCCGCCGGGGCCCCCGCCGGCCGGGGCGTCCCCTCCGCCCTTCCGGTGAAGAGGCGGGCGAGCGTCGGTGCCTGCCGCCGTGCCATGCCGAGGTGCAGCAGGCGCAGGTAATGGCCCTGCCCGAGGGCGGCCGGCTCCAGGCGCGTCGCCTCCTTGAGAGCGCGGTGCATCCAGCAGAGGTGGAAGAGCGGCTCGACGTAGCGGCGGGCGATGCCGATGCGCTGGCAATGGCGCCCCACGGCATCGACCAGGAGCCGGCCGAGCGGTGCCTCCGCCAGGACACGCCGCGCATACGCCTCCAGGGGATCCCCGATGCGGCCCGCCCGTGCGCCCGAGACGGCGAACGAGCGGAGCAGGTAGAAGAGATCCCAGAGCGGCATCCCGAGCGGCTCGGCTGCCTCCCAGTCGAGGAACGCCACCCTCCCGTCGGGCCGCACGATGAGGTTCCACGTCCCCGGGTCGCCGTGCTGGAAGACGAGCGGGAAGGGCGTGTCGGCGGCCGCGATCGCCTGCACCTGGGCGGCCAGGAAGGCCTCCTCCGCCGCTGTGGGCCGGTAGGTCGCGGAGAAGCGCTCCAGGAGGGCCCCGAGGGCCGCGGCGACCCGGTTCGGCTCGGCCCACTGGACGCTGGCCGCGCCCAGCTCGGCCAGCCACTCGACGGCGTCGGCCAGGTAGGGGCAGTCGGCCGTCCAGCGGGACCGCTTCCGGAAGGGCGTGCCGCCGGCGAGCGATTCGCCGACGACCTCGAGGCCGGCATGACGCCCGTGGAAGAGGAGCCGCGGCGCCCGCTCCGCCCCGATCACGCCGAGGGCCGCCAGCTTGCCGAGCGCCGCCGACTCGTTCGCCAACCGCGGGCCGAGGTCGGGCGTGCGCGTCATCTTCACCAGCCCCTCGACGCCTCCGAGGAGCACGAAGAGGACCTTCTGGGAGTTGTAACGGCCGCGGGCGGAGAGTCCCCAGCGGGCGCCGCGCAGGTCGATGCTGGCCTCGGCGGCGATCCGGCGGAGATAGCGCGGCGGCCCCGCGGCAAGCGCCCCATCGGGGTCCGGGTGGGTCGCCACGATCGCCCCCGCGCGCGGGACGATCCGCTCGGCCAGGGAGTCCAGGACGCCCCGCGCCGGTGCCCTCTCCAGGAGGCGGCGACCGACGCGCCCGAAGGGCGCCGCGACGAGTGGCCCGGCGAGGTCACGGCGGACCAGGTGACGGGCCGTGGCGCGGTCGCCGAGCGGTATGGCCGAGCGGACCTCCCCCGCGGCCGGTGAAAGCCGCAGCAGGAGCGACTCCGCGCCCCTCCGACCCAGGGCGCCGAGGAAGGCGCCGTCGAGCCGCCAGGACCGGGGGCCGCGGCCTTCCAGGTAGACCAGCCCCTCGCGCGACAGCAGCGGCGAGAGGAAGGCAGCCAGGCGCTCCCCGTGGAGCCGGTAGCCCCCGGTGAGCGGCCAGGCCAGGTCGACGCTCCCCGCCGCCAGGCGTCCGGCCGCGTCGAGATCCGCGATCCTGACCTCCCGCCAGCCCTGCCGGTCGGCGACGGCGGCCAGGCGGTCGCGGGCGCGGCGGTCGTCGGTACAGACGGTCAGCGCGCGGGCAAGCCGCGCGAGGGTCGCGAGTGACGTCTCGGGCGGCTCTCCCAGGCAGAGGACGTGCCCCAGCTCCAGGCTCGGCAGGAGGAACGACCAGGCGGCGCCGGCGGCGCCGTCCTTGAGGTTGCTCCCCGGCTCGAAGCGGGCGGCAAGGGTCGTCGGGAGGATCGTCATCGCCCGTCAGCCGCCCAGCAGCCACCGCGCGAGGGGGAGGCGCAGGAGCTCGGGGAAGGTGTGGCCGATCTTGAGCACCGTCCGGCCGGCGGCCAGGACCACCACCGACGCGATCCCGACGAGGACCAGGTTGACGGCGATCGCCGGCCGCAGGGCGACCTGCACGACGAGGAGACCGCCCACCGCCCCGGCGATGACGAGGTAGACGCGCAGGTAGCGCGGCTCGAAGAGGCTGATGCCGGTGCCCAGCCGCAGCCCCGCCTGCTTGAGGACGTTGTGGGCGATGAGCGTCGCGCAGGTCCCGATCGCCGCCCCGAGGGCGCCGTAGCGCGGGATGAGGACCAGGTTGAGGGCCACGTTGACGGCGGCCGCCAGGAGGTTGATGACGAGGACGAAGCGGAGCTTGCCGAAGACCTTGAGGGTGAGCCCGTTGAAACCGAGCGCGGTGTTGAAGTAGTAGCCGAACGACAGGAGCGCAAGGTAGACGGCCGACTCCTCGTAGCGCGCCTCGTAGAGGGCGACGGTGAGGGGCCCCGCGAGCGAGAAGGTGAGGGCGAAGATCGGAAAGGAGAAGACGGCCATCCAGATGGCCGTCTGCCAGTAGAGGTCGTTTATCCCCTCTCGATCGTGACGCGCGAAGAGCCGCGCCGCGAGGGGCGTGAAGAGGAGGGTGAAGCTCGAGAAGACGAGCTGGTTGAGGCCGGCCGCCGGCTGGATGACCCGGAAGGCGCCCACCTCGGGCGCACCCCGGAAGTAGCCGAGCAGGACGGCGTCCGAGGTGTTCATGAGGATGTAGAGGATGTCCGAGCTGAGGAGCGGGATGGTGAAGCCGAAGACCTCGCGCACAGGGAAGCGCAGCTGCCCGGGTCGCAGCCGGGCGAGGAGGCCCCGGTCGTCGAGCAGCCGGACCAGGATGACCGAGTAGATGGCCAGGCCGGCGACGCCGGCGAGGAGGTAGCCGAGGGCCAGGAACGAGGCGCCGCTCCCGCCGAGGATCAAGAGGACGACGACCGCGAGCCGCAACCCCGGCGCGAGGACGTACCTGCGGAAGAAGATGGCCCGCGGGCTGGCGAAGACGGCGAAGAGGCCAGTGACCAGGTCGTCGAGCGCCTGGACCGGCGCCAGGACGATCAGGATCAGGAGGAGCGCGATCGCCTGGGGATCGCTGACGAGCGCGCCACCCAGCCACGCCTGCAGGCCGTAGACGACGAGGAGGAGCGCGACCCCCAGCGAGAGGATCGTCCCCGTCACCATGACGAGCGTACCGAACAGCTTGTCATCGGCGCGCTGCTCGTCGTAGATGGGGATGAAGCGGGTGACCGCGCGGTCGAGCCCGAAGGTGACCAGGCTCTGGCCAAAGGCGACGATCGAGAGGGCATAGGCGAAGGCGCCGTAGTCGGTCTTCGTCAGGTAGCGGACGATCAGGATCTGGACGACGAAGTTGACCGCCATGGACAGGGTCCGCCCCGCCAGCAAGAGGGTCGAGCCGCGGATCTGCGTGGACGTTGCGCTGGGCGCGCCGCGCGAGCGTGGTTCGAGGGGTTCGATCGTCTCGAGCACGGCCGAGTCGGTCATCGCGTCGCGGGACCGATCATCATGGCCGCACGATGCGGCCCGCCGCGGCCGAACGCAAGCGTCGCTCCCCCGGGGGCGTTGACCGCCGTCAACGGGCCAGCCGCGCGGCAAAGCGCCGCCACACGACGGTCGTGACCGTGCGCCGGACCTCGTCACCGGAACGGGAGGCGTCGACCACCTCGAGGCGCGGGACGACTCCCCGCAGACCCAGGTAGGCTCGCCGCTGCCGCTCGAGCCGCGCGACATCCTGCTCGCCGGAGCGCCGGTGGAGCATCTCGGCCGGGGCGTCGAGGAGGATGGTGGCGTCCGGCGCCGGGAGGGCGTGGGCGAGCAGCCAGCGGCGCAGTCGGGCCAGGCGACCAAGCGGTCGCGGGACCGGAAGGAGAGCGTCATAGGTGTACCGGTCGTAGACGACGAGACGCCCGCGGGCCCGCTGGTAGCTGGCCGCGAGGTACGCGCGCCAGAGGCGCAGGATCCGCCGCGCCAGGCCGCGTCGCGGAGCCGGTCCACCCGGCGCCGCCGTGGGGTAGAGGCCCAGGTAGAAGCGCCGCACGGGCACGAAGAACGTCGCCTCCAGGCCGGCGGCCAGGCTCGACTTGCCGGCTCCATCCGGACCGAGGAGCGCCACGGTCAGGCCGCGGCGCCTGAGCGGGACCAGGAGGCGTGTCAGGCGCCGCAGCACGAGTGCGGCGGCGGTTCGCCGGCCCACCTCCAGCGGGTGACCTCTCGTCCAGCGCGCTCGGATGCGGCGGCCGAGCGCGCGGAGGGTCGGCCAGTCGGCAGCGCGCACATGCTCCACCACCGTGACGAGCTCGATGCCCGGCGGCAGCGCGGCCGCTATCCAGCGGGCGAGCGGCCCCTCTCCCACGGCCGCCTCGGCGAGCTGCCGCAGGCGGGCCGCGGCCCCGGGTCGCACCGTGGCCCGGTCCAACAGGCAGTGCAGGAGGAGCGCCCAGAAGGCATCCTCGACGCTCAGCAGGGTGAGGGGACCGCGCGGCCGCCTCCGCTCGAGGCACGCCTCGGCCGCCCGGGTCCGGAGCGCCTGCGCGGGGCCGAAGGAGAGCTCGGTGACGACGTCGAGCTTGAGCCAGCGGTCCTCCGTCGCGTCGTAGGCGATGTAGAAGCGATGCGAACCGCGGCCCCAGGCCGGCCAGGCCGCCCAGCCGAGGGGTCGCAGGGCCGGTCCCACGCGAGTCCCGTCGGCCGGCGCCACCAGGACGTCGACGTCGTCGACCGGCTCGGCCAGGCGGTCCTCGCCGCGCAGGAGGCACCAGGCGATCCCTGCGCGATCGAGCCCCTCGAAGGCCGCTCGGAGCGCCGGGCGGATCTCCGCCCCGGCGCCCTGCGCGACGGACTCCCCATCGGCCGGTGCCGATCCTCGCTCGACCGCGATGGCTCCACCTCCCGTGCTCCGGTTCCGGCCGTACGCTCCTTCAGGACGATACAATGCCCGCACCAAGACGATGCAGCAGCACGGGGTGTGGCCGCCGGCCGGACCCTCCTGGCCGACTGGCGCCCTCGGGCGTGGGGCGGCGACGCGCGCGCGATGATGGGCGGCCGCATTCGGCGCGCGCCGTGGACGGCCCTGTTCGTCCTTGGATTGGCTATCGCCGCGGGCGGCGCTTTCCTCCTCTCCCGCGGCGGGTCGGTGGCCCAGACCGGCGGCTACCTCGTGACCTCGTCCGAGCTCGCGCAGCGCAACCAGCTCGCTGGGCAGGGCGCCGAGCCCTACGCCAGCGCCGTCAGCGAGCTGCTCTCCGACGCCGGGGCGGCGCTCACGACCAGCCCCTCGCCGATGCAGCCGCTCAAGATCAGCGGCACCGACGGCCCCTTCGTCGACGACACGGCGACCACCTACGCGCTCGGCCTGGCCTACGGCGTGACGGGCGACCGGCGCTACGCCACGAAGGCTCACCAGTTCATCATGGCCTGGGTCCAGACGACGACCACGACCGAGGACACCTGCTCCGGGGGCGGCTGCCAGACCTCGCTCGTCATCGGCCGGACCGCCGCCGGCTTTGTCTTCGCCGCGGACCTGATCCGCCCCTCGGGGGTCCTCTCGGGTGCCGACGAGGCCGCCTTCAAGGCCTGGCTGCGCGACGTCATCCTGCCCACCGCCTCGACCGAGACGACCAACAACTGGGCCGACGCCGGGGTGCTGATGCGCGTCACCGTGACCGACTACATCGGCGACACCACCGGCTTCAACAGGGCGATCGCGAAGTGGCGCGCGCAGATGGACCTGGTGGCCAGCGATGGCCACATCCCCGAAGAGACGCGCCGAGGCTCGTCGGGGATGAGCTACACGCAGGAGGCGCTCCAGTACAAGGTGGCTGCGGCACGCATCGCGGAGCGGCGCGGCGTCGATCTCTGGACCTATCAGGGGAGCCGCGGCGGGACGCTCAAGAAGGCGGTCGACTACCTGGCCTACTACTGGTTCCACCCGAGCGAGTGGCCGTGGGACAGCAGCGTCGACGTCCCCAGCCCCAACGGGATGTGGGAGATCGCCTACGCCCGGTGGCGGAACCAGGCGTACGAGCCGATCATCCGGGAGCGACGGCCCTACGGCGGGTACGGCCACTCCGCCGTGCGCTGGACGACGCTGACCAACGGGATCCCTCTCGGCGACACGGTCCTCACCACGGGACCGCACGAACGTTTCGTCCCAGGCGAGCGATTGGGGACGGACAGCGTTCCGCTCGAGGTGAGCTGGTCGGCGATCGCCGGCCGGACCGGGCTGGCCGGCTTCGAGCTCGGCCAGCAGATCGACACGGCGCCCTACAAGAAGGTCGCGCTGCCGACGGCGATGGCCAGGCGCGTGGACCGGATGCTCGCACCGGGCCACACCTACCGGTTCCGGGCGCGGGCCGTCACCGGCGACGGGACCTGGGGTCCGTGGGGCTACGGGCCGAGCTTCCGCCTACGGCTCCTCCAGGAGACGAACACGGCCGTGCAGTACAGCGGGACCTGGAAGTCGGCCGCCTCTGCCTCCGCCTCCGGCGGTGGGCTTCGCTACGCCACCGCGGCCGGGGCCGAGGCGGAGCTCACCTTCGTGGGCCGCGATGTCGCGTGGGTGAGCATCGTCGGGCCGACACGCGGCAGCACGGCGGTCTACGTCGACGGCGTCTACGTCGGGGCGATCGACCTCTACGCCGCCACGGCGTCGGTTCGCCAGATCGTCTTCGCGCGTTCCTGGGCCTCCTCGGCCCGCCACGTCCTGACCATCCGCGTCCTCGGCACCGCCGGTCGGCCGCGGGTCGACGTCGACGCCTTCCTCGTCTGCGCTTGACGCGCGCTGCCGCCTCACTCGCGCCGGAAGCGGTAGATCGTCACCATGACGGCGCCGACCGTGATCAGCACGACGAGCACCGGGATGGCGGCGGCCTCGAGCTCGTCCGGCACGAGGTCGACCCGGCTGACGAGGACGAGGAAGGTCCCTAGGACCCCTGGCACGAGCCCGAGCGCCAGCTGCAGCCCGGTCGATCGCGAGGGGGCATGAAAGCGACGCGCAGCCACGACCGCCAGCCCCGACAGGACGATCCCGGCGAGGGCGATCAGCTCGATGCGCTGCACGCCGGCAATGGTAGGCGGCGCGTCGGTGGCCTGGATCGACGGTCCCGCAGCGCCCCCGCCGAGCAGCGTTGCCCAAACGCAACGGTACTTTCGGTCCGGGCCTTCGCGACCGGCCAGGACGGGCCGCCGCGCCGTTGCGGGCCGCGGGGTGCGGGTGCTAGGCTACCGAACCTAACCGAATACCACCCAGCCGACCCCGTCAGCGACGAAGGGCCACCCGCCGGGCCACGCAGTATCGCCGTCACGGACTCATCGACCGCTTTGGTCCCGGCTCCGACGGTGCGCGGCCCTCCGACGCGGACCGCACGGCTCGGAGGGAGGCCGCGTCCGGGCCGCCGGGTCCCCGACGAACCGGCGCGGACCGCAATCCACGCGTGTGGGAGAGCCGTCATGTTGGTGCCGCGCAGGCTCGCATCGCCCCCCCGTCCCCGGTCCGGCGCCCGGTGGCGCCACCCTTCCGGTCTCGCCGCTGGACTCTTCCTGGTCGTCGCCCTCGCCCTCGCGGAGGGCGCGCTGGCGACCTCGACGCCCGTGCTCGACGGCTACCGCGACTTTGCCTACGGCGGCGGGGCGAGCCGCGCCACCGCAGACAAGCCGCAGTCGAAGCTGTGGTACGCCCACGGGTCCTGGTGGGGCGGCCTGTTCAGCACATCCTCCGAGTACCGCATCTACCGCTTCAACGCGGGGACCCAGACCTGGACCGACACCGGCGTGGCGGTCGACACGCGCGACAAGTCGCACGCCGACTACCTCTACGACGCCGCGGCCGACCTGCTCTACGTCGTCTCGGTCGGCGCGGCGTCCGGTACCCTCACCTGCCCGAACGCCGGCACGACGGACGACCTGCGCGTCTACCGTCTCCACTACGACACGGGCACGAGCACGTTCGTGGGCGACCCGGGGTTCCCGGTCACGATCGGGGACTGCGGTCCCGCCACCGCTACCATCGCCAGGGACTCGACCGGCAAGCTGTGGGTCACCTACCCGCAGGGCACCGACGTGATGGTCACCCACTCGACCACCGACGACCTGACCTGGGCGGTGCCCTTCGTCCTCCCGACCCAGGCCGAACCGCTCGATCCGAACCGCCCCGACATCTCGGCCATCATCGCCTTCGGCGGCGACACGGTCGGGATCATGTGGAGCAACCACGCGACCAGCCCCACGGCGATGCGCTTCTCCGTCCACAACGACGGGGATCCCGAGACGACCTGGCAGCCGGCGGAGACGGCGGTCGGCGACGGGGAGATGGCCGACAACCACATCAACCTCAAGACCGACAGCGCGGGCCGGGTCTACGCGGTCACCAAGACCGGCAAGGACACCACGAACCCCAACCCGGCCGCCCAGGCGCAGCCGCTCATCCTCCTCCTGCGGCGCTCGGCCGCCGGTGTCTGGGACGCCAATCCCCACATCGTTTCCCGGGTCCGCGACCTTCACACCCGGCCGCAGCTCGTCATCGACGAGGAGCTCGGCGCCGTCTACGTCTTCATGGCCGCCCCGAACGGCGGGGGGACGGTCTACCTGAAGTCCGCCCCGCTCAGCGGTCCCGGCGCCCTCACCTTCGCCGAGGGCATGGGAACGCCGTTCATCAGGAGCGCCACCGACGTCAACATCGACGACGTGACGACGATGAAGCAGAACGTCGACGCCAGCACGGACATCCTGGTGGAGGCCTCGGACCGCGTCACCAAGTGGTACCTGCACGGGTTCCTGGGCCTGGCAGCCAGCGACGCGGCTCCGCCGGCGCCCGTGCCGCCCGCCCCGGAGGTCAACGCAGGAGCCACGGCCACGAACATCACGACCGTCAGCGTCGACGTGACCGCGACCGACCCGGGGAGCGGCGTGAGCCAGGTCCGGCTCGCCAACTCGAGCGCCATGTCCGGCGACCAGCTCACCTCGGGGACGACGTACGCGTACACGACGCCGGTCTCCTGGACCCTCACCCCGGCGACCCCCGACGGCCTGCGCACCGTCTACGTGCAGTGGCGCGACAGCGTCGGCAACTGGTCGACCGTCTCCTCCGACGCGATCACCCTCGACACGACGCCGCCCAGCGGAACGGTTTCCGTCAACGGCGGCGCGAGCGCGACCAACGACCCGAGCGTCAGCGTGGCCGTGCCCTCGGCGGACGGCGATGTCGCCAACGTGCGCCTCTCCAACACGGCCGCCACCTCGGCCGGCGTGCTGACCGACGGGACGACCTTCGCCTACGCCACGCCGCAGGCCTGGACGCTCGCCGCCGGTGCCGACGGGACGCGCACCGTCTACGTGCAGTGGCAGGACACCGTCGGCAACTGGTCGGGCGTCTCCTCCGACGCGATCGCCCTCGACACGACTCCGGCCGATGGGACCGTCTCGATCGACGCCGGGGCGGCCTACACGACCGACACCGGCGTCAGCGTCGCCGTCTCCTCGGGCGACGCTGACGTGGCGAGCGTGCGCCTCTCGAACACGCCCGACACGACCGACGGCCTCCTCACCGACGGCACCACCTTCGCCTACGCAACTCCCCAGGCCTGGACGCTCGCCGCCGGGGCCGACGGTGAGCGCACCGTCTACGTCCAGTGGCGCGACGCCACCGGCAACTGGTCGGCCGTCTCTTCCGACGCGATCACCCTCGACACGGCGGCGCCCAGCGGCGCCGTCTCCATCAACGGCGGCGCACCGCTGACGAGCAGCACCGGCGTCAGCGTCGCCGTCCCGGCGACCGACGCGGGGAGCGGCGTGGCCAACGTCCGTCTCTCCAACACGGCCACCACCGCGGCCGGCCTGCTGACCGACGGCACCACCTTCGCTTACGCCACGCCGCAGGCCTGGACGCTCGCCGCCGGCGCGGACGGGACGCGCACCGTCTACGTCCAGTGGCAGGACGGCGCCGGCAACTGGTCGGGCGTCTCGTCCGACGCGATCACCCTCGACACGGTCGCCCCGAGCGGGACGGTCGCCATCAACGGCGGCGTCGCCTGGACGACGAGCCGCTCGGTGACGCTCTCGGTGCCGGCCTCCGACGCGACCGGGACCGTCACCCGGGTCCGCATCAAGAACTCCAACGACTTCGCCACTGCGGTCGAGCGCCCCTACGCCCCGACCCAGCCCTGGACCCTGTTGTCGGGGGCCGACGGGACCAGGACCGTCTACGTCTGGTGGAAGGACGACACGAATCACTGGTCGCCCGTCGCGACGTCCGACTCGATCATCCTCGACACCGTCCCGCCGAACGGCAGCGTCCTGGTCAACGGCGGCGCCGCCTGGACGAACCGCCGCGCCGTCAGCGTCGCCGTCTCGGCGACCGATGCCAGGAGCGGCGTCACCAGCGTGCGTCTCTCCAACACGGCGACGACCTCCGGCGGCCTGCTGACCGACGGGACGAACTTCACCTACGCCACCCCGCGGGCCTGGACCCTCGCCGCCGGGGCCGACGGCGTGCGCACCGTCTACGTCCAGTGGCGCGACGGCGCCGGCAACTGGTCGGCGGCGAAGAGCGACACGATCACCCTGGACACCGGGCTCCCGACCGCGGTCGCCCCGACGCAGCGGTTGCTGCGCCTCGCCCAGCTGGGGCTGACCACCGTGCCGGTCCGGCTCGCCTGGTCGGGCAGCGACTCGCTCAGCGGCATCGCCAGCTACCAGCTGCAGCAGAGTACGGACGGCAGCGCCTACGCGGCCGTGCCGCTTCCGACGCCGGCCCGGACCTGGCTGGATCGCTCACTCGCGCCGGGGCACTGGTATCGCTTCCGCGTCCGCGACTTCGACCGGGCGGGGAACGTGAGTGCCTGGGCCTACGGAACCGGCTTCCGGCTCCCCCTCTACCAGGAGTCGAGCAGCGCCATCCACTACACCGGCGTCTGGCACCCGCAGTCCGCGGCCAGCGCGTCGGGCGGTGCCCTCACGTACACGACGGCGGCGGGCGCCGAGGCGAGCTTCACCTCCTCCGGGCGGACGATCGCCTGGGTCAGCCCGATCGGGCCGACCCGGGGCAAGGTCAAGGTCTACATCGACGGCGTCTACGCCGGGACGGTCGACCTCTACTCCGCCACCGCGATCCCGCGGACGATCGTGTTCGTCCGCGCCTGGACGGACGTCGGTACCCACACCATCGTGCTGCGGAACGTCGGTACGGCGGGCCGTCCGCGCGCCGATCTCGACGCCTTCGTGCTGTTCCGGTAGTGCCGTAGACAGGCCGACGGCGCCGCGCTGAGCGGGAGATCGATGCGTTCGAGCCGCCTGGTGCCGCTGGCGGTGGCGCTGTCGGCTGTCGCCGGGCTGGTCGGGATCGTCGTCCTGGCCGGGCTGCCGCGGTCGGGCGGGCGGGACTCGCCGCCGGTCTCGAACGGTGTCCCGTCTGAGGCCGCGGCCAGCCCGTCGCCCGCCCTGCGGGCCGTCAGCGTGCGCGACATGGCCTACGATCCGACCCGCGCGAAGGCCCCTGCGGGCGTGCGGCCACAGAGCAAGCTCTGGTTCACCGACGGCGCCTGGTGGGGCGACCTGGTCGACGCGGCCAGCGGGGAGGCGCACGTCTGGCGGCTCGACTGGGCGACCCAGGCGTGGATCGACACGGGGACCCTGATCGACGAGCGACCCTTCGCCCGCGCCGACTGCCTCTGGGACGGGAACCACCTCTACGTCGCCAGCGCGGGCTCGAAGCGCTACGCGAGTCACGGGGCGCGGATCCTCCGTTTCAGCTACGACCCCGGCCGCCAGCGCTACACGCTCGACCCGGACTTCCCGGTCACGATCACGACCTCCGGCGTCGACGGGCTGGTGCTGGCGAAGGACACGACGGGCACGCTGTGGGCCGCCTACCTGGCGGAGGGACGCCTGACCCTCCAGCGCTCGATGGGCGACGACCTGCACTGGGATGCCCCGTTCGTGCCCCCGGTGCCGGGGACCGCGGGGACCGTCGGCCAGGCCGGCCTGGTGGCCGCGGGCAGGTCGATCGGACTCCTCTGGAGCGAGCGGAGCGAAGACGTCCTCCGCTTCGCGACACACCGCGACGGCGCGCCGTCCGACACCTGGGAGGAGAGCAGCACGACCGTCCCGGGGCTCGCCAACGCCGACGCCGACCTCGATCTCCTGGCTATCGAGACCGCGACCGGGCCGCGGCTCTTCGCCGCGGTGCGAACGTCGCTCGACCGCGGCCCGGACCCGGGCCCTCTCTCACCGGAAGTCTTCCTCGTCGTGCGCGAGCCGGACGGGACGTGGCAGTCCTACCTCTATGGCCGCGTCATGGACCGTCATGCGCGTTCCGTACTGCTGATCGACGAAGACCGTGACGTTCTCTACCTCTTCGCCACCGCTCCGGCGCGCGGCGGAGCCATCTTCATGAAGCGGACCTCGCTCGACAGGATCTCATTCGAGACCGGTCGGGGGACTCCGTTCGTGACCAGCGGGGCCGACCCCGCCATCGACGACGCGACCTCGACGAAGCAGGCGCTCGGCGCGGCGACAGGTCTCGTCGTCCTGGCCAACGACGACGGGACCGGGCGATACGTTCACGGTGCCATGAGCCTCGGCGGCCCGGCGCCGGGCGAGCCGCCAGGCGGCCCCGGCGTCTCGGCCAGACCGGGCACGGCGGCGAGCCCGTCCCCGGCGGTCGTCAACGACCTCATCCATGACACCTTCGATCCGTGGGCCGTGGGCGGTCAGGTCGGGGCCGGCTGGGCGATGCCGTCGGGGGACGATGCGGGGACGCTTACCGTCGCGGCGCTCCCCTCGGAGGCCGACCGGAGCGCGCGGGCGCTGACCGGCGGAGCGACCGGCGACGTGCGCGCCTGCAAGGCCTTCGCGGAGGTCGCCGCCGGGTCGGTCACCGTCGAGGCCGACGTCCTCGTCCAGGGCCTCGGGAGCGCCGACGCGGTCGTCGCCGCCGTGCGTGGCAGCAGCGGCGACGCCGCCTCCCTCCGCTTCGGGCGCCACGGCACGATCGTCTACTACGATGGGGCGACGAAGGTCGACAGCGGTCGTCCGATCCGCGTCGGGAGCTGGTATCGGCTACGGGTGGACGTCCATCTCTCGACGAAGACCTATGACGCCGAGGTCCGCGACGGGAGCGCGACCCTGTTCCAGGCGACCGGTCTGCCGTTCCGGACCGCCTCGCTGGCGGCCGTCGGCGAGATCTGCTTCCAGACGTCCTCGGGCACCGGGGGGCTCGGCATCCTCTTCGACGACGTTCTCGTGCGGAGGTGATCGGACGATGCGCATCCTGGTGACCGGGGCGGCCGGCTTCGTGGGTTCCCACCTCTGCGAGCATCTCCTTGCCGAGGGCCACGAGGTCGTCGGGCTCGACGGCTTCATCGAGTCCTACCCCCGTGCGATCAAGGAGCGGAACCTGGCCGGGATGGGCAGCCATCCCCGCTTCACGTTCCACGAACTGGACCTGCGCACGGACCGCCTCGAGCCGAGCCTGGAGGGGGTCGAGGCGGTCGTCAACGAGGCGGCCATGGCCGGCCTCTCGCGCAGTTGGAGCGAGATGGAGCTCTACACGGGCTGCAATCTGCTGGCCGTGCGGCGGCTCGTCGATGCCTGCCGCGCCCAGGGGGTCCGCCGCTTCCTGCAGATCTCGACCTCCTCCGTCTACGGGGTGGAGGCGGCGGGCGACGAGTCGATCCTCACCCGGCCCGTCTCGCCCTACGGCGTCACCAAGCTGGCGGCCGAGCATCTCGTGCTGGCATACGTCGACGCCTTCGGGTTCCCCGCCGCGATCCTGCGCTACTTCTCGATCTACGGCCCACGTCAGCGGCCGGACATGGCCTACCACATCTTCATCGAGGCGCTGCGCGCCGGCCGGCCGATCACGGTCTACGGCGACGGCAGGCAATCCCGCTCGAACACCTTCGTGACCGATTGTGTGCGGGGCACGGTCCAGGCGCTCGGCGGGGCCGAGACCGGCGAGGTCTACAACATCGGGGGCGGCGAGGTGATCACCCTGGCGGAGGCGATCGAGATCACGGCCGATGCGCTCGGGGTGCGACCGGTCGTGCGCCACGAGCCGGCGCGGCCGGGCGACCAGCGGCACACGCGGGCGGACACGACGAAGGCTCGGCTGGCCTTCGGCTACCGCCCCGCGGTGAGTCCCCGGGAGGGGCTGCGGGTCCAGGTGGACTGGCACCTCTCGGGGGGCACGCGTGCGGGCGCCGAACTCAGGCCCCCGACCCCTTCAAGACGGCCATCGCCGTCCACCACAGGATCTTGAGATCGAGGGCGAAGGACATCTCCTCGATGTAGCGGATGTCGAGGCGCAGGCGCTCGTCGAAGGTCATGGCATTGCGCCCCTTCACCTGCCAGAGGCCCGTGATCCCCGGGGGGACCTCCAGCCGCTTCGTGTGCCAGAGCGCGTACGCGCTCGGGGCGAAGGAGGTCGGGCGCGGCCCGACAAGCGACATCTCGCCGCGCAGCACGTTGATGAACTGCGGTAGCTCGTCGAGGCTGGTGCGCCGCAGGAAGCCACCGACGCGCGTGATGCGCGGGTCGTTGGGGATCTTGAAGTCAGGCGGCGGCAGCACGTTGAGGTGAGCCAGGGTCGACTTCAGCTCCTCGGCGTTCCGAACCATGGTGCGGAACTTGAAGATGGGGAAGCGGACGCCGTGCTGGCCGGTTCGCTGCTGGGCGAAGACGATCGGTCCGGGCGAATCGAGACGGATGGCGATGGCGCAGAGCGCCATGAGCGGCGCCACGATCGGCAGGAGGGAAAGGCATAGCACCAGGTCGAAGAGGCGCTTGGTCGACATGTAGCCGCGAGGGGCGCCCGGCATCCAGACCGTCAACCGAGGCGCTCGCCGCTGGCGGCCCCCGGGTCGCGATCGGTGAAGGAGGTGGCAGCTCCCGCCAGCTCAGGGAGGCGCGCCGAGCGGAAGGGGATCGGGTGAGCGCTCTCCGCGGGTCGGTCGAGGGCCGCGATCAGCGCGCCGCTGGTGAGTCCGTCGTCGGGGAAGGCCGCCAGCCGCACGCGATCGGGCATCGGCAGGCGTGTTTCCACCTGGAGACGAGCGATCAGGGCCTCGCCCCGCCCACGGTCCGTTTCGGGGAGGAGGAGGAAGACCCTCTCGCCCTCGGCCCAGGTTCGATCGGCGCTCCGGAGGACCGAACCGAAGGCGAGCGCGGCTGCCTCGGCCGGGCGCGGATCATGCGTCGGCGCGGACGGCGCCCCCGCTGCCCAGGGAACACGCACGATGGCCATCGGATGGGCGTGGCGGCGGCTTCGGTCGAGCTCCCGATCGAACTCGATCCAGCCGATTCGCGCGTCGGCGAGGGTGCCCCGCGCGCGGCGGGGCCTTGCCGGTGGTCGGGTCGCCACGAAGCCGATGGCCACGATGATGAGCACGCCGATCACGACCACGACCACGAGCCGATCCGGCGAGCCGCCCTGCGCCCCGATCTGGTAGCCGATGACGCCGGCGACGAGCGCCGTCGCGAGCACCGTCAGCACCCCCCGCGAGCCCACTCCGCCCTCCTCCAGGCTTCACCCTCCGTGGCTACGTTGATGGCACTTTCGTTCGGGGTGGGCCGCTCCATCGATGGCAGCGCCAGCTCACTCCCCCGAGAGCGCAGGAGCGAAGGTGATCGACCTCGCCGCCTCGGGCTCCGGTCGCAGCCTGCCCGCCGCTTCTTCGGCCGGCGCGAGCTCGCTCGAGGCTTCCCAGCGACCCCGGCCGAAGGCCGTGTAGGTGATGCCTGCCGCGGCCACGCGCGCCGGGTCGAGCGCGTTTCGGCCGTCGACCACGAACGTCCCCCGCATGACCCGCCGCGCGGCGACCCAGTCGATCTGGTCGAACTCCGGCCATTCCGTGACCAGCCCGACGGCGTCGGCGCCAGCCAGGGCCTCCTCCACGCTGGCGACGGTCACGAGGCCCGGCACCATGGAGGCGGCCCGGTGCCGCGCGCTCTCCATCGGGTCGTAGGCGACGACCGTCGCCCGACGCCGGAGCAGGAGCGCCGCGATCGCCAGCGAGGGCGCCTCGCGGAGGTCGTCGGTCCCCGGCTTGAAGGTGAGGCCGAGGAGCGCCACCCTCCGGCCGGCGAGCTGGCCGCCGAGTCCACCGGCGATGCGCCGCACGAACTGCTTCTGCTGGCGCCGGTTGATGGCCGACACCGCAGCCAGGAGCGGCGTGGTCATGCCTGCCGACGCCGCGATCTTCATGGTCATCACGACCTGGTGCGGAAGGCAGGAGCCCCCGAAGCCGACCCCGGCCCGCAGGAAGGACCCGCCGATGCGAGGGTCGAAGGACATCGCCTGCACGACCTGGTCGACCGTGCCGCCGAAGGCGTCGCAGATGGCGGCCAGCTCGTTGGCGAAGCTGATCTTGGTGGCCAGGAAGAGGTTCGACCCGATCTTGGCAAGGATGGCGTCGGCGGCGGAGAGGACCAGGATCGGCGCGTCGGTGCGGCGGTAGAGTCCGCGCAGCCGCCCGACCCCGCGGCCGGTCGGATCCTCGGCCACGCCGATCACGACGCGGTCGGGCTTCATGAAATCGCTGATGGCGCTCCCCTCGCGGGTGAACTCCGGGTTCACCAGGACCGCGAGCGCGGGTCGTCCCGCCTCGCGACGAAGGTGATCGACGATGCCAGGGAGCTGTCGGATGAAGGTCGGCGGCAGGGTGGAGCGGACGACGAGCGCGGCATCGTCGGCCATGTGCGGCACGACATCGGCCAGGCTGGCGGCGAGGGTCGTGGTCTGCCAGCCGCCATCGCCGTCGTGCGTGCCGACGGCGATGATGACGAGGTGGGCGGCCGAGAAGGCCGATGGGGTGACAGGGGCGAAGTGGAGTCGGCCGCCGGCCGCGTGCCGGCCCACCAGCTCGTCGAGTCCCGGCTCGTGGATCGGGATCCGGCCGAGGCGAAGGTTGGCCAGGCGGTCCTCATCGGCCTCGACGCCGACGACATCGTGGCCCCACTCGGCCAGGCAGGCGCCAGTGACCAGACCGACGTATCCGAGTCCGACGACGACGACGCGCACGATGACCCCTCACGAGCCGCAGCCCAGACGGCTATCAACCGGCTGTCACGGCCTACCTGTCACGCTTCACCCCCATGTCGACCGGCCCCGAACTGGCCGAAGAAGGTGTATCGCGCCGGTGCGCCGATACGGTCTGATTAATCCAAGCGCCGGGGTGATAAGGCCTAACGGGATGCTGGGCCAGCGGCTCCGGTCTGCCTCGTAATGTACCCACCTTGTCGTCCCTTTACAACACCGAACTGGCCGATTCCCGGTACTCGAACCGCCCCTCCCGGCCCTCAAAGTGTTGACAACTCGCACCACCGGCGCGGTTGCCCGGTCCGAGCCCGCGTCGGAGGCTCCGGCCGCCTCCCCATGGGCCACCGTTCGGTATGATTCCCCGGCGATCGGCCCGCCCTGGCCGGGTCAGGAGACCACGTGTGGGACCTTAGCCCTTACCTCCCGCTCTTCCTGATCTGGGCCATGGTCTTCGGGCCGCTCACCGGGTGGCTGGCTGGCCGTCGGCAGCGGCAGCGGCTCGTCTGGCTCGTCTACGGCGGGCTCCTGGGCCCGCTGGCGCTGTTGATCGTGGCTCTGGCGCCGCCCGGCCAGTGCCCCGCCTGTGAGGCGCCGCTGCGGGGCTGGGCCTATGTCTGCCCCGCCTGCGGGCGCCAGCTGCGCGGCTCGGTCGGGTTCGCGGAGGAGGGCGGGGGAAAGGTCGGTGCGGCGGCCGCGCTCCCACCGCTACCCCCCGTGGCTGCGCTCCCTCCGCTGCATCTCCCGACGACCGCGCCCGGTCGAGGCTCCTCGCCGTCGCCGACCGCGACCGACGGGCCGGCGGGGACCGCGCACACGACGGGCGGCCCGCCGGCCACCGCCCCGGGACAGGCCGTCCTGTTGGCGGTCGGCTACTTCGTCGGCGGCAGCGAGGCCCTGACCGTGGGGGCGCGCTACGCGATCCTGCGGCGCCACGACGTCCTGCAGATCCAGGGCCCCGTCGACGTCGGGCCGGGAACCGTGCTCCTCGAGCACGCCCTCGAGGCACTCGAGGTGAGCGCCATCGGGAACCGGCTCGTCGTCAGCGGGGTCGGCGACCGGCGCCGGCACTTCGTGGTCGCCTTTCAGATCGTGGCCGGACTCGGCGGCAACGAGCTCGAGCGGGGGCTCGACGTCTATTGGGCCGCACCCGCCGGTCCCGCCGTCCATCCGTGACCCACCCTTCAGGCGGAGCGCGGTGAACGGCAGGCGACCCGGCCTCGCCGAGGCCATCAGCCCTGAGCTCGTGGCTCTCGCCCTGGTCGTCGTCCTGGGCGGGTCGCTCCTCCTGGGGATCACCGTCAGTGGCGCCGGCCTCGGCGCCGACGGGGGCGACGCCACGCCGACGGCCGTCCCGGAGACGCCCGCGCCGACGCCCAGCAGGTCGGCCGCGGTCGATCAGGCCGACGTCTCGCTGGCGATCTCGGTGAACGACAACCTCTCGGCGAGCGGGGCGGATCTGAGCACCGTCCTCGCCGCGCCCAGCCTCGACGCGCCGGCCCTGGTGACGGCGATCCGCGAGATCGCCGCCACGGCGCGGTACGGGACGGCAGTGGCGGACCGGCTCCGGCAGCGGAGCGGCTCGGCCACGGTCGGGGCCAGGCTGGCCGTCCTTTACGGCGACCTCCTCGACGCGGCGGCCGTGGCCTCGTCGACGCTCCTGACCGATACCGCGACCCTGACCGCGATCGCCCGCCAGATCGTCGTGCGGCTGGGAGATGTACCGGCCGTGACCGCAGAGCTGACGACCCTGCTCGCCCCCGCGTCGGCCCCGAGCTCGGGGCCGCCCAGCGCGTCTCCCTCCCCGACCGGAAGTGCGCCGGGCCCTTCTCCGAGCGGCGAGACTCCCAGCCCATCGGCCACGCCGGAGACGAGCCCTGCGGCGACCCCCTCGCCGACCCCGCCTCCGGGTCCCGGGCCCAACCAGCTGGCCGCCGCCGGTTTCGAGTCGGGCGTTGGTCTCCCCTGGGAGCTCCACCTGGAGGCGAGTGACGCCATGGCGACCCTGGTCGCCGACACCTCCACGGCGGAGCAAGGCACCACCTCGGCCCGTATCGATATCAGCGCGGGGTCGAGCTCGCGGGCCGGGGTCAGCCTCCGGCAGGGCAACATGTCTCTCGTCCCGGGGCAGCGGTACGTCTTCCGCGTGGCGCTGCGCGCGACCGTCCCGCGCGAGGTGGGCCTGCGTGTCGTATCGATCGGCGGCGACACCTACAGCACGCGCATCTTCACGGTCGGCAACGAGTGGATGATCGCGACCTTCGAGTTCACCGCCGTCGTCTCCGACACCTCGGCCTACTGGGAGATCGACGTCGGGCGCTCGAACACGACCGTCTGGGTCGACGACGCCTGGCTCGGCGAGGCGGCGATCCCACTGGCGCCCTGAGCAGGGTGAACATGGGGCTGGACGCCGCACGGGTCGACCGGCGACAATAGCGGGCGCTCACCCAGGGAGGATTCCATCGGCCGTGCTCCGCCCCCGCCGCCTCCACGCCCCGCGCCTGGCCGCCCTGGTGGGCGGCCTTCTTCTGGTGGGAGGACTGGTCCCGGCGCCGGCTGCGGCCGCGCTGGGCGACATCGGCTACCAGGACCGGTCCTTCACCGGCGCGAGCGGCTCGCCGAGCGGCTCCAAGCCGGAGAGCAAGCTCTGGTGGAACGACGGCTTCTGGTGGGCGAGCCTCTTCGACACGGTCAGCGCCGATTTCCACATCTTCAGGCTCGACCTGGCGACGCAGGCCTGGCAGGACACGGGCGTCCTGCTCGATCCCCGCACCAACAGCCGCGCCGACGTGCTGTGGGACGGCACCCACCTCTACGTCGCCTCGCACGTCTACTCCACCAACCCGGCGACGGGCTACCCGAGCCGCCTCTACCGCTTCAGCTACAACGCGGCGACCGACACCTACTCCCTCGACACGGGCTTCCCGGTGACGGTCAACGACTACCGGACCGAGACGCTCGTCGTCGAAAAGGACGGCACGGGGAAGCTGTGGGCCACCTGGACGCAGGGCGGCCAGGTCTGGGTCAACCGGACGATCGGCAATGACCTGACCTGGGGCACGCCGTTCGTGCCGGCGGTCAGCGGCACCTCGGTCGCCGCCGACGACATCTCCTCGGTGATCGCCTTCGGCCCCGGCAAGATCGGCGTCATGTGGAGCAACCAGAACGTCTCGGCGATCTACTTCGCCGTCCACGTCGACGGCCAGCCGGACACGACCTGGGAGGCGAGCCGCACGGCCGTGCAGGGTCCCAAGACGGCCGACGATCACGTCAACCTCAAGTCGCTCCAGGCGGGCAGCGACGGGCGCGTCTTCGCCGCCGTGAAGACCTCGATGAGCTCCTCGTCGGCGCCCCTCAACAACCTGCTGGTGCGCGACCCGGCGACCGGCGATTGGGCGAGCTACCGCTTCGGGCGCGTCTCCGACAGCCATACGCGGCCGATCGTCATGCTCGACGAGGAGCACGGCGTCATCCACGTTTTCGCCACGGGGCCGCAGCCACCCGGCACCAGCGGCCAGTCGGGCGGGACGATCTACGAGAAGACGTCGCCGCTCGATAGCATCTCCTTCTCGGACGGGTACGGCACGCCGGTCATCAACGACGCGGACAGCGGCGACATGAACAACGTCACCTCGACCAAGCAGAACGTCAACAGCACGACCGGCCTGGTCGTCCTCGCCACCAACGACACGACCCGGCGCTACTGGCACGCCTACCAGTCCCTCGGCGGTGCGCCGGCCCCGCCGGTGGCGAACTTCAGCGGCACGCCCGTCAGCGGGACGGCGCCGCTCACCGTGGACTTCACCGACCTCTCCAGCGGCAGCCCGACGGGCTGGTCGTGGGCCTTCGGCGATGGCGGGACCTCCACCCTGCAGAACCCGAACCACGAGTACGTCAACCCGGGCACCTACAGCGTCACCCTCGTCGCCTCGAACGCGGGGGGCGACAGCGCCCCGGCCACCAAGACCGACTACATCGCGGTGAGCGGCCCGCCGCCGCCCGCCCCGGTCGCCGACTTCAGCGGCACCCCCACCAGCGGAGTCGAGCAGCTCTCCGTCGACTTCACCGACCTCTCCAGCGGCAGCCCCACCGCCTGGTCGTGGGCCTTCGGCGACGGCGGCACCTCGACCCTGCAGAACCCGAGCCACTTCTACGCCGCGCCGGGCACCTACACCGTCAGCCTGACGGCGACCAACGCCGGCGGCAGCGACCCCGAGACCAAGACCGGCTACGTCGTCGTCAGCCCGGCCGCGTCGGCGCCGACGGCCGACTTCAGCGGCACCCCCACCAGCGGCGACGCGCCGCTGGCGGTGCAGTTCAGCGACCTCTCCACCGGCGTCGCCACGAGCTGGTCGTGGGCCTTCGGCGACGGCGGCACCTCGACCCTGCAGAACCCGAGCCACACCTACGCCGCGGCGGGCACCTACACGGTGGGCCTGACCGCCTCCAACAGCGTCGGCGGCGACACCGAGACCAAGGTCGACTACATCACCGTCAGCGCGCCGCCGGCGCCGACCATCCTCACCTTCGCCCCCCTCGCCGACGCCCAGGTCAAGTCCTCCAGCGCCACCACCAACTACGGGTCGCTGGCCACCCTGCGAGTGCGCGAGGACACCGCCTCGCCGCCGACCACCTACCGCAGCTACCTCAAGTTCACGGTCAGCGGTATCACCGGGACGGTCAGCGCCATCAAGCTGCGGCTCTTCGTGGTGACCCAGAACAGCAACGACGGCGGGGCCGTCTACGCCGTCGGCAACGGCTGGGCGGAGGGCACCATCACCTGGAACACCGCGCCCGTCATCGGCCCCACCGCGATCGGCAGCGCCGGCGCGGTGACCCAGAACACGTGGGTCGAGATCACCCTCGACCCCGGCGCCATCGCCGCCGACGGGACCTACTCCTTCGCCCTCAAGAACGCCAGCACGACGAGCGCCTACTACAACAGCCGCGAGGCGGCCACCAACCGGCCGCAGCTGGTGATCACCCAGACCCCCTGAGGGGTGCGACGGCGGCCGCCAATCGAGCGAGCCGCCCGACCCAGGGTTCGCAGACGAAGGCACGGGTAGGCAACGACTGACGTTGCCTAGAGGCGATCGAGGATCTGCCCTCGCTTCGCGTGGTACTCCCCGTCGCTGACGAGACGCTCCTGGTGCAGCTCGCGCAGCTCGAGCAACGCCTCTCGAACGCTGGGACGGCGCGTGTCGCGCGCCGCACTCGGGCCGGCTGCGCGCCCGGCGAGACCGGGGCTCTCGGGCGAGGCGCCATGGGCTTGACCAGCGTCGGGGCCCTGCGGCCCGGCCGTCGCGCCCGTCGGGCGTCGGTCGGCGCGGAGCCGTTCGGCTGCCAGCCGCGAAGCCGCGACCAGATCAGCGCCGAGGTCGGGGCTGGCCAGGCCGACCGAGAGACGCACCGGGATCGCGCTCGTCCCCAGGATCGCTGCGATGCCTTCGCGAACGCGGTCCACAAGCGCCTCGGCCTCTGCCTCATCGGTTTCCGGCAGCAGCGCCCGGAAGCTGCCCGGGCCGGCTCGGGCGACCCTGTCGGCCGATCGCGATTGGCGCCGCAGCACTGCCGCGACCGCTTCGATCAGCCGGTCGCCCGCCTGGTGGCCGACACGCTGCGCGAGTGCATCCAGCCCGTCGAGCTCGAAGTGGACCACGCACGCCCGACGACGATACCGATGCAGGCGCTCCTCCTCGAGTTCGAAGGCTGATTCCCAGCTGTCGGCGGTTTCGAGCCCGGTGGCGGAGTCCGTCAGCTCCGCCCACGGGGGACCGGACGGTCCGTCGACGGCCAGAGACGCCTCCAGTCCCGGCGACGCCGGCTCCGGTTCGCTGAAGTGTGATGCCGCCGTCGGTAACGGCCTCTGGAGCGCGGGCGCCCCGGAGTCGCCCGCACCGGCCGAGATCGAGCTGTGTCCAGGGCCCGCGGTCTGCGGCACCTGCGCCGCCGGTGCAGCGAGCCGTCGCCGCACCTCTGATTCCGACAGGTCGTGGAGAAGCTCCGCGCCTTCATGGCGGTTCCGCCGACGCCGTCGGACCTCGGTCAGGACCAGCACGATCACGAGGAGGAAGTTGCCGAGAACACCGACCAGGAGGAGCTCGACCGCGGTGTCAACCGGCATGGAGTCGGCTCACGCGCATCGGGTGGATCGCCGGCCTCAATGGAGGCGCGGGCGCCCGGCTTCGCTCGGGCGGTCGCGCCGGTGCCGGTCGTCGCGCAGTCGCTCCTCGGCGGCCACAAGGGCCGGTTCGAGGCTGCCCTCCGGGCCTGGGCTGCCCCAGCCGACCGCAAGGTCCAGCGGCACCCGGGAACTGGCCAGCCAGCGCTGGCACGACGCACGGATCCGCTCGAGATAGCTCTGCGCTCCGGCTTCGTCGGTCTCCGGGAGGAGGAAGCCAAGACGGTCAACGTCGAGCCGCCCCGCGAGGTCGCTTGCCCGGCTTTCGGCGCGAATCACCTGCCCGACCACCTGGACCGCCCGATCGGCGGTCTCCTCACCGTCTCTTCGCGCCAGGTCCGCGAGGCCGTCCAGGTCGACAAGCCCGGCGGTGATCGGCCTGCGATATCGCAGCGAGCGAGCGTGTTCGGCGCGCACCTGGCGTTGCCACGCCGCCCGGCTACGGAGGCCCGTGAGAGCGTCGCGGGCGGACCCGAGCGGCGGACGCGGCCGATCGCCGGTACCCGCCCGCCGTTCCTGCGCGCGTTCGATCTCGCGTGCCCTGTCCGTCTCCCCCGGGCTGGGCCCGAGCCCCGCTTCCGAGCCAGCCAGCAGCGACTCCACGGCCCGCCGGAGTCGCTCGTCGTCATCGTCGGCGACGCTGGAGAGGGGTTGATGTCGGTCGCCGGGTGCGTGGCGAATGCCTGGCGGTCGTGCATCCGTGCTGGCGATCCCGGACGCCGACCCCGGCACGCTCCACGGAGCCTCCGTTCGAGGGACGGTCACCGAGATCGGGCCACTTCCCGCCAGGACGACGCGGTCCTTGCCGAGCCGTTTCGCCGTGTACATCGCGGAGTCGGCCGCCGCCATCAGGGCGTCCGCGGTCTCTCCGTCACCCGGGAAGCCGACGACGCCGATGGAGGCCGTCGTCGGGAGGTGCTTGCCGGCGGGGAGGGCGATGGTCGCGATGGTCGAGCGGATCTTCTCGGCCACGATGGAGGCGCCCACGGGGTCGGTCTCCGGCAGCAGCACGATGAACTCGTCGCCGCCGTACCGGGCGGCCATGTCGACGCGACGGATGGTGGCGGTGATGCTCGAGGCCGCGGATCTCAGGACCGCGTCGCCCGCCGGATGCCCCAGGCGATCGTTGATCGGCTTGAGGTCGTCGAGGTCCATCATGAGGAGGCAGAACCCGCGCCCCGTTCGGGCTGCCCGCTGGATCTCGCGATCGATACCGCGGAACAACGCAGCCCGGTTGGCCAGACCGGTGAGAGCGTCACGGAGGGAGAGGCGCACCGCCGCGTCTCGGGCGCGTCGCTGTTCGCCCACGAGCACGAGCGCCAGGTACGCGAGCAGGATCAGGCCGGCCAGCTCGACGGCGACCCTGGCGGTCTCCTCCGGCCCCACCGCAGGCACGCCCGGGGCGACGAACGCGACGACGAGAAGCGCTGCCGCGCTTCCGGCGCCGAGGAAGATCGCGGGTCCCTCACTTGCCGCCAGGACGGCAGCGGTGACGATCAGGTAGTAGCCGACGAAGAACGGGCTCCTGACGCCGCCGGTCGCGCCGACCATCACCGTGACGAACGCGATCGCGATCGCGGCCTCGATCGGATACCGCGCTCGCCCGAGCCATCCGCGCGGGATCAGGTCGTTGATGGTGAAGATCGTGATGCCGGTGACCGCGACGGCGACGTAGATGAGCGGAGCGGCGTCGGGCCACAGACCGCTGACGGCCACGATCACGGCCGTGACGAGCAGCACCGCATAGCCGACCACCTTGGCCACTCGCTCGTAGGCGGCGGTGACGTCCGCTTCCGCAGCGAAGGACCGGACCCCGGGGACGGCGCGGTGTGTCTCGGCATCGGGTCGAGCTGGCGGCTGCTCGGGATCACGGCCGGCGGGCACCAGGGGCGAGATCAACCGCGTCGCGACGAGCGTGAACGCCAGGGCCATGTTCGCCGCGGTCACCACCGCAAGCACCGTCAGTATCTGCTCGGTGTTCACTCTAGCCGGGCACTCCGTGGGGCCCGTGGGGGCCTCGGGTCACACACGTCACGGGCCCGCTGGTCGTCCGTCGCGCACGTACCTCCGCGCCCGTCGGGTCAGTGACGACCGCCAGGCCGTGGCGGCAGGCAGCGCTCCTTGGCCCTCGTCCTCCGTCCCGGCACGACCGCGCGGGGATCAGCCGAGCCGCGATCTCGAGCCTATGGCCGTGAGCCCCGGCAGCTCGCGGCGAAAGGCGCGGAAGCCGTGACAGGGATCGGCGTCGCCAGGCCGACGGCGCGAGCGCCGGCGAGACGCGTCTCTCGACCACGCGGCCCCGGGGAGCCAAGGATGCGCCAGACACGGTGTCCTCCGGCCGCCGATGTGCCAATCCCGTGGCGATCTGCCACCACCAGTGGCCTCAGTCGGCGAGGATCGCGCTCCCCCAGGCGGAGCGCTCCTCGACGCCTTCCCCTGACTCCCGGATCAGGTGTTTCGAATGGTAGCCGTCCGTATCTCCGCCGACAATAGGCAGCGCCGGGTCGAATCGCCTCTCGCCGCGACGTTCGGCGTGTGCCCGCCGCGAGAGTCTGCGACTAATCTCGACCGCGTCTCGAGGTCAGCCAGCCGGGCCCGTGCCGAGCGAGATCGAAGAGCCGGCCCAGGGAGTCGCGCTCGCGCTCCGCCGTCCGGGTCGTGCGGTCGCGAAGCAGCTCCGCGGCGACCGTCCGGTGGTCTGCTGCGCCGGTGCTGTCCGGAGCGTAGCGCGTGATGGGCAGCTGGAACGACGGTGCCTCCGCCAGCCGGATGTTCTCGCGGACCGTGGCGGTCAGGACGAGGTGGCCGTGGCGACGGCGCAGCAGTTCGACGACCTCCCGCGAATGGGTGGTCCGATTGACCCGGCAGGCGAGGATGGCGGAGAGGGTCAGCTGCGGGTTGAGGCGCTGGCTGACCCGTTCCATCGTGGCGATGACGCTGCTGAGGCCGGCCAGGGCGAGGACGTGGCTTTCCACCGGCACCAGCACCTCATGGCAGACGGCGAGCGGCGCGATCGCGAGGTAGCCCTGGGATGGCGGGCAGTCGACGATGAGGAGGTCCCATCGTGGCGGCGTCCGCTCGACGGCGCGGATGATACCCAGTGCGATCTCCGTCTCCTGTCGTCGGTCGGCGGCGACGAGCCCCGGAGAGGCCGGCACGAGGTCCACGCCGGGCGCTGTTGTGGGCCGGGCGAGCACGTGCAGCGCGGCCCGGCCGAACAGCGCGTCCGATGCACTGCGGTCGTCGCGCGGCACGCCCAACCAGGCGGAGGCCGAGCCCTGAGGGTCGAGGTCCATCACGAGGACGCGCAGGCCCAGTTCGCCGAATGCCGCGGCGAGATTGACCGCGGTCGTGGTCTTGGCGCTACCGCCCTTGTGGTTGGTGATGGCCAGCGTTCTCATCGGTCACGCTTGGCGCCTCCCGAGACAACGTCGTGAACGAAGGACTCCCAGGCGAGCCGTGCGTTCTCCTCTGAGCGCGGCGCGTCGAGCGGGTCGCTGCCCAGCGTCGACTGCCTTCGCCTGGCTCGCGGCGTGACCGCGGCGCCGTCCGTGGCCGCCTGGCCACGCCGCCCCGCGACGTGAGCGACCTGACCTGTCGCACCACCCCCCCTGGTCGATGCGCGATGGCCGGGCCCTCCCGACTCGGCCGGAGCGGCGGGGGCGACCGCTCGGACCGCCGGAGCGGCGGGCTCGGCGAGCGGCCGGCCGA
>MGMJ01000008.1 GCA_001794945.1 Chloroflexi bacterium GWC2_73_18
CGTCGCGTCACCGGGCGGATGGTCGCCGCCGGCCACGAGGCCCGCGCCACCCAGGGCAAGGAGCAGGGCCGCCGCCACCCAGCCGGCCCGCTGGAGCCAGATCCGCGCCGATGCCACGGGACGAGTGTAGCGGGCCGCGGCTGTGGTATCCCTTGCACGTGCGGAACGCCGGGCTGGACGCCCTCGCCGCGCGGATGCCCAAGGCCGAGCTCCACCTCCACCTGGACGGCTCGGTCCGGCCGGCGACCGCGCTCGAGCTGGCGCGCGCCCGCGGGCTCGCCGACCGCCGGACGACGGTGCGGTCGATGCGTCGCCGGCTGGCAGCGCCCGCCCGGGTGGCCGACCAGGCCGCCCTCCTGCGCGCCTTCGACCTGCCCATCCTCCTGCTCCAGGACGGGGAGTCGCTCGCCCGGGTCGCCGGCGAGCTGATCGAGGACGTCGCCGCCGACGGGACCCGCTACGTCGAGGTGCGCTGGGCGCCGGCGCTCCACACCGGGCGCGGTCTCTCGCTCGGCGACGGGCTGGCGGCGGTCGTCACCGGGACCGCCGAGGGCGCGGCGCGGACCGGCGTGGTGGCGCGGCTGATCGCGGTGGCGATGCGCTCGCACGACCCGGAGCGCAACGTGGCGGTCGCCGAGGCCGCGGCCCGCTTCCACGACCGGGGGCTGGTCGGCTTCGACCTGGCCGGGCCGGAGGCCGCCTTCCCCGACGCCTGGCCCCATCGCCGCGCCTTCGCAGCGGCGCGAGCGGCGGGGCTGCGGATCACCCTCCACGCCGGCGAGTGGGGCGGCGCGGCGCAGGTGCGCGCGGCGTTGGCCCTCGATCCGGAACGGATCGCCCACGGCGCCCCGGCCGCCGACGACCCGGCGCTCGTCGCCGAGCTGATCGGCCGCGGCGTCACCCTCGACCTTTGCCCCACCAGCAACGTCCAGGCCGGCCTCGCCCGCTCGGTCGCCGCCCACCCGATCCGCCGGCTCGTGCGCGCGGGCGTGCGCGTCACCCTCTCCACCGACGACCGTACCGTCTCCTCGCTGACGCTCACCGCGGAGTACCGGCGCGTCCTGCGCCGGGCCCGCCTCACCCCGGGCGAGCTCTGGCGGATCGACCGGCACGCCCTCGACGCCGCCTTCGCCGACGAAGCGACGCTCGCGCCGCTCCGCGCGGCGTTCGACCGCTGGGCGGCGGGCGAGGCACGGCTCGCGGGTCAGCCCTGACCGGCCACCGCGCCGGCGCTCAGGCCGGCTCGGCGGCGAAGCGTTCGAGGAGGGCCGCCAGCTCGACGGCGTCGGCGGCGACGGCGGTCGGGTGGCGCTCCGGCGGGGCCACGTCGAGATCGGCCGGCGTGGTGACGCCGGTCAGCATCAGGATCGAGCGCGCCCCGATCCGGTGGGCGGCGGCGATGTCGGTGGAGAGCCCGTCGCCGATGACCACCGCGCTCGACGGCGCGACCCCGGCCAGCCTGGCGGCCGACTCGAAGAGGCCGGGCTCGGGCTTCCCGATCACCTCGGGTGCGCGGCCGCCGGCGACCTCGAGCGCGGCGACGACGGCGCCGGCGCCGGGGAGGAGCCCCTCCGGCGCGGGGAAGACCGGGTCGCGGTTGGTGGCGACGAAGCGCGCCCCCTCGCGGATGGCGCGGGCGGCGATCGCCAGACGGCCGTAGCTGAGCCGGCGGTCGATCCCCACCACCACCGCCTCCGGGCGCGCCGCGAGCCCGTGACGCGTCGGCGCCACGACCCGGAACCCGCGGTCGCGCAGCTCGCGCCTGAGGCCCGGGCCGCCCACGACCATGACCGCGCGCGGGCGCGGGCCCGTCCCGTCCGCCAGCCGCAACGCCGTGGCCCGACCGGCCGTCACGATCCGCTCCTCGGCGACCGGGAGATCCATGGCGGCCAGCGTCGTGAGATAGTCGCCCCGATGCCGACTCGAGTTGTTGGTCACGTAGACGATCGTGTCGCCCAGCGCGGCGCGGCGCCGCAGCACCTCCGCCACCCCGGCGACCGGCACGGAGCCCCGGTAAACGACCCCGTCGAGGTCGACGATGAGCAGCACGGGCCGGATGGTAGCAGCGGCCGGCCCCCGGGGCGCCGCCGGTGAACCCGTGGGCCGGCGTCGGCCGCCTCGTGGTGGACGGCTCGAACCTGCTCCACCGTCTCGCCCGTGAGCGGGGGCGACCGGATGCCGCTCCGCCGGTCGCGCTGACGGGACGCCTGCGCGCGGCGGTGCCACGAGAGGTCGCCCTCACCGTCTTCCTCGACGGACCGCCCGACCCGGGCGGACCATCGGCCCTCCGCTCGGGCGGGGTGGAGATCAGGCACTCCCCGCGGGGCGGCGCCGACGCCGCCATCCTATGGTCGATCCGCATCGGGCGCGAAGCCGCCTCGACGCTCCTCGTCACCGACGACCGCGACCTCGCCAGGGCGGCCCGCGACCTCGGCGCCCGGACCGCGGGCACGGCCTGGCTGATCGGGCGGCTGACGCCTCGTCGGGCCCCCGCCACCCCCGCCACCGGCGACGCCGCGGAGGCCGACGCGGACGAGCGGCCCGCCTGGCAGCCGGGCCGGGGCGCCACGACGAAGCGCGGCAACCCGCGGCGGGCGCCCCGCCGGGGCGGCCGCGGCCCCGGAACGGGCCGGCCCGCCTGAACGTCCCCGGTGGTAGGATGCCGGCCACCGCCAGACCGGAGAGATCAGGGAGCGAACCCGCGTGCAGGAGCTCTGGAACCAGCTGCTCGACCTGATCGCCAGGGTGGTCATCCCCGACTGGAAGAGCATCATCGACCTGATCCCCCTGATCGGGCTGCCGCTCCTGGCCCTCTGGGTCGCCTGGTCGTTCGGGCGCCTCACTCTCTTCGACCTGACCCACCGCCCCCGTGCCGCCGCCGAGCGGCCGGGCGGGCGGGCGGCGCCGCGGCAGGCCGACGGCGGGTACGACTTCTCCGCCGGCGTCCCCTTCTGCGCGACCCACGGCCTCGTCTTCCCGACCAGCGCGCGGACCTGCGACCTCGACGGGGCCGAGCTCGACGTGCGTTGCCCGGCCGACGGCAGCGTGCGGCCGGTGGCGGCCGAGCTTTGCCGCACCTGCGGCACGCGGTACCGGCTCGGCGCCGCGCCGGACGCCCGGACGCTGCTGGCGGCTGCCGGCGGCCCCCCGCCGGGTGGCGCCGCGGCGGCCTGACGCCCGCCGGCCCGCGCGAAACGAACGATCCGATGGAGACCGCGTCCTACTACCTCTTCGCGGCCGGCGCGCTCGCGCTGGGGGCCGCCTTCGCGCTGCACGTCTTCGCCACGACGCTGGCGGCCCGGGCGCGTCGCGCGGCCGGCGCCATCGCCACGATCCGGACGGCGCCCGCGTTCGCGACCGCGAGCGTGGCCCTGGGCGGCGGTCGCTCGGCCCGCGCGCCGTTCGGGGCCCGGCCGGCCGAGCCGGCACCGGCCGCCGCGTCGGTGGCGATCGGCGCCGCCTGGTTCGCCGCCGTCGGGCTCGGCCTCTCCATGCTGCTGCGCGCCATCCTGGTGGGACGCGGACCGTGGGGCAGCATGTACGAGTTCGCCATCGCCTTTGCCTTCGGCATCACGGCCGGCTATCTCGCCCTCGAGGGGCGTTACGCGATCCGGTCCATCGGCTTCCTGCCGCTCGGTGTCGCCGCCTTCCTGGCCGGTTACGCGCTGACGCTGCCGCACGCGATCGCCCCGCTCGTGCCGGCGCTCGCCAACCCGCCGCTCCTCACCGTGCACGTGGCGATGGCGGTGATCAGCTACGGCATCTTCGCCACCAGCTTCGGCGCGGCGGTCGGTTACCTGCTCCAGGGGAGCGCCGACCGGTTCGCCTGGCTTCCCTCGCACAAGGTGCTCGACGAGGCCGCCTACCGGGCTGTCATCGTCGGCTTCCCGGTCTTCGCCACGATGATCGTGCTGGGGTCGTGGTGGGCCTCGATCGCCTGGGGCCGCTACTGGGGCTGGGACCCCAAGGAAACGAGCGCCCTCGTCACCTGGCTGATCTACGCCGTCTACCTGCACGCGCGGAGCCAGCGCGGCTGGGCGGGTCGGCCGGCGGCGCTCATCCTGGTCGTCGGCTTCGCCGCCGTCCTCTTCACCTTCTTCGGCAACCTCTTCTTCAGCGGCCTGCACGCCTACAGCGGCCTGTAGCCCGGGAGTCCCCCAGCGGCGCGGGACCGCGTCCCGCAGCACCCCTGGTCACCTCCACCTGGTTCCGAACGAATGTTCTATCTGTGCTATCCTGGGCGCCACGGCAGCAGCGATCCGGACCGGCTCCCGGCACGGACGCCGCCGCCGCGCCAGGCAGCCCTGAGACCCGTGCATCATCCACCGGCTTTCCACGCCCCGTCCACCGCCGCTCCACCGCCATTCCACCAGATGTTGCGGTCGAGCCTCCCGCGAACGCAACATCTTGTGGTACGAGCCTTGACATCGCGCACCCTCGGGCGTATGCTCGCGGGTACGAGACGCCGAGGGTCGGCTCCCGAGACCGGGTCCCGCCGGCACTCGCGGGCCCGTCGCCGGACCCGGCTGAACCACCGAGCAGGACCAACGACGCCAGCGTCCCCGCAGCTATGGCACCCGAGGAGGAGGATCCCAGGATGGCCCGAGCCAGCGTCGGTAGCGAGACCTCCAGCACGCAGCGGACGCCGGGGCGAACGACCCCCGGCAAGGCCGCGCCACGCGGGCTCACCTTCGAGCGGCGCTGGACCCGCCCGGGCGTCCACCCCTACGACGAGATCGAGTGGGAGATCCGCTCGGCCTCGATCGGCAACGAGAAGGGCGAGACCCTCTTCGAGCAGAAAGAGGTCGAGGTCCCCGCCTCCTGGAGCCAGCTGGCGACCAACGTCGTCGTCTCCAAGTACTTCCGCGGCCAGGTCGACACGCCAGGGCGCGAGCGGAGCGTGAAGGAACTGATCGACCGCGTCGTCGACACGATCTGCGGATGGGCCGAGCGCCAGCGCTACTTCGCCACCCCGGACGACCTCGAGGCGTTCCGCGCCGAGCTGACACACCTGCTCGTGCATCAGAAGATGGCCTTCAACAGCCCGGTCTGGTTCAACGTCGGGGTCGAGGAACGCCCGCAATGCTCGGCGTGTCAGCCGTATCGGGCGCTCATCTCGACCCCTGGCGGGATGATCCCGATCGGCCGGCTCGTCGAGGACGCCGCGATCGGGCGCGAGGTCTACGACGCGCACGGCGTCACGCGGGTCGTGGCGGTCAAGGAGAACGGCTTCAAGCCGGTCTGGCGCGTGCGGCTGCGCAATGGCACCTTCATCGAGGCGACGCCCGATCACGTGGTCAAGGCCGTCCGCGGGCGCCGCACAGCACCCGAGTGGCTACGCGTCGACCAGCTCGAGGTCGGCATGCGGATGCACCTCTACCCGCATCGGGCCAAGGTCAACGTCCACGCCCGGGCGACAGCGCCGGTCCTCATCCCCGCCGGCATCGGGGCGCCCGCCGGCGAACTCAACGGGTTCGAGTCCATCGACGCGGAGGCTGCCGTCCTGCGCGCCGAGGCCGCGCTGGCGGGTTGGCTCCAATCGGACGGCTTCGTCGGCCAGTACGAGAGCGGGACGAACCGCTCCCTGACGATCGAGTTCCAGGTCGCCAACGACGACGAGTACCGGTGGGTGATGGAGAACCTCGACGTGGCGCTGCCCCACGTCCACGTCAAGGTGAGGGACGCCGACACGAAGGAGACGAGGCTCCAGCGCATCCGGGTCTACGGCGAGGTCGTGCGGGCCTTCGTGGAGCGCTGGGAGCTGCTCCGGCGCGGCACCGAGATCCGCGTCCCGTCACGACTGTGGACCGCTCCCTACGACGAGATCTGCGCCTACCTGCGCAGCCTGTTCCAGGCGGATGGCCACATCAGCGTCCGGCGCGACAACGGCAACGAGTCGGCGAGGATCGGCTTCGCGGTCATCGGCGAGCGCTGGACGGAGGACGTCCAGCTCCTGCTCAACGTGATCGGCATCTACTCGCGTCGAGTGCACAAGCGCGACAAGCGAGAGGGTCGGCACGACCTCCACGAGGTCGTCGTCGCCGTCGGGAGCGAGCGCGCCCGCTTCGCCGAGCTGGTCGGCTTCGTCGGCCGCCGCAAGCAGGCCCGACTCCTCGAATCGCTTGGGCTGCGCGACTCGAGGACCGTGCCCAACGTCCGCGAGGAGGAGATCGTCGCCGTCGAGGATCTCGGGATCGAACGGGTCTACGACATCCAGACCGAGTCGGGCGAATACCTCTCGAACAACGTGGCCGTCCACAACTGCTTCATCAACAGCGTGCAGGACACCATGGAGAGCATCCTGACCCTGGCCAAGACGGAGGGGATGCTCTTCAAGTACGGCTCGGGGACCGGCACCAACCTCTCCCCCATCCGCTCCTCGCGTGAGCGCCTGTCGGGCGGCGGCACGCCCTCCGGCCCGGTCAGCTTCATGAAGGGCTACGACGCGTTCGCGGCCGTGATCAAGTCGGGCGGCAAGACGCGCCGCGCCGCCAAGATGGTGATCCTCGACGCCGATCACCCGGACATCGTCGACTTCATCGACTCCAAGCTGAAGGAGGAGCGCAAGGCGCACGCCCTGATCGAGGCCGGCTACCCGGCCGACTTCAACGGCGAGGCGTACAGCTCGATCTTCTTCCAGAACGCCAACCACTCGGTGCGCGTCACCGACGACTTCATGAAGGCGGTCGTCGAGGACGGCCAGTGGCAGACGCGCGCCGTCACCACCGGCCAGGTGATCGACACCTTCCGGGCGCGCGACCTCTTCCGCCGGATGGCCGAGACGGCCTGGGCCTGCGGCGACCCGGGGATCCAGTACGACACCACCATCAACGACTGGCACACCTGCGCCGCGACCGATCGCATCTACGCCAGCAATCCCTGCGTCACCGGCGACACGCTGGTCGCCACGGCGCAGGGCTGGCGCCGCATCGACGAGCTGGTCGGCAAGAGCGCCGATGTCATCGGCTCCGACGGGCGTCCGCACCGGGTCGACCGCATCTTCCCGACCGGCCGCAAGCCCGTCTACGAGCTGCGGACGCGCTCCGGCTACCGGGTGCGCATCACCGCGGACCACCTAGTTTCGACCACGAACGGGGACGTCGCAGTCAAGGACCTCCGGCCCGGTGATCGCGTCCACCTGGCCGGCCCAAGCTTCGGGACCACGAAGATCGAGCCTCGACTGGCGCTCGCCATCGGACTCGCCGTCGGCGACGGCTGCCTCGCGCGGTCGCGGAGCGGAGCCAATGAGCAGGCGACCGTGATCCTCACGATGCACGCCAACGAAGCGGGTGTCCTCGAGGCGGTTGCCGAGGAGGTCAACAGTCAGAAGCGCCTGCTGAAGGCGGCGGGCTCGGCCGGCCGCAACGACGGCGTCCACGTCTCCATGAGCGCCACCGGCTCACGGCTCGCCTTCGCCTCGCGGCCGGTCGTCGATCTCTTCCTCCGCTTCGCGGTCCTCGACGAGGGCGCCGCCCTCAAGCGCTTCACGCCCGCCGTCTACGACTTGGACCGCGGCTCCACCGCCGCGCTGCTGCGTGGCCTCTTCACGGCCGACGGGACCGTGGCGAACTCCGGCGAGAAGAGCCAGTACGTGGGGCTCGATTCGACCTCGCTCGAGCTTCTCGTCCAAGCCCAGCGGCTGCTGCTCGGCTTCGGCATCAAGTCGAAGATCTACGAGAACCGCCGTCGCGGGAAGCTGGAGGCGCTACTCCCCGACGGCAGGGGTGGCGTCAAGACCTATCGCGTCAGGGAGGTGCACTCACTCAGGATCAGCCGCGTCTCGCGCGTCCTCTTCGAGCGGAAGATCGGCTTCGCGCCGCAGTCGCCGAAGGCGGCGGCCCTCGCCGCGCTGAACAGGGGAGTCGGCACGTATCGCGAGCCGCTGACCGATGGCGTCGCGACGGTCAAGCCGCTCGGCGAGGAGGACGTCTTCGACCTGACCGAGACCGCGACCCGGCACTTCGTCGCGAACGGCATTTTGGTCCACAATTGCTCGGAATTTATGTTCTTGGATGACTCCAGCTGCAACTTGGCGTCACTCAACCTGATGAAGTTCGTGCGCGAGGACGGCGAGTTCGACGCCGAGGCGTACGAGTACGCCTGCCGCCTCACCATCACGGCGCAGGAGATCCTGGTCGACAACGCCAGCTACCCGACCGAGCGGATCGCCGAGCGCTCGCACATCTTCCGGCCGCTCGGCCTCGGCTACGCCAACCTGGGCGCCCTGCTGATGAGCCGGGGGCTCGCCTACGACTCGGACGAGGGCCGCGCCTTCGCCGCGGCGCTCACGGCGATCATGACCGGCGAGGCGTATCGCCAGTCGGCGATCATCGCGCGCGACCACGGCGGCCCGTTCGCCGAGTACAGGACGAACGAGGAGCCGTTCCTGCGCGTCATCGCCAAGCACCGCGACGCCGCTTACCGGATCCCGGAGGCGGACGCGCCGGCCGAGCTGGTCACCGAGGCGCGCCGCGCCTGGGACGAGGCGCTCCGGCTCGGCAAGCGGTACGGCTACCGCAACGCCCAGGTGACCGTTCTCGCCCCAACTGGCTGCCTCGTCGGCGACAGCCTCGTCCTGACCGACCGCGGCCTCGTCCGCCTGCGGGGCCTCGGCGACCCGGACGGCGAGAAGTGGCAGGAGCTCGACCTTCGGGGCGCCACGGATGACGGCCCCCGCCAGGCGACGAAGTTCTTCGTCAACGGCGCCGAGCCGGTCGTCTCGGTCGAGACGTCGCGCGGCTATCGGATCCAAGGCACGACGACCCATCGGATCCGCGTCGTCGACGCCAACGGCGACTGGCGGTGGCGCCGCTTCGCAGACCTCCGGGCGGGCGACCGGGTCCCGATGATGCTGGGCGGGATGATCGGGGAGCCACGCGAGGTCCCGCTGCCGCCGCTCCCGGAGGCGTACTGGACGTCGGACCATCGGACGTTCGTCCCGCGCCACGTTACCGCCGACCTCGCCGAGCTCGTCGGCTACTTCATGGGGGACGGCTCCCTCCACTCGAGGGGCCTCCGCTTCTGCGTGACCGCGGGCGACACGGACGTCGTCGAGCGGCTGGTCGAACTCGGGCGACGGCTCCTCGGCCTCAAGGCCAAGACCACCCCCCAGCAGGGCTACACGGAGGTCCGTTTCGACTCCGTGCGGCTCGCCCTGTGGTGGGAAGCGTGCGGCTTCGCCAAGCGCGCCCCGAACGGCCAGCACCGGAGCAAGGGCTACGAGGCCCACGTCCCGGACGCGGTCCTCTACACCAACGATCCGGCCGTCTACCGGGCCTTCGTGCGCGGCCTTTTCGAGGCCGACGGGGGCGTCAACAACGGCTACGTCTCGTATTCCACCGTCTCCGAGCGATTCAGCCGGGACGTCCAGACGCTCCTCCTCGCGCTCGGCTTCGTGACCACCCGCAAGGTCGACGAGATCGGCCGAGGCCACATCGGGCAGAACCCGATCCACGTCCTCCGCCTCCTGAACGCCAGCTCCGGCGCGCGCTTCCTGGCCGAGATCTCACTCATGTCGGAGCGCAAGCGGGAGGCGCTCGTGCGGAACGATCACCCCCAGGCCGCCCGCTACGACCTCATCCCTGTCAGCCGGGAGACGGTCGACCGCCTGGCGCCGGAGAACGACCACCTCCGCAAGACGTTGCTGCTTTCGCTCTCGCATACCGGCCTCGTCAGCCGCCGCTCGGCGACCGCGCTCCTGGAGCGGACCGCCGACCCCGATCTCGTCGAGACGCTCGGCTACTTCTACGACGAGATCGCCTCGGCGAAGCTCGGCGAGGAGCAGTTGACCTACGACATCTCGGTCCCGTCGAACGTGACCTACGTGGCCAACGGCTTCGTGGGCCACAACACGATCGCCTTCATGATGGACTGCGACACGACCGGGATCGAGCCCGACATCGCCCTCATCAAGTACAAGAAGCTGGTCGGCGGCGGCTTCCTCAAGATCGTCAACGGGACGGTCCCGCCGGCGCTCGAGAAGCTCGGCTATGCGCCGGCCCAGGTCAACACGATCGTGCGCTGGGTGGACGAGCACGAGACGATCGAAGGCGCGCCCGGTCTCGAACCCGAGCACCTGCCGGTCTTCGACTGTGCCTTCAAGCCGGTCCACGGCGAGCGCTCGATCCACTACATGGGTCACGTGCGGATGATGGCCGCCACCCAGCCGTTCCTCAGTGGGGCCATCAGCAAGACCGTGAACATGCCCGAGGCTGCCTCGCCCGAGGATGTCGAGCAGGTCTACCTGGAGGGCTGGCGCCTCGGCCTCAAGGCGATCGCCATCTACCGCGACGGCTCCAAGAAGAGCCAGCCGCTCAGCACCGGCAAGAAGAAGAAGGAGGGCTCCGAGGCGAAGGCCAGGGAGCCCGAGGAGACGGTCAAGGAGGTCGTGGCGGCGGCGCCGGCCCCGGGGATGGCGGTCACCCCGGCACCCGGCGCCAACCGCCACCGCCTGCCCGCCGAGCGCGCGGCGATCACCCACAAGTTCGAGGTCGCCGGCCACGAGGGCTACATCACGGTCGGCCTCTACCCGGACGGCCAGCCCGGCGAGATCTTCCTCAAGATGGCCAAGGAGGGCTCGACGGTCAGCGGCCTGATGGACTCCTTCGCCACCGCGATCAGCCTGGCGCTCCAGTACGGCGTGCCGCTGCGCGACCTGGTCAACAAGTTCGCCCACGTCCGCTTCGAGCCGTCGGGCTTCACCGGCAACCGGGAGATCCCGATCGCCAAGTCGATCATCGACTACATCTTCCGCTGGCTCGGCGCGAAGTTCCTCCCGAGGGACGAACGCGACGCGCTCGGCATCATCGACCGCTCGGAGCCGGAGACGGAGGCCGGCCCCGTGGCACCAGCGGGCTCCGCTACCGCTGGCGCGGCGGGCGCTGGCCCGCCCGGCACGCTGCGGCCGGCCGACGCCTCCGCGCCCGCCACCGGCGCCACCGAACCACCGGCGACGCCGCCAACCACGACTGCGACGGCAACCCCGCCCGAGACTCCGAAGGCCGAACTCCCGGTCGGGGAGCGGGCCGAGGCGAACGGCAAGGGCGGGAACGGGCGCGGGGCCGAGGCGAGCGCCGGCGTGGCCCTCGCCTTCGGCACGAAGCGGGTCGCCTTCCGGATCCAGGAGGACGCCCCGAGCTGCGCCGAGTGCGGCTCGATCATGGTCCGCAACGGCAGCTGCTACAAGTGCATGAACTGCGGCAGCACGAGCGGCTGCAGCTGATCTCCACGACCCGGCCCGGCATTCCGGTGACTGCCGAGTTGGCACGTCACAGCCTCGTGGTGGGAGCCCGATGCAGGTGACAGCAGTCGAAAGGCTCGATCTGGGCCCGGGTCCGCTCTCAGCGCGGGACCATCCCTCGAGCCTTCTGCCAAGTCTTGAACCCGCCTACCAGACGCGGGCGGGCGCAGCCTACGTCGGAGATGCTGCCCATCTCCTCTCGCTGCTGCCCGACGGCTCGGTGAACCTCATCGTCACGT
>MGMJ01000009.1:0-11740 GCA_001794945.1 Chloroflexi bacterium GWC2_73_18
CTACTCGACGCCGGGACATCGCGGCAACCCCGGACGCGCACCGACCGCCTCATGGCTCCAGGTACGTGCCGCACGAGCCGCCCTCCGGGGCGAGGATGACGCGCTGCAGCGCCTCCCCGGTGTCCGCCAGCAGCGAGCGCAGGCACTGGACCTGGCGCGGCACCAGGTCGGGCGGACGGGTGCTCGCGGTGTAGATGCCGAAGACGGCCGACCAGCCGGTCGGCCGCGCATCGAGCACGTAGCCCTGGTTGTCGGTGACGTGGATCTCGAGCGTGCGGGCGCGGCTGCCGAGCAGGGCCGGCGTCACCGCCACCAGCTGGCGCGCCACCAGAAGGTCGGTGTGCGCGAGCTGCTCGCCGACGCGCAGCCCGGCCGCGCTCCGCCGCTCGTCGCTGACGGTGGGGAGCGGGCCATCGACCCCGGGCGGGTCCTCCTGGACGGCGGCGAAGAGGCGTCCCTCGGCGTCGACGGCGAAGCGCTCTGCGGCCGTCACCCAGACGAGCAGGGGCGCGCGCTCGCGGACCGTCACCACGAGCCGGTCGGGCAGGACCGCCCGGACGCTCGCCCCGGCGACCGCGGGCAGCGCGGCGATGCGCGCGGCGGCGGCGGCCGTATCGAAGCGGACCACGTTCGGCGCGGCGCCCTCCCCGGGACTCTCGCCGTAGAGCGCGGCCACGACCGCCCCACGCCCGGTGAAGGCGATCCCCTCCACGGCCGTGCGGCGCACGTCGAGCACGGAGGCGTTGGTCAGACCGTAGAGCGCCCCGGCGCAGGCGAGCATGACCGCGACCGCCGCCATGCGCGTCCAGGAGGCGCCGGCCGAGGCCCGGCGGATGAGCACCCGGCGCCGCGCCTGGGAACCGCCGCGCGCCGGCACACCCGCCGTCATCGGCGGCGCTCCAGGGCGAGGTCGATGAGGCGCGCGCAGAGGCCCGGGAACGCGACGCCGCCGGCCTCGACCATCTTGGGGTAGAGGCTGATCGGGGTGAAGCCGGGGATCGTGTTCAGCTCGCTCAGGTAGAGGCCACCGGGCGGGACGAGGAAGTCGACGCGCGCCATCCCCGCGCAGCCGATGGCGCGGTAGGCGGCGAGGGCGACGCCGCGGATCCGGTCGCCCAGCGCCGCGTCGACGTCGGCGACGGCGGCCGTCCGCGAGGCGCCGTCGAGGTACTTGTCGCTGTAGTCGTAGAACTCGTGGCCGGGGAAGATCTCGCCGGGTCCGAAGACGGCCGGCTCGTCGCTGCCGAGGACGGCGACCTCCAGCTCGCGGGCGTTCGCCACGTACGCCTCCACCAGGGCTCGGCCGCCGAAGCGGAACGCCGCGTCCAGCGCCGCCGGCCGCTCCGCGGCGTCATGGGCGAGGGTCATCCCGACGCTCGAGCCGAGGCAGGCCGGCTTGACCATCAGCCGTTCATCGCCCGACGTCGCCGCGTGCGCCGCCAGGCGCTCGAGCACGCCGGGCCGGTCGCGCCGCCACTCCGCCTCGCGCACCTCGACGAAGGGGACGACCGGCAGCCCGAGCGCCCCGACCAGCCGCTTGAAGAGGCCCTTGTCCATGCCCAGCGCCGAGGCGGCGACGCCGGCCCCGGTGTAGGGCAGGGCGACCGCCTCGAGCACCGCCTGGATCGTGCCGTCCTCGCCGAACGGGCCGTGCAGCGCGATGAAGACGACGTCGGCGGCGGCGCCGAGGCGGGAGAGCGCCTCGGGGAGCGAGCACCATGGCCCGTCCGCCGGTCCTCCCGCCTCGCCGGCGGGCAGGTCGGCCGGGCCGAACGACCAGCGGCCGTCCCACCCGATCTCGACCCGCTGCACGGCGAAGCGCTCGCGCGGCAGGGCGGCCACGATCGCGGCACCCGAGACGAGCGAGACGTCGTGCTCGGCCGACGGCCCGCCGAGCAGGACCGCGACGCGCAGCCGGCCCGTCGCCTCGCCGCCGGCGTCAGCCATCGGCCGCTTCCTCCCAGCCCGACCAGTCGCCGGCGAACACGACCTCGTGACGGAGCTCGACGCCCCAGCGCCGTCGCACCTCGGCGCGCACGATCCCCGCCAGGCGGCGGACGTCGGCCGCGCTCCCGGCGCGGTCGTTGATGATGAAGTTGGCGTGCTTCTCGCTCACGACCGCGCCGCCGACGCGCCGCCCCTTGAGGCCCGCCCGGTCGATCAGCTCGCCCGCCGAGGGGCCCTCGGGCGGGTTCCGGAAGACGGAGCCGGCGCTCGGCAGGCCGAGTGGCTGGTGGCCCTGGCGCCAGCGGCGGATCTCGTCGAGGCGCGCCGCGATCGACTCGGGCGGCGCCGGCTCGAGGGCGAAGGTGGCGCTCACGATCACCTCGGGGACCGCGCCGGTGACGTGCTTGAAACGGCTCTCCCGGTAGCCGAAGCCGAGCTCGGCGGCGGGGCGGACCGTCTCGCTGCCTTCCGCGCCGATGACGCTCGCGCTCACCAGGACGCCGGCGACCTCGTGGCCGTGGGCGCCGGCGTTGGCCCACAGGGCGCCACCGACCGTGCCGGGGATCGCCAGGCCGAACTCGAGGCCGCTGAGGCCGGCCCGCCCCGTCTCGGCGGCCGCCTTCGCCATCGCCAGGCCGGCCTCGGCGACGAGGAGCGGCGGGTCGGCCGCCGCCCCGATCCGCCAGCCCCCCGCGCGCACCAGCACGACGAGACCGCGGATCCCGGCGTCGCTGACGACGAGGTCGCTCCCCCGTCCGAGCAGGAAGAGCGGCAGCTCGCGGCTCCGCGCGAAGCGGACGAGGCCGCGCAGCTCGAAGGCGTTGTGCGCCTCCACGAAAAGGTCGGCCGGGCCGCCGACGCGCATGGTCGTGTAGCGCGCCAGCGGCTCGCCGCGCGCCACCCGGACGCCGACGCGCCGCTGCATCTCGATCGCCAGGCGGGTCGTCAGCTCGTCGGTCGGCGGGGCGCTCACGAGGCGCCTCGCGCCAGCCGCTCGATCGCCGCCGGCTCGGGGAGCGGCTCGCGCCGGGCCAGCGCGGCGAGGAGCGCGGCGACCGCGGCGGCGGCCCGCGGCCGTCCCAGCGACCGCGACGCCGCGGCCATCGCCGCGTAGCGCGCCCGGTCGCCGAGCGCGTCGAGCGCCGCCAGCAGCGCCGCGCCGTCGAACGCCTCGTCGGCGATGACGATCGCCGCGCCCGCCTCCCCGACGACCCGGGCGTTGGCCGCCTGGTGGCCGGCCGCGTGAGGGTACGGGACGATCACCATCGGCACGCCGCGCGCCGCCATCTCGGCGAGGGTCGACGAGCCGGCCCGCCCGACGATGACGTCGGCCGCCGCCAGCGCGTCGGCCATCTCCCGGTCGAGGAAGGCGACCGGCCGGTAGCGGTCGCAGCCCGGCTGGGACAGGGCGTCGCGGACGGCGCCGAACTCGCCGATCGCCGGCTCACCGGTCACGTGCAGCACGACCGCGCGATCGGCCAGCTCGGGCAGCGCCTGCCGGACCGCGTGGTTGAGCCGGCGTGCCGCCTGCGAGCCGCCGAAGACGAGGAGACAGCGCTCGCCGGCGGGGATCCCCAGGCGCGCTCGTGCAGCGACGGCCTCGCCGACGGCCGGGTCGCGGATCGGCGTCCCGGTGAGGTACGCCTCGCGCCCGAGCGCCGCGGCCGTCTCCGGGAAGCTGACAGCCAGCACGCGCGCCAGACGAGCCGTCGCCCGCACGCTGCGCCCGGGCACCACGTTCCCCTCCCAGAGGAGGACGGGGACGCGCAGCGCGGCCGCGGCGAGGAGCGTCGGGACCGCCACGTAGCCGCCGGTGGTGAAGATGGCGTCGGGCCGCCAACGCACCAGCTCGACGAGCGCCTGCGGCAGGGAGGCGACGAGGCGGAGCGGGTCGAGCGCGGCCTGGATCGACAGGTCGACCGTGCGCAGCGAGCGCAGGAGGAGGCGGCGCAGCTCGATGCCGGCCCCCGGGACGATCCGTCCCTCGAGCCCGCGGCGGCCGCCCAGCCAGCGCAGCTCAGGCGCGTCCGGAAGCGCGCGGAGCGACCGGGCGACGGCCAGGGCCGGGAAGATGTGCCCGCCCGTCCCGCCGCCCGCGATCAGGATCCGCATCGATCCATTCCCTTTGCGGTGCCGTCTCGCGCGAAATCGAGAGGAGGATCCCGACCGCGGCGAGGCTGACCATCAGCGAGGAGCCGCCCGCGCTCACGAACGGGAGGGTGATCCCTGTGATCGGCAGGAGCGCCACGACGACGCCGATGTTGATGAAGGCCTGCGCCATCAGCCAGGTCGTGATGCCGGCGGCCAGCAGGCCACCGAACGTTTCGGGCGCCCCCAGCGCGATGCGCAGCCCGCGGTAGGCGACGGTCAGGAAGAGGCCGATCACGACGATCCCGCCGAGGAGCCCGAACTCCTGGCCGATGACGGCGAAGATGAAGTCGTTCCAGGCGTTCGGCAGGTAGGGGCCGGACGCCTGCACGCTCGAGCCGAGGCCGGTGCCGAAGATGCCGCCGAGCCCCAGTGCCAGCAACCCCTGGATGGTGTGGAAGCCGATCCCCTGGGCGTCGCTCCAGGGGTCGAGGAAGCCGACGATCCGGGCGCGCTGGTAGGCGTTCGCGCTGATCACCACGGCCAGCGCGGCGACTCCCGCCGGCACCAGCACGAACAGGTGGTAGAGGTTGGCGCCGGCGATGAAGAACATGGCGAAGGCGGCGATCGTCACCACGCCACTGGTGCCCAGGTCGGGCTCGCGCACGATGAGCAGGATGACGGGCAGGCTGATCGCCAGGAAGGGGACGGTGCCCCGCCAGAAGCCCCGCACGCGCGTGCCGCGCGACGCCAGCCAGTGCGCCAGGTAGATGACGAGGGCGAGCTTGGCGAACTCGGCCGGGTGGACCGGTGGCAGCGGCCCGAGGGCGAGCCAGCGCGCCGAGCCACCGACGACGCGCCCCACGCCGGGGAGGAGCACGAGCACGAGGAGCGCGATGGCCACCACGTAGAGCGGCACGGAGAAGAGGCGCAGATAACGGTAGTCGACCCGGCTGCCCACGGCCAGCGCGATCGCGCCGAGGGCGGCCCAGAGCGCCTGCGGTCCGACGTAGGCGTAGGTGTCCGAGTCGTGCACGTAGCCGCGGATGGCCGAGCTGGAGTAGACCATCAGGATGCCGACGGCGAGGAGGCCGGCGACCGCGATCAGCAGGACGTAGTCCGGGGCGTGGCGCTCGCGCCGGACGAGATCGACGCTCTTCTTCACGACCCGTCGCCCCCGGTCTCGGCCACCAGCTCGGCCACCTCGGCCTTGAAGGCGCGCCCCCGTGCGGCGTAGTCCTCGAACATGTCGAAGCTGGCCGCCGCCGGGCTGAGGAGGACGGTCGCCGGCGGCGTCGCGCCGGCCGCCAGCGCCGCGCGGGCCAGCCCGGTCGCCCGGCGCACGGCGTCGCGCAGCGTCGGCGCCCGCTCGACGACGGCGAGTCCGGCCGCCTCGAACAGGGCGCCGAGGCGAGGCGCGGATTCCCCGATCAGGACGGCGGCGTCCGCGCGCCGGGCCGCCACCGCGGCGAGCGGCGCCAGGTCGACCCCCTTGTCGCGCCCGCCGGCGATCAGCACCAGCGGCCGGGGGAAGGCGCGCAGCGCCGCGATCACCGCGTCGGGCTGCGTCCCCTGCGAGTCGTTGACGTAGCGGATGCCGGCGACGACGGCGACCGTCTCGAGGCGGTGCTCGACGCCCGGGAAGGCGGCGACGGCGGCGCGGATCGCCTCCGGGGCGATGCCATGCTCGACGCCGACGGCGACCGCGGCCAGCACGTTGCGGACGTTGTGCTCCCCGGGGAGCGGCAGCTCGGCCCGGGGCATGATCGCTCCGGCGCCGTCGGCGACGATCCAGGCGGGATCGCCGGCGATCCCGACGCCACCGGCGGGTGGCGGACCCAGGCGGTAGCGGCGGGCCCGTGCCCCCGGCTCGAGGCCGGCCACGAACGGGTCGTCGTCGTTGAGGACGAGGAGGCCGCCACGGGCCGCGGTGAGCGCCGCCAGCCGCGCCTTGACGGCGCGGTACGCCGCCAGCGAGCCGTGGCGGTCGAGGTGATCGGCGGTCACGTTGGTGTAGACGGCGATGTCCGTCCCGCGCGAGAGCGTCGGGATCTGCAGTTCGCTGATCTCCAGCACGACCAGGTCGCCGGCGGTCATGGCCGTGACGCGCTCGATCAGCGGGACGCCGATGTTGCCGCCGAGCCAGGCGCGCCGCTCTCCCCGCTCGAGCACGGCCGCGCAGAGCGAGGCAACGGTCGTCTTGCCTTTCGTGCCGGTCACCCCGACCGTCGCCGCCGGACAGAGCCGCAGGAAGAGGTCGATCTCGCTGGCGACCGGCACGCGACCCTCGGCCTCCAGCGCGGCGAGCGCGGCGCGAAGGCCCGGCTCGGTCGTCGGGAAGCGCGAGGAGACCGACGGCGAGGTGCAGACGAGCGCCTGCCCGGCGAGCGCCACGCGCGGATCGACCTCCGGCCCCAGGAGGAGCCGTACCGGGCGTCCCTCCAGCGCTGCCACCCGTGCGGCGAGCTCCGCCGCCGGGAGCCGGTCGTAGACCGTCACGACCGCCCCGGCGTCGGCCAGGAAGCGGGCCAGGGCGAGACCGCTGCGGGCGAAGCCCAGGACGGCGACCGGGCGGCCGGCCAGTCGCTCGACGGTCAGGCCCTCCAGCAGGATCGGGGCATCCACCGCGATCATCCGCCGCCCGCCGGCAGCGCCTGGATCGAGGCCAGGAAGAGGACGACGCCGAGCATGGCGGCCAGCGCCGCCACGATCCAGAAGCGCATGGTGATCTTCTCCTCGTCCCAGCCGCCCAGCTCGAAGTGGTGGTGGAGCGGACTCATCCGGAAGACGCGCCGGCCGGTCAGCTTGAAGCTGAGGATCTGGAGGATCACCGAGCCGGTCTCCACCACGAAGACGATGCCGATCAGCGGCAGGATCAGGAGCTGGCCGGTGACCAGCGCGGTGACCGCCAGCGCCGCCCCCAGCGACAGCGCGCCGGAGTCGCCCATGAAGACCTGCGCGGGATGGACGTTGAACCAGAGGAAGCCGAGGAGCGCCCCGATGGCGATGGCGCAGACGGCGGCCAGGTTGGCCTGGGTCGGCACGTTGAGGAGGGCGATGATGACGAAGGCGATGAAGGCGAAGATGAGCGTCCCGCCGGCGAGACCGTCGAGGCCGTCGGTGATGTTGACGCCGTTCGAGGCGCTGATGATGGCGAAGGCCGCCAGCGCGATCCAGAGTCCCGGACCGACGGCGACGTCGCCGACGAAGGGGACGCGGAAGGCGTCGAGGTTGTAGGTGTCCTGGATCTGCCAGGCGGCGAAGAGGGCGACGACCGACTGCCAGAGGAGCTTCTGGGCCGCCCGGATGCCGATCCCGGTGCGGGCATTCAGGTAGTCGTCGGCCGCGCCGAGCAGCCCGACCAGGGCGAGGGCCGCCAGCGGGGCGAAGGTCGAGGCATCGACCAGGCGGAAGAGGAAGGCCAGGCCGACCACGACGGCGATGATGAGCAGGCCCCCCATCGTGGGCGTGCCCGCCTTGGCGTGGTGCGCCTGCGGCCCGTCGTCGCGGATCTGCTTGCCGAAACCGAGCCACCGCAGCAGGCGCAGGTAGAGTGGCATCAGCAGGCCAACCAGGGCGAAGGCGACGAGCAGCCCGAGAACGATCGACGGGATCATCGGCCGAACGCCTCGACCAGCCCGCCGACGACCCGCTCGAGCGCGGCCGCGCGTGACGCCTTGACGAGCACCACGTCGCCGTCAGCGAGACACGGCCGAAGCGCGGCCAGGGCGCTCGCGGCGTCGGCGACGCGGACGAGCCGAGCCGGGTCGAAGCCCGCGGCGAGCGCCCCGGCGGCGAGCGGCTCGGCCCCGGCGCCGACCGTCACCAGCAGCTCCACGACGTCGGCCGCCCATCGCCCGACCGCCGCGTGGGCCTCCGCCGCCAGCGACCCCAGCTCCGCCATCTCGCCGAGGACGGCGACCCGCCGGCGGCCGGGCAGCTCGGCGAGGAGCTCGAGGGCGGCGCGCATCGAGTCGGGTCCGGCGTTGTAGCAGTCGTCGAGGATGGTGATCCCGCCCGCGTGGACGAGCGTGCTGCGGTGTGGTAGCGACCACGGCCGGGCGAGCCCCTCGACCGTCTCGTCGAGCGTGAGGCCGGCCTCCAGGGCCACCGCCGCCGCGGCGAGCGCGTTGTGGACGGCGTGGCGCCCGAGGGCCGGGATCTCCACCGGCCGCCGCTCGCCGGCGGCGCACAGGACGAAGCCCATCCCGGCGGCGCCACGCGGGACGATCGCCTCGGCGGTGACGTCGGCGCCCGGGTCGAAGCCGTAGGTGACCGTCCGCGACCGCGTCCGGCCGCCCATGCGGCGGACCCGCTCGTCGTCGGCGTTGAGGACGGCGACGCCGTCGGGGGGGAGCGCCTCGACCAGCTCGGCCTTGCCGGCTTCGATCGCCTCGAGCGAGCCGGCGCGCGAGAGGTGGATCGGGCGGACCGCCGTCACCACGCCGATCGCCGGGCGCGCGATCCGGCAGAGCTGGGCGATCTCGCCCGGCACGTACATCCCCATCTCCAGCACGGCGACCTCGTGCCCCGGCTCGAGGCGGAGCACGGTGAGCGGCAGGCCGATCTCGTTGTTCTCGTTCGCCTCGCTCCGCAGCACCTGCCGGCGGGCGGCCAGCGTAGCGGCGATCGCCTCCTTGGTGGAGGACTTGGCGACGCTGCCGGTGACGCCGACGACGAGGGGGCGGAAGCGGGTCCGCCAGTCGGCCGCCAGGGCCTGCAGGGCGGCGAGCCCGTCGACGACGCGGACGACCGTCACGTCCCCCAGCCGCTCGATCTCGCCCGCCGCCGGCGAGCGCGTCACCAGGAGCGCGGCCGCCCCGGCGGCGGCGGCGGCGGCGAGGTGGGCGTGGCCGTCGTCGCGTTCTCCCGCGAGCGCCACGAAGAGCTGTCCGGGCCGCACCCGACGGGAGTCGACGGCCGCGCCGCGGACTCGCCGGTGCCCTTCACGGAGCAGCCGGCCGTCGGTGATCGCCGCGATCTCGGCGGCCCGCAGGGACGGCGCCTCCCGGGATTCGGTCGACGCGGTGGGGGGCTCGCTCACGGTCGGGGGCATGCTAGCAGCCCCACGGTCGACCGGCCCCACCGGCGGGCCGATCACCGGTCGGTGCCCGGGCTGGGCGAGGCCGCTCCACCGGAACCCGCCGCGCTGACCGGCACCGGCGGCAGGTCGAGCGTCTGCATGGCGTTGACGGCGAGGCGGCGGAAGAGCTCGTACGAACGGACCGGCTGTACCAGCACGCCCTGGCGGATCACCGTGGGAACGGCCTCGTGGATCTGCACGGCGATCAGCACCTCGGGCCGCTCGCGCCCCACGTAGCCGATGAAGGAGAAGTTGTAGGTGTTCCTGAGGTAGCCGCCCTTCCCGTCGTTGATCGTGGCGTCCCAGATCTCGGCCGTGCCGGTCTTGCCGCCGACCAGGTAGCCGTCGATGAGCGTCCCCTCGGCGTACCAGGGCACGGCCGTCACGACGTGCTCCATCAGGCCGGCCAGCTGCTGCGAGAGCTCGGCGGAGATGACGCGCTCTCCCCTGTCGCGCGGTAGCTCGTCCGTGCCGATCGCCTCGACGACCCGGGGCTGGACGAGGAGCCCGCCGTTCGCCATCGCCGCGTAGGCGCGGGCAAGCTGCAGCGAGGTGACGGCGACACCCTGCCCGAAGGCGCCGTTGGCGAGATCCATCTCGCGCCACGGCTGGACGCTCGGGTCGCGGACCAGGCCGCCCACCTCCCCGGCGACGTCGACCCCGGTCGGCCGGCCGAAGCCCATCCGCGCCCAGGCATCGTAGAGGATGGCGGATGAGCTGGCGAGGTCGGGACCCAGCTCGAGCGCGACGCGTGCGGCGCCGACGTTGCGCGAGTAGGCGACGATGTCCTCGAAAGGCATCTTCCCCATGGCGACCCGGTCGGCGTCGTAGACGCGCCCGCCCTGGACGACGAGGACGCCGCTGTCGTTGACCTCGGTGTCCAGCGACACGGCGCCGCCCTCGAGCGCGGCCTGGGCGACGAACATCTTGAAGACCGAGCCGGGCTCGTAGACGCTGCCGATGACCGGGTCGAGGAAGCGCGACGGGTCATCGTTGGCGACCTCCCGGAAGGCGTTGGCGTCGTAGCCCGGGACGGTCGCCCAGGCGAGCACCTCGCCGGTGTACGGGTCGAGGGCGACGGCGCTGACGCTGACCGCCCGGTCGGCGATCCAGACGGCGTAGAGCTCCTGCTCGAACTGGAGCTGCAGGCTCGCATCGATGGTGAGCCTGACGTCCACGCCGGGGACGCCGGGGTCGATCACCTGCTTGCTGGCGGCGATCGGGCGGCCGGAGATGTCGTACCGGGCGAGGACACGCCGCGGCGTCCCGGCGAGGAGCGACTGGTAGCGCTGCTCGACCCCATACTGCCCCTCCCCGTCGCGGTTGACGAACCCGAGGAGGAGCGAGGCGAGGGTCGTGTCCGGTGCACCGCCGGGCGTCGGGAAGGAGCGGACCGGCAGCGGGTCGAGGCCGACGCCGACAAGGTCCCCGGCCTCGATGCCGCGGCGCACCGCGGCGCTCTGCGAGGGGGTCAGGTCGTTGGCCAGGACGGCGTACTGGCCTCCCTCGCCGAGCGCGCCCTGGAGCCGCCCGGCGGCCTCCCCCGAGAGCCCCAGGATGCTCACGAGCTTCTGGCCGACGGTCTTGCGGTCCACCTCGCCGATCGTCGCCGGCGTCGCCCAGAGGCGGTCGCGGTAGATCGTGGTGGCCAGCACGACCGTCCCCGAGCGGTCGTAGATGGTGCCACGCGGGGATGGTTCGACGAGGGCCCGATCGAGCTGCTCGTGCGCCTGGCTCGCCAGCCGGTCGTGTTCGAGGACCTGCCAGTAGGCGAGGCGGACGGCGACCGAGCTCGCCGCCATGACGGCGGCGGCGATCAGGGCGACCAGGCGCAGGCGCCGATCGGTCCGGCCGAGCATGGCCTAGCGGGCGTCGATGACGGTCGGTGGTCCCAGCCGGACCAGTCCCCGCTCGAGCGCCTCGTGGGCGACCGCGGCCTCGGAGCCGAGCCTCGCCAGGTCGTTCTGCAGGGTCTGCCGGTCGCGCAGCAGCGCCTCCTGCTCGGCCAGCAGCGTGTCGACGTCGTAGTTGCGCGCCGAGATGCGGACCGCCTGGTCGAGGTAGAAGAGGCCGAGCAGCAGGGCGACGACGATCGCCGCCAGGGCGAGGCCGACACGCTGGCCTGAACGGCCGGCCCGCTCCTGGGCCGGGATCCGCCGGCGCGGCAGGACGGCGGCGCGGGCCTGCGCGCCGTAGACGGCCACTAGCTGGCCTCCGGCGCCCAGCGTGAGCGCGGCGCCAGCAGGTCGAAGAACGGCGCGCGGGAGCCGTCGCTCCGCACGACGCTCTCGAAGGCGGTGAGGATGTCGGGGTCGCGCACATCCTCGACCCGGATGTCGAGCTCGTCCCAGGCGCGTCCGCGCACGTATCGTTCGTGGAGCTCGTGCTGGCGGCGCCCGTAGGCGCGGCGGCGGTGGGACTGGTGTCGCTTGCTCATCGGTCCTGCTCCCTCCTCGTGCTCGGTGGTGGCGGGTCGGACGGATCGCCGGGAGGCGCCCGGCGGCGAACGGCGTTCCGGTCGTCGGTCGATGGCTAGGCCGCCAGCCGTTCGGCGGCGCGCAGCCGGGCGCTGCGGGCACGCGGGTTGCGCTGGATCTCGGCCGGGCCGGGGCGGCGGAGCGG
>MGMJ01000009.1:11770-17229 GCA_001794945.1 Chloroflexi bacterium GWC2_73_18
GCGAAGAAGCGCTTTACGATCCGGTCCTCGAGGGAGTGGTAGCTGATGACGACGATGCGGCCACCGGGGCGGACGAGGCCGATGGCTCCGGCGAGCCCGCGCTCCAGCTGGTCGAGCTCCTCGTTCACGGCGATCCGCAGCGCCTGGAAGACGCGGGTGGCGGGGTGGGTGCGGCGCCGGCCGCGCGGCGCCCGCGGGACGGTCTGCTCCACCAGGGCCGCCAGCCCGACACCGGTCAGGACCGCCGGGTCGCCACGCCGGGCGGCCACGATCGCCCGCGCGATCCGCGCGGCGTGGGGCTCCTCGCCGTAGCGCCGGAAGAGGGCGGTCAGCTCGGCCGCGCCGAGGCCGACGAGGAGATCGCAGGCGGGCGTGCCGCGGTCGACGTCGAAGCGCATGTCGAGCGGCACCGTCGAGCGGAAGCTGAAGCCGCGGTCGGGTTCGTCGAGCTGCTGGCTCGAGACGCCGAGGTCGAAGAGGACGCCGTCGACCTCGTCGAAGCCGGCCGACGGGGCGAGCTCGGCCAGCCGGCCGAAGCCGCCCTGCCGCAGGACGGCCCGCTCGCCGAAGCGCGCCAGGCGCCGGGCCGCCCTGGCGATGGCCGCCCGCTCCGCATCGAGCCCGAGCAGGCGGCCATCAGGCGAAGACGCCTCCAGTATCCGCTCGGCGTGCCCACCGCCACCGACGGTCGCGTCGAGCTGGAGGCTGCCCGGCAGCGGCGAGAGGACCTCGAGGACCTCGTCGACCATGACGGGCAGGTGCCCTTCCTCCATCTCGACACTCGATCGAATGAACGGATTCCGCTCGGACCTGGAGGCGCGTCTGGTGCTAGATGCCGAGGCGGGCGATGCGGACCGCGAGGGCCTCGGGCGAGTCCATGGCGGCGCTGTAGTCGGCCCAGCGGGCCGGCGCCCAGAACTCGACGTGGTCGCGGGAGCCCACGATCACCGCCTCACCCCCGAGGCCCGCCCACTCCCGCAGCGGGGCCGGAAGCACGAACCGGCCCTGGCGATCGAGTCCGACCTCGAACGCGCTGGAGAAGACCGACCTGGCGAAGGCTCTGGCATCAGCGTCGGCGAGGGGGAGCCGGGCGATCTTGTCGGCCAGCTCGTCCCAGGCGCTTCGCGGGAAGAGCGAGAGACAGCCGTCGAGCCAGCGGGCGACGAACGAGCCCTCGGCGAAGGCCGCGCGGAATCGCACCGGGACGGCGATCCGTCCCTTCTCGTCGACCGCGTGGCGGTACTCGCCGGTGAACATCCGATCCGCAGCTCCGTCCCTGCGCTCTCCGGGTGCTGGTTCACCCTTTTTCCCCACTTCGCGCCACTTTGCGCCACCTGGGCGGCATTCTACACCGCGGGACGGCCGCGTCAATCCCGAAAACGACGTAGGCTGACATCCGGGCGGCCCGCGAGTGTCGCTCGACGACCGCCCGCGACTCGACCGCCCGCGACTCGACCGCCCGCGACCGTGCCGCAATCCAGCCAGGCTGCCGCTATCCGCGGCGAGCGGCCGCAATCGCACCAGATTCCACCCAGGCTGGCGTTACGCGGTATCGGACCGCCGCCCGCGGTCACCGCGATGCCCCTCGCCACCGTTAGCGCTCGGCGCCACGCTCGCCGGCAAGCGGCAGGCCCCCTCCGGGCCCCGCCCGGGGAGCGGTCGAAGTGGCGAGATCGGGCGTAACGCCAACCCCACGGGAATCTGGCCGCTTCTCGGCCGCGCCGACGCCGCAAACGCCGGTCCCGCGGAAATCAGCCCTGGGAGGGCCCTGGTCGCCCTGGTGCACCGGCGCGCGACGGACGGGCCCGGACGTGAACATCCCCCGCGTCTCCCCGCTACCGAAGGAGGCGCCGCGGCGCGTCGGGACGGCGTCGGGATACCCGCCAACGAGGGGTCCGCCGCCGGCCGACGACCGCCGCGGACGAGGCAACGGCGCTCGCCTCGTTCCGGCCAGACCATCCCACCCGTGATCTGCCTGGTCGCTCTCGACACCTCCGATGGCGATGGTGGCGCGGACGCTCGTCAGGTCCGCACGGCGGCCGCGAGTGTGACCGCGGCCTGACGGCGGACGAGTGCGCCCGGCGATCGACCTGCCCGACCCCGCCGTCATCCCGCTACGGGAACGGGATCTTGACCTCCTGGCCGACGTGGAGGGTGCGCGGGTCGGTGATCTGCGGGTTGAGCTCGAGGATCGCCTGGAGCGTCGTCCGGAAGCGGGCGGCGATCCCGGAAAGCGTGTCTCCGCTCCGCACGACGTAGACGTAGCAGGACTCCTCGCCGGGACAGAGCTCGAGGCCGGCGTACGGGTCGGGCGTGCCGGTCGCCGCCGGCGTCGGGGTCGCCGGTGCGGGGGTCGGTGCCGGCGAGGGCGTGAACGGGGCCGGGGTCGGTGTCGGCGTCACGGTCGAGGCCGGCGAGGGCGTTGGGGCGGCGGTCGGAGCAGGGCTCGCCCCGGGCGTCGGCGAGAGCGGGAGGCTGGCGGTCGGGGTCGGCGAGGCCGGCGTCGCGGTGAGGAGTCCGCCGGCCAGGACGGCCCAGCCACCGACCACCACGGCGACGACCAGCAGCACGGCGACCAGGCCCAGCGCGAGCGCGGGGCGCCGGCCCTCACCCGCGGGAACGCGGCCCGGGCCGAGCAGGCGCCGGCGCCGGAAGCGCGGGCAGCCGGTGTGGCGGGCGACCAGGCAGACGAGCTCCTGCTGCGAGCGGCCGACCGGCACGGCCGCGGCATAGGCGGCGCAGACGTTCGCTTCGTCGAGGCGGTCGGCGACCTCGACCGGACGGCCGCCGGTCGAGAGGCGGCGCAGGTAGGGGCAGCCGGGGCGGCTCGCCGCGGCCGTCGTCACGTCGGCCCCTCGGCGCTCGCCGCCGCCCCGGGTTCCTGCGCCAACGCTGCCTCCACTGCTGCCCCGCCGGCCCCACGCAGCCGGGTGAGGTGTGCCGGTAGTACCTTCGACCGGCTTGCTCCCCGTCGAAGGCCCATGCTAGGCTGCCCGCCGGAGGTCGAGCGAACCGTACCGTGGCCCTGCTCCAGCTGACACCGCGGCCCGACCGCGAGGCGCTCCCTCGCCCCGCCGGACAGCTCCGCCGCTGCACCTACCGTCGCCTGATCCGCGTCGCCCCGGGCGAGTACGGGCTCTACGACGTCGAGTGCCTCTACCCCGACCGGCTCGTGCCCATCCCGCTGGGCGACCTCGGGACGGCCCGGCCGATCTGCAACGCCTGCAGCGCCGCGCACGTCTTCCGGCCCGACGAGGACTGACCGGCGACAGGGCTGCCGGCGAGCCGGCCTGTAAGCCGAGTTCTGTGCCGGGACCGAGGTCGCGGCGACGATCATCCATCTGAGGCCGCCGGTCACCCGACGGCTCCTGCGGCCAACCCGAGGGCTGGGCGACGCGCCTCATCCCCGCGGCGAACCGCGGTTGCGCCCTCCTATTTGGCCTTGCTCCGGGTAGAGCTTGCCCGTTTCACCCCGGCCGAGGCCGGGCTCGTCTCTGTGGCGCTGGTCCTCGCCTCGCGGCGGACGGGTGTTACCCGCTACCCTGCGTCGTGGAGCTCGGACTTTCCTCACGCCCCCCGCGGGACGCGCGATCGTCCGGCCGACTCGCCGCCCCTATCGTACCGCGCCGGCGGCCGAGCGGCCGTCGGGCGCCTGGTCGGGCGCCTACTCGCCGAATAGCGAGCGCGGGAGGCGCCGCGCCACTTCCGGCCTGACGATGGTCGCCGGCCGGTCGAGGGCGGCGTTGGCCTGGGCGTCGGCGGCGCGGTTCTCCGCGCGCGGCACGTGGACGGCGCTCCAGCGCCCGAAGCGACCGAGGCGGGCGCGCGCCTCGGCATGGAGCGGGGCGAGCTTGACGTCCCTGACGCGGTAGCGGCCGTGGAGCTGCTCGACGATCAGCTTCGAGTCGAGGAGGAGCTCGACCTCCGCCGCCCCGAGCGCCTCGGCGCGCGCGAGGGCGAGGACGAGCGCGACGTACTCGGCGACGTTGTTGGTGGCGACGCCGAGCCGCTCGCTCACCACGGCGAGGGGCGGCGCGTCGGGGTGGTGCGCATCGGGTCGCGACGCGTCCACCAGGACCGCCCCCGCACCGGCCGGCCCGGGGTTGCCGCGCGCCGCGCCATCGGTGCGGACGACCAGGCGCAGGCCGCCACCAGCCGGCCGCCGCCCGTGGCCGCTCAGGCGGCGCCTCCCGCACCGCTCCCAGTGGATCGGCGCCCGGCGAGGGCGCTCAGCTTCCGCCACAGGATCCGCAGCGGGTCGTAGTAGACGTCGGCCACCCGCTCCTTGAGCGGGATGATCGCGTTGTCGGTGATGCCGATGTGCTCGGGGCAGACCTCGGTGCAGCACTTCGTGATGTTGCAGTAGCCGATGCCCCCCTCCTCGCGCAGCACGCGCGTCCGGTCGGCACGGTCCATGGGGTGCATCTCGAGCGCCGCGCTGCGGACGAAGAAGCGCGGCCCGATGAAGGGATCCCGGGTCTCGTGGTTGCGCAGGACGTGGCAGACGTCCTGGCAGAGGAAGCACTCGATGCACTTGCGGAACTCCTGGACCCGCTCGATGTCCTCCTGCTGCCAGCGCCAGGCCTCCTCCGGCGCCCCTGTCGGTGGCGTGAACGGGGTGATCGAGCGGTTGACCTCGTAGTTCCAGGAGACGTCGGCGACGAGGTCGCGGACGTGGGGGAAGGTGCGCAGCGGCTCGACCACGATCGTCTCGCCGTCGGCGAAGTCGGAGAGACGCGTCTTGCACATGAGGCGCGGCCGGCCGTTCACCTCGGCGCTGCACGAGCCGCACTTGGCCGCCTTGCAGTTCCAGCGCACGGCGAGATCGGGCGCCCCGTGGGCCTGGACCCAGTGGATGGCGTCGAGAACGACCATCCCCTCCTCGACCGGCACGGCGTACTCGACCAGCGCGCCGCCCTCCTCGGGGCCGCCGCGGTAGACGTGGAGACGGACCTCGCGCATCGCCGCTACGCCTTCGCCATGAGCGCGCGCAGCTCGGCCGGCATCTCGGGGAGCGGCGAGGTGGCCACGCGCATCGCCTCGCCGTCGCGCGTCACCACGCCGTTCATCTTCCCCCACTCGAGGTCGGGCCCGGGGAAGTCGAGGCGGGCGTGCCCCCCGCGCGACTCCCGCCGCTGGAGGGCGCAGCGGGCCACCGCCTCGGCGACCACGAGCAGGTTGCGCAGGTCGAAGACGAGGTGCCAGCCGGGGTTGTAGGTCCGCCGGCCCGGCGCTCGGACGCGCGCCCAGCGCCGGCGCAGGTCCCCGATCCGCTCGACCGCCTCCTCCAGCTCCGCCCCCGTCCGGAAGATGCCGGCGCGCGACTGCATCGTCGCCTGGAGGTCGGCGAGGAGACGGTAGGGGTCCTCGTCGCCGCGCCGTTCGAAGGGAGCGGCCAGCTCGGCGACGGCGGCGTCGAGCTGGCCCGGGTCTGGATCCGGGATCCGTGGCAGATCGCG
>MGMJ01000009.1:17283-18037 GCA_001794945.1 Chloroflexi bacterium GWC2_73_18
CGGCCACCTCGCCCGCGGCGTAGAGGCCCGAGACGGTGCTCTGCGCCGTCTCGGGGTCGACGCGCACGCCGCCCATCGCGTAGTGCGTCGTCGGGCCGACCTCCATCGGCACCTTCGTGATGTCGACGCCGGCGAGCGCCGCGAACTGCTCGTGCATCGAGGGGAGCTTGCGGATGACGTGCTCGGCCGGCAGGTAGCTGACGTCGAGGAGGACGCCGCCGTGCGGCGAGCCGCGCCCCTCGCGCACTTCGGTGTAGATCGCCCGCGCGATGTTGTCGCGGGTGGAGAGCTCGGGCGGCCGGCGCGCGTCGGTGGCGCGGCTGGCGCTCGCCGCCTCGACCCAGCGGCGCGCCTCCTCCTCGTTCTCCGCGTATTCGTGGCGGCGCTCCTCGGGCAGGTAGCGCCACATGAAGCGCTCGCCCTCGCTGTTGCGCAGGATGCCGCCCTCGCCGCGGACCGCCTCGGTGACGAGGAGGCCGCGGACGCCGGGCGGCCAGACCATGCCGGTCGGGTGGAACTGCACGAACTCCATGTCGATCAGCTCCGCGCCCGCCAGGTAGGCCAGGGCGTGCCCGTCGCCGGTGTACTCCCACGAGTTCGAGGTGACCTGGTAGGCGCGCCCGATGCCGCCGGTGGCGAGGACGACCGCCCCGGCCGGAAAGACGACCGGGGCGCCGCTCTGGCGCCAGTAGCCGAAGGCGCCGCTGACCCGCCCGTCGTCGACGAGGAGGCGCGTGATCGTGCACTCCATGTA
>MGMJ01000010.1 GCA_001794945.1 Chloroflexi bacterium GWC2_73_18
CCGGCCCTGGTGGCACGGGAGACGTCGGATTTCATCTACAGCCCCTGAATCGCCGCGCCGCCCCTCTTCATGGGACGCGCCAGGATCGCGGTCCGCCAGAGGAAGCGTCTACGGCCGGTAGGCCCGATACCCGGCCAGATCGACATCGGGAGACGACTGTCCGGCCGTCGCGGCGGATTCCCGGCCAGAGCGACACGGGGGCGGACGCCCAGGCCGAGTTCCGGGCGCCCCGGAGCGCGCGACAGCGGGCTAGGGGCCGCTCCTCGCCCCGCCCGCGAGCGTGGGCCGGGCTCGGCGACCACCCCAGGGTCGTCCAGCGGCCCCGATCGGGCGCCTCCGCGTGGCAGGGTTACGGGTGTTCCGGGGCCACGCGTCCCCGGATGTCGAATCGGCAGGGCTCCGGCTCCTGCCGCCCGCGCGGGACCAGCCCCGGTCCGGCGGGTCGAACTCGTCAGTCGGGCGTAGGACCTTCGTACCGTTGGCAGGAACTGTGAGGTCGCCTAGGCTGGCGGCCGAAACCCACAAATCCTCCAGAGGTACGCGCCACGACCTCGACGCAGTCGGACCCCGCCACCGTCACCGTCACCGACGCCGCGCGGAGGCTCGGGGTCCACCCCAACACCCTCCGGACCTGGAGCGACGAGGGGCGGCTCCGCTTCTTCCGGATCAACGCCCGCGGCGACCGCCGCTACCTCGTCGCCGACCTGGAGCGCTTCCTGGATCGGGCGACGGCGACGACCCGGCGGCCGCCGCGCGGGCAGCCCCTCGGATCGCCCGGATCGTCCGCGACCCCGGCTGCCCTCGAGCCCGCCGTTCCGCGGGTCGACCCGGCCAGGCGCGCGCGCGACCTCGAGGTGCTCAGCGAGGTGGCGCGCCTCACCGCCAGCTCCGTCGACTTCGGCACGACGCTGCGCTCGATCGCGGCGCTCCTGCGGCGGCGCTACGGCTACCGGATGGTCAGCGTCTTCGTGGTCCGCGGCGATCGGCTCACCCTGCGCGCCGGCGACGGCGTGCCGGCCGGGCTCCCCGACCTGGGCCTCGACACGGGGCTGATGGGTGCTGCGGTCCGCTCGCGTCGGGCCGTCTTCGCGGCCGACGTCCGCGACGATCCGCGCTACGTCCCCGCGCTCCCCGACGTGCTTGCCGAGATCGCCGTACCGGTGATCGTGGGCGACGAGGTCTGGGGCGTCGTCAACGTCGAGGACGACCGGCTCGGGATGCTGACGGCCGAGGACACCGATCTCATCTCCACGATCAGCCAGCAGGTGGCGGTGGCGGCGCTCAACGTCCGTCTCCTCGACCGGGTCGGCCGGCAGGCACGCCAGGCGGACGCGCTCCGCCGCATCGCCGCCGATATCTCCGGCAACCTCGACCTCGACGCGGTGCTCCGCGACCTGATCGATCACGGCACCGCCTTCTTCGGCGCCGATCGGGCGGGCGTCTTCCTGCTCGGACCGAACCGTCAGACGACGGCGCTCGTCTCGCGCGGCCTCTCCCAGGCCTACCTCGACGCCGTCCGCGACTTCCCCATGCCGTCCCTCGGAGCGACCGTCGTCGCCGAGCGGAAGCCGGCCTTCGCCGTCGACTACCGGAACGACGCGCGGGGGGCGAGCATCCGCCACGCTGTCATCCAGGAGGGTTTCGACACGGTGGCCATGGCGCCGCTCCTCGGTGACGACGAGGTGATCGGCGTCCTGGCCCTCTACCACGACCGGCCCCGACCCTACGACGACGAGGAGCTCGAGGCGTTCGCCGCGCTCGCCGCCCAGGCCTCGGTGGCGATCCGCAACGCCCAGAACTACGCGCAGATGGCGACCTGGGCGGCCCAACTCCAGTCGATCCAGCTCCTCGGCGCCCGCCTGAGCCGCCTCACCAGCGTCAAGGAGATCGGTCACGCCATCGCCGCGGAGCTGAACCGGCTGATCGACTACCACAACGTGCGGGTCTACCGGGTCGAGGGCGAGACGGTCGAGCCGGTCGCCTGGCGCGGCCAGATCGGCGAGTACCTCGAGGAGACCGAGGAGCAGCTCCGCCTCAAGGTCGGGCAGGGGATCACCGGCTGGGTGGCCCAGCACGGCATCGCCCAGAACCTGCCCGACGCCGCCCGGGACCCGCGCGCGCGCGCCATCCCGGGCACCGAGGACGACCTGCCCGAGTCCCTCCTGGTCGCGCCGATGACCTACGAGGACCGGGTGATCGGGGTGATCGTGCTCTCGAAGCTCGGCCTGAACCAGTTCAGAGACGACCACCTTCGCCTGCTCGTCATCTACGCGAGCCTGGCCGCCCAGGCCATGGCCAACGCCGATGCGACCGGGCGGCTGCGCGCGCAGTCGGAGACGCTCGAGCGGCAGGTCCGCAGCCAGGGCGAGCTCCTGCGCATCACCGAGTCGATCCTCACCACGCTCGACGCGCGGGCGGTCCTCGACCAGGTGACCGACCGGCTGGCGGCCGTCGTGGGCTACGACAATATCGCCATCGAGCTGATCGACCGCGCCACGGGCCGGCTTCGCCCGTTCAGCGCGCGCGGCGTCCACGCCGACGAGTACCTGAAGGAGTGGGAGCCCGATGAGATCACGGCCTTGGTGATCCGCCACGGCGAGGCGCAGCTGGTGGAGGACGAGCTGGCGGACCCGCGTGTCGCGCAGTTCGAGTCGACCGGGCCGGTCGCCGGCAGCCTGATCGTGGCCCCGCTGCGCGGCCGTGACGGAGTGACCGGGGTGCTGACGCTCGAGCGGCTGGGCACCGAGGACCGCTTCACCGAGGAGGAGTTCGAGCTGGTAAAGCTCTTCGCCGCGCACGCCTCGATCGCGCTCCAGAACGCGGACGTCTACCAGGCGGTCGAGATCCGCGCCCAGACCGACGGGCTGACCGGCCTCAAGAACCACGCCACCTTCCAGGAGATGCTCGTCCGGGCGGTCACGCGCGGCGACCCGTTCAGCCTGATCATGCTCGACCTCGACGAGTTCAAGGGCTACAACGACGCGCACGGCCACCAGGCCGGCGACCGGCTGCTGCGCGCCATCGCCGAGGCGCTCGTGCGCGCCGGCCGCGAGAGCGACCAGGTCTTCCGCTACGGCGGGGACGAGTTCACCCTCATCCTGCCGGCGACCGACGCGCACGGGGCACAGGCGGTCGCGCGGAAGGCCGCGTCGGCGATCGAGGAGACCAGCCGGCGCGTCGCCCGCGGCACGCGAAGCCAGCACGTCGTGACCGCCTCCATCGGCGTGGCCACCTACCCGGACGACGGCACCGACCGCGAGTCGATCGTGCTCGCCGCCGACCGGGCCTGCTTCGTGGCCAAGCGCGGCGGACGGGCGGGGATCGCCACCGCCGACGACGGGCGCGCCCTGGCCGGCGAGTTCACCCTGACCGCCCCGACGCCGGTCGACGAGGTCGCCCCGGCCGGTCGGGCCTCGGGCGAGGGGCGTCGCCGCGGCACGCCGGCCGGATCGGCCCCGAAAGCCTAGCATCAACGTCACGCGGCGGCGGTTCGGGCCGTCGGGGCAGGTGACCGGCGATCGCGCGGGCGACGCACCCCTGGAGCGATGACGAGCGGCATGACCCACCGGCGCGGATCGAGATCGGGGCCACGGTCCCGGCTCCAGGCCGGGCTGCTCGCCCTCACGCTGGCCATCCTCGCCGCCGGATGCGCCACGGCGCCGACCGCCGCGCCGTCGCCGTCGCCGACGCCGACGACGAGCGCCACGGCGACCGGGACCCCGGCGCCCACCCCGACCCCGACCCCGGCTCCGCCGACCCCGACGCCGAGCCCCACGCCGACGCCGGCGCCGAGCTTCGCCAGCTACGTCGTGGTGCCCGGCGACACCCTCCTCTCCATCGCCAGGCGGTTCGAGACGAGCTGGCAGAGCCTCGTTTTCTGGAACCGCGACCGCATCCACTCGCTGAACCCCCGCGACCCGAGCTACGACCCCGACCTGCTCGTCGTCGGCTGGCAGCTGCTGGTCGTCCCCGGTGTGGTCGTCGACTACGACCCGGAGAAGGATCGCGCCACGCCCACGCCGGCCGCGACCCCGACCGGTCCGACGCCGTCGCCCGGCGGCCCGAGCACCCTGTTCGAACACGGGCCGCGGACGGGCAACCGGATCGCCCTCACCTTCGACATGGGCGGCCGGGTCGAGCCGGCGGTCGACATCGTCACCTGGCTGGTGGACCGCGACATCCCGGCCACGATCTTCCTGACCGGCGCGATCGTCGACTCGACGCAGACCGACGCGGGACGGACGGTCCTGGGACTGATCGACGAGAACCGTAGCCTGCTGCTACTGGGTAACCACTCCTACTCGCACACCGACTTCCGGACGCTCACCGCGGCGCAGATCCGGACCGAGCTGGCGCGGGCCGAGGCGGCCTACGCGCCGTACACGCCGGTGAGCCCGCGCCCCTGGTTCCGGCCGCCGGAGGGCGGCGTCGACTCCGACGTGCTCGCCGCGGTCGGCGCCTTCGGCTACGCCTATACGGTCACCTGGGACGTCGACCCGATCGACTGGAAGCCGACGACCGACGGCGGACCGACCGCCGACGACATCGTCGCCCGCGTCGTCTCGGGGGCGCAGGGCGGCTCGGTCGTGCTGATGCACCTGGGCGGCTACCACACCCTCGAGGCACTGCCGCGGATCGTCTCCGAGCTGGCCGCCAAGGGCTACCGCTTCGTGACGCTCGCCGAACTCGTCGCGTCCTGAGGGCGGCCGGCCCTGCTACGATCGGGCCATGACGCTCGCCGCGCTGGGACCCGCACCGACGATCCTGATCACCGCCGCCGATCCCGCTGCGACGGCGGATCCGGAGCTGACCCGCCGCAAGAACGAGCTCTACGGCGAGGCGATCCGCCGCGCCGGCGGCGAGCCGCTCCTCCTCGACGCGCGGGCGGACGAGAAGGAACGGGCAGCGGCCTTCCGGGCGATGGACGGGCTCGTCCTCTCGGGCGGCGCCGATCTCGATCCCGCCCTCTATCGCCGGGCGCCGGAGGGGGCGTCCACCGTGGAGCCGGAACGCGACGCGCTCGAGCAGGCGGCCTGGGACGAGGCGGCGGCGGCGAGACTGCCGGTCCTGGGCCTCTGCCGCGGCTTCCAGGCGATCAACGTCTTCAGCGGCGGGACGCTCATCCAGCACGTGGAGGGCCACCGCGGGCCTGGCTGGGGCGAGGGGCCGGCGCTGATGCACCGCCTGCGCGTCGATGCGGGGTCGCGACTGGCGCGCGTCCTGCGCCCGACCAACCCGACCGGCCTCGTGCTGCAGGTCAACAGCTACCACCACCAGGCGGTCGGGCGGGCCGAGCTGGCGCGCGGGCTGGTCGCCTCGGCCTGGTCGGCCGGTCCGGACGGCGAGCTGGTCGAGGGCTTCGAGTCGGAGGATCCGGGGCGCTTCCTGGTGGGAGTGCAGTGCCATCCGGAGCGGACCGAGTCGACGCCGCCCGAATTCGAGCGGCTCTTCCGCGTCTTCGTCGACGCCGCGCGCGGTCCCACCACGCGGCGGACCGGGGCGGGCGCGGGGGAGGGATCGGCCGGCCGCCGCCTACGAGACGAGGTGGCCTGAACCGACGAGGGAGCGCAGGAAGAGGAGGCGCTCGACCTCGCGGAGCGTCCAGCCGTCGCCGACGCGGTGGATCCCGGCCAGGAAGGCGGTAAGGTCCGCCGCCTCGCGCTCCGAGAGCCCGCGCATCTTGAGCAGCCGGTAGGTGGTGCGCGCCGGACGGCGCGGCGGGTCGGGCTCGGGGGCCGTGACGACGGGGAACGGGAGGTCGGCGACGGGGGTCGAGGCACCGACGACGACGGCGCGCCGTGCGGCCAGCGGCGCCGGACCGCCGGATCGGCGCCGGTCGTGTCGCGTGGGCCGTGGTTGCGCTGCCATCTTCGTTCTCCCTCGCGGTCCAGGTGGACCGGTGTGCACCAGACTGCACCGGCCCCACCCTTCGCTCCATGACCCCGGGGTCCCGGGGCCGCCCGTACTTCAGGCGCCCGCATCGTCCCCCCGGGCCGTCACCGCGGCGGCAGCGCGGCGTCGCCCGCGCGTCATCGCGACGTCGCCGCCGGCTAGACTCGATCCGTGACGGCAGACCGGGCGCATGCGATCCTGGCCTTGTTCGTGGCAGCCGCCTGGCTCGCCGCGGGCGCCGCTGTCTTCGTCGGGTACCGACCCGGCGGCGCCGCGGACGGAACCCTCGCCGTGGTGGCGCTCCTGCCGATCGTGCCGGCCCTTGTCGTCGCGCGGACGCGCGGAGGCGGCGGGGCGGTCACCGAGCCGATCGGGCGACTCCTCGCGCCGGCAGCGATGATCGGCGCCCTGCTGCTCCTCGTGCCGCTCACAGCGGAGCTGGTCCGCCCGGCCGGGCCCGGCTGGCCCGGCGCGCAACCGGGGACCTTCGCCCCGCTGGCCGTGGCGCGGCTCCTGCCCAGCCCGTCGCTCGGCTGGGCGTTCGCGCTGGCGGCCGCCCTCACGGCCCTGCCCGCCCTGCGCTCGCGCGTCCCGCGACGATCGACCGGTGAAGGTGCGCCCCGCGAGGGCCGCGCCGTCGCGGCCGCGGCGGCGGTGAGCCTGGTCCTGGGCGCGGTCCTGGCCGCGGTCGGCTACGGGATCGCGGCCTGGAACGCGGGCACCGTGGCGGTGCCGGCGACGTCCGTCTTCGGCCCCACGGGGCCGGTCGAGCTGCCGGCCTGCGACGGCCCGCTGGCGCTACCGGCGAGCGTGCGTGTGCGGGCGAGCGGCGACGGAGACCGGGGCGGGCGATCGCTCGGAGGCGTGGTGGTGGACGGCGCGCGCATGCCCGAGGCGATCAGCTGGAGCGGGACCTACTCGACGGTATGGGGAAGTGGCACCGACGGCCGCGCGGCGGGGGAGACCGGCCCGTTCCTCGACGAGGCGCTGCTCGCCACGGCGCTGACGCCGGGGCGGCGCGCCGGCGCCGACGAGCTGGGGATCGATCTCGTCGAGGGGGCGCGCGCGCGGCACTGCCGGGTCGTGACCGACGGGACCGGTGCGCTCCGCGGCTTCCTCCCGCTGCAGTACGTCGTCGGTCGCGACGGGCGCTCCGAGGCGACCGCGCGCTTGCTCGCACCGTGGCGCGGGACGCTCGACTACTGGCTCTTCGGCGACGGGCGGCTCGGCCTCGCCAGCGTCGCGGTCGACGGGCTGCCACCGGGCGACTGGCCGGGGAGCGGCCCGCAGGCACGCCTGCGCGCCACCCTCAGCGCCACCGACCGGGGTTCGTGACCCGGTGCCGGTCGACCTGCCGCGTCCATGGAGCGCGCGGCGACCTCGCCGTCGCGGAGGCCGAGCCGTCCGCCGCGCCGTGCCGCCAGCGGGTTCCGGCGATCCGGTCCAGAATCCGGTCGGCAGGCACGACGCAGCTCATGGGTGAGCGGAGATGACGACAGTGACCGAAGAAGAGATCACCAGCGAAGAGCAGGAGCCCGCCCAGGGTCGGCGCGGCTCGGCCCGGCCGGTCGCCCGCGAGGCCGCCCACAAGGCGGTCGAGGCGGTCGGCAAGGCGGTCGAAGTGGGCACACCGATCGCCCGCGAGGCGGCCGTCAAGGCGAGGGAGGCGGTAGGCAAGGCGGTCGAAGTGGGCACGCCGATCGCCCGCGAGGCGGCCGTCAAGGCCCGGGAAGCGGTGGGTAAGGCGGTGGAGGCCGGCGCGCCGATCGCCCGCGAGGCGGCCGTCAAGGCCCGGGAAGCGGTCGAGATCGCCGTCGAGCGCGGCAAGGAGTTCGTCGAGACGCGGCGCGCCGAGATGCGCGCGAAGCCGGGCGCGGCGGCCGAGGCGGCCTGGACCGAGGCCGCCCGGGCGGAGCCGGCCGCGGAGGCGCCGACCGCTGAGCCGGCAGCTGCGTCGGAGACCGCCGCGGCGAGCGAGACCGCGGAGGGAGGCGCCCCGACCGCCTGATGCGCGCCCGGGCCTGACGGCTCAGCCGGCGCGCACTGCCCGGATCGCCGCGTCGGCCGCCGCCGCGAGGAAGACGTAGTCGGCCCCGATCGTCACGAAGGCGAAGCCCTGCTCGCGCCGCGCGATCGCCGCCGCCGGCGCGTTGGGCGCCCAGATACCGACCGGCACGCCGATATATCGGCCACCCTCCAGCACGCGCGCGATCGCCGCCTCGACGTCGGGGTGGTCGAGCTCCCCGGTGTGGCCCAGCGCCGCCGCGAGGTCGTTCGGCCCGATCAACACCGCGTCGAGCCCCGGCACCGCGAGCATGGCGTCGAGGTCGGCCATCGCCTCGGCGGTCTCGACCTGGACGCAGCAGACGACCGCCTCGTTGGCGATCGCCAGGTACTCGGCCGAGCGGCGTCCCCACTCCGCGGCACGGCGGGGGGCGATGCCGCGCAGCCCGGCCGGCGGGTAGCGGCACCAGGCG
>MGMJ01000011.1 GCA_001794945.1 Chloroflexi bacterium GWC2_73_18
CGAGGGCGCGGCGGAGCAGGCCGCGACAAGGAGCGCGAGCGCAGCGAGGAGAATGGAGCGCGAAGGAGAGGCGAGAGGCACCGTCCGAGGCTACACCGGCGCCCGTGTCGGCAGCGGGTCGTTCTTCCACGGAGGACAAACGGCTCGCACAGAGGGGCGCAGGGGTCCTCGGGACCCTCGACGAGACGTCAGGGGCGTACCCGGGCACCCTCGCCGACCGTCTCCCACGCTTGCGAGTGGGCCCCGAGCGTGGGAGGCCGGGCGGTCGAGGGGTGGGATCGGCGACGACCGGCCGGGAAACGCTCGGTTTGTTCTTCGACGAAGAACGGCTGCCAAGGTGCTCCTCGCGCGGTAGCGCGGCGCCACCCTCGAGCGCCGCGCCTCCGGCGGGCGCGGCGCCCGGCAGCCCGGACCGCCCCGCCGCCGCTCACCGTCGCGCGCGGCGCTTCGCCTCGCGGAGGCGGAAGATCGTGTCGCGGTCGGCGAGGCCGGCCTCCGGCTCGAGGGGAGGCGGTTCGACCGGTGCGGCGGGCGCGGGCCGGGGCGGCGGCGCTGCGACGGGCCTCGGGGTCGCGGTGACGTTTGGCGCCGCAGGCACTGTCGGCGGTGGCGCGGCCACGCCCGGTGCCGCCTTCTCGTCGCGTCCCCGGAGCAGCGCCGCCCGCGCCGCCGCGCCGGCCGCGCGCTCCTTGGCGGCCAGCATCTCCCCGACCGCCACCGGTCGTCGCGCCGGTCCGCGCCACGCTCGCCAGCGCCCCGCGACCCACGCCCGCGCGCCGGCCAGCTCGCGTCGCGTGATCGAGACGCGCCGGATCCCGACGTCGAGCGGCCAGAGCAGCAGCGCCAGCAGGAGCAGCGCCGGCCAGATCGGAGTGAAGGCGCCGGTCGTCGCCAAGTCGTGCCGCCAGACGTCCAGCGGGTCGGTGATCGCCTGCCCGCCGGTTGCCTGCCGCAGCGCCGCCAGGAGCGCCTCGTTGGTCCCGAGGAGCCGGTACTCGGTCGCCGTGTCGGCGATCAACCCGAGCGTCCGCCCCAGCGCCGCCGCCCCCGGCTTCGCCTGCGTGACGCGGACCGAGTAGGCCCCGGCCGGCATCTCGCCGAGTGGCGCCTCGTAGATGCCGGGCGCCACCTGGGAGAGCGTCACCTCCCGCTCCGCGAGGTCGGGCCCCACGAGGCGCGCCGTCGTCTCGTAGAAGTTGCGCGGCCGCCCGTCCGGGTCGGCCGACTCGACACGCAGGCGCGTCTCGCCGCCCTCGGTCACCAGCGTCGCCTCGATCCCGCCCGACTCCTCGCCGGGGAAGGTCCAGGTGACGAGCTGGCTGAAGAAGCGGTCGAAGCCCGACCAGCCGAGCCAGTCGAACGCCCACCGCCCGGTCGCGTCGGACGTCCAGGCGACCGAGCGCCCCAGGCCGTACTGCCACTGCGCCAGGAGCGGGTCGGAGCGCGCCGTCACCAGCGAGGTGAGCGCCGCCGCCTTGGGGGTCGTGCCGTTGTAGCCGCGCAGCTGCGGCAGCCCCTCCTCGAGGCCGCGCAGGATCGGCGTGGAGGCGGTCTGGATCGGGAAGAAGGGCTCCTCGATGATCTGCTGGCCGGAGACCTGCTGTGTCTCCTTGAGGAAGATGTCGGGGATGGACGCCGGGTTGACGGCGTTGTAGTAGCGGCCGCCGCCGCGCTCGGCGAGGGTCACCAGCACGTCGGCCGAGCCGCCGCCGGCGCCGACCGTCGAAAGGGTGATGTCGGCCGCCTTCATGCGCGCCAGCAGCTGGTCGTACTGGCCGGAGCTCGACCAGCCGTCGCTGAGCAGGATGATGTGGCGCCGCTCCGCGCTCGCCGTCTCCAGGGAGGCGACCGCCTCGGAGAGCCCGGCGAAGATGTTCGTCTGGCCGTCGGCGGTGATGCCGGCGATCTTCTCCTCCACGTCGCCGACGGTGCCGAGCGGCGCGGTGCGGATCGCCCAGCTGGCGTTCTCGTTGAAGGCGACGACGCCGAACTCGTCGCGCTGGGTGAGGGCGGCGACGGCGCGCAGGATCGCTTCCTTGCCGATGTCCACCTTGGGGACGCCCTGGATCTGCGCGCCGATGTCGCGGCTCGGGCTGTTGCAGTGGCAGGCCGCCATCGAGCCACTCCGGTCGAGGACGACGACGAGGGCGATGTCCGGCAGCTTCTCGCGCGAGCGGACGTCCATGGTCACCGGCAGCGCCTCCTCCAGCGGCGTGTCGCGGAATCCGCCGGCGCCGTAGGAGTGCGGGCCGCCGATCATGACCAGGCCGCGCCCGTCGATCCGCACCGACTGCTCCAGGGCGGTCAGCTGGGCCGTGGTGAGGCGCGTCCGCGGTGCGTCGACCAGGACGATGCTGTCGTAGGAGAGGTAGCCGGCCGGGCCGGTGGGGAGCGCCTCGGGGACGGTCACGGTCACGTCCTGGCGCTCTCGCCGGAGGGCGAGGACGAGGTTCTGGGCGAGCGCCGCGTCGCCCGCCGCGACGAGGATCCGCGGGCTCCCCTTGATGATGGTGTGGGCGTCGGCCGAGTTGTTCTGCCCGAAGGTGTCCTGGCCGGCGTCGACGACGGCCCGGAAGACGGTGAAGCCGGCCGACTCGGCCTTGACGGCGAAGGAGACGGTCGTCTGGCCGGCCGCCAGCGTCACCTCCTTGGTGGCCACGACCTCCGGTCCGCGGTCGCTGATCCGGTAGAGGCGGACGGTCGCCGGCTGCTCGACGGTCGAGCGGAGCTCCACGGTCACCTCGATCTCCTCGCCGACGTGCGCCGTACTCGGGGCGCGCAGGCGCTGGACCAGGACCTCGTCGGCGGCGCCGAGGCCGATCGCCACCGTCTCCACCTGGATGCCGCGGACCGCCGCCAGCGCCGCCTCGGACTGGCCGCGCCCGGTCGTGTCGTTGCCGTCGCTGACGAGGACGATCCGCTTCTGGGCAGCGTCGGGGAAGAGGGCGGCGGCGAGGCGGAGCGCTTCGCCGATGTCGGTCGCCGAGCGGAGGGGGACCGACTCGATCCGCTCGAGCACCTTCTCGCCCGAGGGGAGCCGTTCGACCAGGGCGTCGGAGCCGAAGACGACGATGCCGGCGAGATCGCCGTCGGGGATCCTGTCGAGCGCCTCGGCCACGAACGCCTTGGCGTTCTCCCGACCGGCACCTCCCACCGAGTCGCTCCAGTCGACGACGAAGACGGTCGCCAGCCGGTCGACCGGCAGGATCAGCTGGGTCCCGGCGAGGGCGAAGACGAGGGCGGCGAGGAGGAGGCCGCGGACGGCGAGCGAGAGACGGGCACGCCCCGGGGAGAGGCGCCGGCGCGCCGCGGCGTGGAGGAGGAGGGTGAAGCCGACCGCCAGCGGGAGGAGCCACAGGAACCCCGGGGCGGCGAAGTCGATCCCCATCAGACGCCCCTCCGCGGGCCGCGCGCGGCGGCCGTCCGCAGGCCGGCGAGGCGATCCCTGGCCGCCCGCCGGAGGCGGAGCAGCCCGTCGCGCTCGTAGACCGCCCACTCGATCGCCAGGAGCAGGAGAGCGAGCAGCAGGAGCGGCAACCAGATCTCGTCGCGCGTCGTGCCGGCCTCCGCCCCCGGGCCGGCCGCCGTGCCACCGAGCGCCTCGAGGGCGGCCCCGTTGCCGGGGGCGATGTTCGACTCGGCGGGGTCGAAGAGATCGACGGCGAAGAGGATCGGGCCGGCAGGGGTCGGCGGGAGGCCGGGGGATACGCCCGGGGAGGGCGAGGCGCCGGGGGAGCCGCTCGGGGTCGGGCTGGCGGTCGGAGGCGGCGTCGCGGTCGTGCCGGGGGAGGGCGAGGCGCCGGGCGGCAGGATCGGCTCGGCGCGGTAGACGCCGAGCAGGGAGGTCTGGGCGAAGGTGACGCTCGCCGCGCCGCTCGCGCCGGGCGCCACGTCCACCGTCTTCCCGTCCGGCAGCGTGACGCGCAGGCCGGTTGCCTCGGGCGGGAGCGGCAGCTCGACCGGCGCCCCGGGCGGCCGCGCCCCGACCGGCTCGGCGGTCGCTCCGGTCAGTTCGCCGGTCACGTTGGCGACGAGGACCGGGAAGGCGACCTGGAGCGGCAGGTCCGAGGCGTGCAGGTCGAAGGCGAGCACCGCCGTCCGGAGCCCTTCGCGCTCACCGGCGTAGAGGAGCGGCGCCTCGCCCGGCCCGGGGATGACGGTGCGCGCCCACCCGGGGAGCGTGATCCGCCGGGCAGCTGCGACGTGGACGGTCGTCAGGTCGACGTGATCGAGGAGCGGCTCGTCGGGGTCGAGCTCGCCGATCGCCGGGTTCCGCAGCGTGCCGACGACCGCCCCGAGCGGGCTGGTCCCCGGCGGCGCGATCGCCAGGATCGGCTTGCGCGGCAGCTCGGACGGGAGCCAGCCGTCGAAGATGACCAGGTCGAAGAGCTCCTTGCCGGTCGTCTTCGGGTAGTCGGCCGGCGTCGCCCCGTAGAGCTCGACGTCGGGGAGGAGCGTGAGGGCCGCCTGCAGGTAGGCGTTCCCCTCGCCGACGAGGAGGATCCGCCGCAGGCGCGCCTCGGGCAGGATCGCCCAGGCCGCGTCGTCGAGGGCGAGCCGGTCGGCCTCCGCGCCCGCGGGTCCGCCCGTCGCGACCGCCCCGCCGGTTCCCGCCGGACCCGCCAGGCGCGCCTCCACGACCCGCGTCCCCACCGGCAGGTCGTCGATCACGATGTCGGCTCGCGAGAGCGGGTCGAGGAAGATCTCGCGCGTGTCGATCAGCGTCCCGTCGGCGAGGATCTCGATCCGCCGCAGCGCCTCGCGCGTGTCGTAGTTCTCGACGCGCAGGAAGACGCTGCGGGTAACGCCGCTCGGGTCGCTCCGCACGGCGAGGGCGGCGATCGCCTGGTTGGCGCGGTCGCGTCCCACGGTGAGGACGCGGATCGGCGCCTCGATGCGTACCTCCGGCGCCTTCGCGATGGCGGCGTCGGTGACGAGGAGGACCTCGGCCCCGCGGGCGCGTGCGGCGAGCTTGCCGGCGAGCTTGAGCGCGTCGGTCAGGTCGCCGCTCGCCGAGGACTGGGCGATCTCGCGGATCGCCCGCGCCAGGCGGCCACGGTCGGTCGATTCGTTGGCCACCACGCGCGCCGTCTCGGCCGCCACGATCAGCGACACCTTCCCGTCGGTGGGGAGCGCGTCGAGGGCGGCCAGCGCCTTCGCCTTGGCCGCCTCGAGACGGGTCGGCAGCTCGTCGGTGGCGGCCATCGAGGCGGAGGCGTCGATCACCAGCACCAGGTCACGCGCCAGCCCGGCCGGGCGCTCGAGGAAGGGGCGCGCGGCGAGCAGCGCCAGGGCGATCACCAGGAGCAGCTGGAGCAAGAGGAGGAGGGAGCGGCGAAGGCGCTGCCAGGGCGCGTTCGCCTCGACGTCGTGGACGAGCTGGCTCCACAGGTAGGTCGAGCTGACACGGCGCTCGTCGCGGCGCAGCTTCAGCAGGTAGAAGGCGATGATCAGCGGGACGAAGAGGAGGCCGAGCAGCGCCAGCGGCGCGACGAACGGCATGGCGTGTCAGTCGGCGACGACGCCGCGGCGCCGCAGCTCGGCGAAGACCAGCTCGGCGAGGGGGAGCGTCGTGTCGACCGGGACGTAGGCGGCGCGCCGGCGACGGGCGAGGTTCTCAAGCGATGCCTGCCAGGCGGCGAGCCGGCGCTGGTATGCCTCGATCGTCGCCAGGTCGGCGGTGATGTCGACACCGCTGCCGGTCTCGACGTCGAGGAGGCGCAGGTCGCCGGCGAGCGGCGGGTCGAGCTCGTCGGGGGCCAGGACGTGCAGGACGACGACCTCGCAGCGCGTGCCGGCCAGCTCCGTGATCGCCTGCTCGGCGCCGGGGTCGAAAAGGTCGCTGATCAGGATCAGCGGGCCGCGGGCGTGGATCTGCGCGGCGTAGTGGCGCGCCGCGGCGGCGAGGTCGGTGGGGCCGGGGGCGCCGTGAACGCCCGACAGGTCGGCGAGGACCCGGAAGATGCGGTCCTTGCCGCGGATCGCCGGGAAGCGGCGGGCGACGCGGCCCTGGAGGACGGCGAGGCTGATCCGGTCGTACGAGGCGAGCCCGACGTAGGCGAGCGCCGCCGCCGCCCGCTTCCCGAAGAGGAGCTTCCCCGGGGTCCCGACCTCCATCGAGGCGCTCGCGTCGAGGAGGAGGTGGACGGTGACGTCCTCCTCCTCGATGAAGAGCTTGATGAAGAGCCGCTCGAGACGGGCGTAGATGTTCCAGTCGAGCTGGCGCAGGTCGTCGCCCAGGGCATAGTCGCGGTAGTCGGCGAACTCGACCGAGATGCCGCGCTTGGTGCTGCGGCGGACCCCCTTGAGACCACCGCGGACCGGGCGCTTCGTCACCAGCAGGAGGCGCTCGAGCTGGCGCAGAAAGCCCTCGTCGAAGACGGTCGGGTCGATCGCCGACGGCAGCAAGGCGGGCCGGCTGCCGGGAGCGGTCGGCGCCCCGGACGCCGCCTCCTCGGTGGGCGTGGCCGCGTCGCCTGGCGGGAGCGGCGGCCGCACGCTCTCCGCGCTCACGGCGCTCCCCCGGGAAGTCCCGTCGCCCCGGGAAGTCCCAGGATTCCCACCCGGCGAACACCGCGGAGCACGGACCGGTCCGCGCGGGTTCCCCGAGGCTGTCCCCGGCTCCGCGTCGGGCCAGCCGTCGCGGCCGCCGAGCGTGGACCGGCCGCCGGCGAGCCCGGATCCGCGGCCGTGACCCGCGCCGCAGACGGTCCGCCCGCCACGCACCGCGCGCCGTGTCCAGCCCATGGGAATCCCTGAGCCGGTTCGGTGAGGCGGCCGGCGCTGCCCACGCCCCGCGTCTCTGGTGCGTCGCGGTCGCTCGCGCTGCCCGGACGCCCGCCGTCAGTCGACGGCCGGCGCCGGCACCGCGTCGAGGATCGCCCGCACCACGGCGTCGCTGCCGATCCCCTCCGCCTCGCCCTCGAAGTTGAGGATGATCCGGTGGCGGAGCGAGGGGAGGGCGACCGCGCGGACGTCGTCGATCGCCACGTTGTAGCGGCTGTCGAGGAGGGCGCGGATCTTGCCGGCCAGGACGAGCGCCTGGGCGCCGCGCGGCGAGCCGCCGTAACGGACGTACTGGCGCACCAGCTCCGGGGCGCGCTCGTTGTCCGGGTGCGAGGCGGCGAGCACGCTCACCGCGTAGGCGGTCACGTGACTGGCGATCGGGACGCTCCGCGCCAGGCGCTGCATCGCCACGACCTGCGCCGCCGTGGCCACCTTCTCACCTCGCGCAACGGCGCTGCCGGTGGTGCGGTCGACGATCGCCACGAGGTCTTCCTCGGGCGGGAAGGGGACCCAGAGCTTGAAGAGGAAGCGGTCGAGCTGCGCCTCGGGGAGGGGGTAGGTCCCCTCCATCTCGAGTGGGTTCTGCGTTGCCAGCACGAAGAAGGGCGGCTCCAGCTTGTACCGCTGCCGGGCGACCGAGACCTGCATCTCCTGCATCGCCTCGAGGAGCGCCGACTGCGTCTTGGGGGTGGCGCGGTTGATCTCGTCGGCGAGGACCAGGTTGGCGAAGATCGGGCCGGGCTGGAAGCGGAACTGGCGCTGGCCCTCCTCCTCGACCAGGATATTGGTGCCGGTGATGTCGGCCGGCATCAGGTCGGGCGTGAACTGGATCCGGCTGAAGGCGCAGTCCACGACGTCCGCCATGGTGCGAACGAGCATCGTCTTGCCCAGGCCGGGCACCCCCTCGAGCAGTCCGTGGCCGTTGGCGAGGAGGCAGATGAGGGTCTGGCGGACCAGCTCGCGCTGGCCGACGATCACCTGGCCGACCTCGCGTTCGATCGCCTGGGCGAGCTCGGAGAACTCCTCCGGCGCCATCGCCACGGGTGGGGTCGTCTGCATCGTCTCGGTCATCTCGTCTCCTCCGCCCGGTCCTACCGGTCGCTCGTGGGGTCGAGCGAGCTGAAGTAGTCGCGCACGTAGTCCTTGAGCGAGAGCGGCACGTAGCTCCGGTCGAGGCTGGTGACGGCGAACTGGTAGAAGTCCTGGTAGACGTCGGTGTAGGGGGTGAGCACCGGGTTCTGGGTGCCGCCGCCGGTCTGGTTGCCGGTCTGCGTCTGGCCCTGGCCGCCTGAGCCGGCGACGTAGGAGGGATCGCCGGGCTTGCCGAGCCGGTCGAAGTCGGCATAGATGTCGTCGAGGTCGCCGGTGCCGAACTGGCGGTTGCCGGTCGTCGGGCCGCGGAAGCCGCCGGAGCGCATGCCGGTGCCGAGGAAGCGGGCGTTCGAGCCGCCACCCGGCCCCACGTTCAGCGATCCCTGCTGGCCCTGACCCGGCTGCCCACCCGGCTGACCGCCCGGCTGACCGCCCGGCTGCCCACCCGGCTGACCGCCCGGCTGACCGCCCGGCTGCCCACCCGGCTGACCGGACTGGCCCGGCTGGCCGGACTGGCCCGGCTGACCGGATTGGCCCGGCTGACCGGACTGGCCCGGCTGGTTCCCCTGCTGGTTGCCCGTCTGGCCCTGGCGGCCGGCATCGGCGAGCTGGCGGCGCGAGTCCTGCAGGTCACTGGCGGCGCGCGCCAGGTCGCGCTGGACCTGCACCTGGTCGGTGCCACGCTGGAGCGCGTCACCGAGCCGGTCGAGGGCGTCGCGGGCGGCCTGGTCGTCGCCGTCGGCGAGGGCACGGGCCGCGTCGTCGAGCGCCCGGCTCGCCTCACCGCCCGCCTGCTGCGCCGTGGTGCGGAGCGCGGCGAGCTTCTCGGCGAGCGCCTTTCTCTCCGCGTCGCTCTTTTCCCCGAGCTTGTCGCCGAGCTTCCCCAGGTCCTCGGCCGCCTTCTCGGGGTCCCCGTCGGGGTTGGCCGCCTGGTCGCCATCGAGGCGGGAGAGCGCCCGGCTCAGCTGGGTGATCGCCGCCGCGCGCTGCTCGTTGGCCGGGTCGAGCGCCTGGCGTACCGCCTCTTCCAGGGCGCTGATACGCGCCAGGCGCGAATCGAGATCCTCGTCTCGCCGAAGCTGCGCCGCGAGCTTGCGCAGCTCCTCGGCGAGCTTGGTGCGCGGGTCCTCCGTGGTGCGGCCGGCCTCCTTGAGCCGGTCGGCCGTCTTCTCGAGCTTCTCGGCCTGACGCTCGGCCGCCTCGCGCTCGCGCTCGCGCTGGGCGATCACCGCGTTCTGCGGATTCGGGACAAGGACGAGCGGAACGATCAGGAGGGCGGCAAGGAGCGCCGCCAGGGTCGTGCGGCGCTCGAGGCGCGGGCGGAAGGCGCGCGGGTCGGCTGTCCCCAGCCAGCGTGCGGCATCGCGTCGCTGCAGGCGAACGAAGCGCTCGTGGCGGGCCGGCTCATCGAGACCGGCCAGGTCGGACGCCGCGGCCTCGGGCCCGACCACCTCGGCCGGCGCGCTCTCCGGTCCAGCCAGCTCGGGCTCGCCCGTCGCCAGCTCGAGCGCCGTGGAGAGGCGGTCCTTGAGCCCCTGCTCGCCGTCGATGGCGAGTGCCGTCTCGCCGAGGGTCGGACGGATGCGGGCCGCCTCGACGAGCATGGCGAGCGCTCCGAGGACGACGAGCGCGACGGCGACCAGCGCGTGCCGCTCGAGCGGCACGAACCTCGCGACGAGGGCAAGCAGCGCCTCCGCGCCGGCGATGATCGCCAAGACGCGCAGACCGCTCCGGACGGCGCGCCGCAGCCAGAGGCGACGGCGGAACGGGCCGAGGCCGTCACGGATTACGAGGAGGGTCGGATCGAGCGTCATCGGGTCACCTCCGGGGCGGCGGCTCGGCGCCGGAACGTCGGGCCGGGCAGGCGCGGCCGGGAGAGGCGAGCGGGTGAGACGAGCAGGACCGAGAGGAGGGTCAGGACGACGGCCAGCCCGATCTCGGAGAGGACGATCCTCGGCCAGAGCTTGTCCCGCGGCACGCCGAAGGGGTTGACCTGCGGCTGGACCGGCTCCGCCCGCACGTCGGCAGGGAGGACGAGGATGGGGCCGCCGCCGGTCGGGTCGACCGCACGACGGACCTCGACCGCGACCGCGCTGTCGTCGAGGAGCGCGCCGCCGGGCTGCGGCGGAGCCACTTCGGTGCCGTCCCGCGTCTGCACGGCGCCGAAGAACGGCTGGTTGGTGAGGACGGTGGTGACGCCGCAGGCGTAGTAGGGCAGGTCGCCGGTGCCACCGGTGCCGCAGATCACGTCGGCGACGGCGGCGGTCGGGTTGAGCCAGACGAGCGCCTCGGGCGGGCGCCTTCCGAGCGAGTCGATGATGTTGCGGTCGGACCGCGAGGCACCGGGCTGGTAGTTGACCATGGCGCCCCAGAAGACGAAGACGAAGAGGCTCCCCAGCGTCAGCCCGAGGGTCACCAGGTAGGTGAGGACGGTCGCCACCTGGGTGCGGCGCACGAGCGCCGAGAAGAAGAGGCCGAGCGCGCCCAGCCCGATCGCCGTCGCCACCAGCACCGCGTAGGCGCGCACGACGTCGTCCGGGCTGATCCCGCCGAAGGTGAAGACGAGGCTCATCAGCGGGATCGAGGCGAGGATCAGCAGGAAGAGATAGACGAGCGCGGTCAGCAACTTGCCGAGCACGATGGCGAGCGCCGGGAGCGGCGTGGCGATGAGCAGCTCGTAGGTCTGCTTCTCGCGCTCCTGGCTGATCGCTCCGGCGGTAAAGGCGGGCGCCAGGAAGACGATCAGCAGCGTGAGCAGGAGGAGAAGCGAGGTGAAGAGGGTTTGACCGACGAGTGCCGACTGGCCGACCTGGCCGACGCCGAGGACCTGCTCCACCGCGCCGCCGGGGAAGACGACCTGGGCCTGCTCGACGCCGCGCTTCTGGATCTCGGTGACCGCCCAGGCGAAGCCGGCGAGGAGGGCCAGGTAGAGCGTCAGGACGGTGAAGGCACGCCGGCCGCGCATCCGGCCGCGCAGCTCCTTGGTCCCGACCGCTCCGATCCCGCTGGCAAAGGCACGCAGCCAGGG
>MGMJ01000012.1 GCA_001794945.1 Chloroflexi bacterium GWC2_73_18
CGAGAGCTTCGGCATCGCCGGCTTCCGGCCGGCCTCCGCCGCCGACCTGCTCCCCACCCTCGAGCGCGCCCTGGCCGTCGACGGCCCCTCGCTCGTGGAAGTGCCGATCGACTACCGCGAGAACCTGCGCCTCACCGAGCGGCTGGGAGCGCTCGCCGGGAAGACCTAGGGGTCGCGGCCTGCGCGAGCGGGAGCGCGCGCGCATCCCCCGGTGGGACGGCTTCGCGCGCCTCGCACCGGGGCACGACATGGTGGTGACAGCACGCACCACGAATCCGTCCGCAGGTCGGCGGAAGGCCGGTGAGGGATGGCGGGGAACGCCCCGCCCTACTACTATCGACACCTATCTCCACCAGCCGTCGCCCGACCGGGCCCTATGCGCGGAGGCCGCCTGCCATGTCGCTCATTCAACCGTCGAGCTCCGCCTCCGCCCGCCGGCGCCCAGGGGCGCTGCGGACCGGGCCCGCCGGTCTCGGGGTCCTCGTGCTGGTGGCCATGGCGACGCTCGTCGCGCCGACCGTGCTCGCCGCGGCGGCCGAGGTCGGCTACCGCGACTTCTACTACGGCGACACACTCACGCTCAACAACTCCGCCGCCAACGTCACCGTCGACGAGACGCAGGCCAAGCTCTGGCATAACGACGGCCGCTGGTGGGGTGGGCTGTTCAACAACGGCGATGCCAAGTACCACGTCTACCGGCTCGACATCGCGACCCAGACGTGGATCGACACGGGCACCGCCCTCGACGATCGTGACAGCTCGCGCGCGGACATCCTCTGGAGCGGCAACAACAAGCTCTACGTCGCCTCCACCACGGCGTCGAAGACGTCGGGGGCGCTGCGCGTCTACCGCTACAGCTACGATAGCGTCTCCAAGACATACAGCAAAGACGGCGGCTTCCCGGTCACGCTGGTACAGCCGGCCGGGCTGCCCAAGGGAGCCACCTCGGTCTCGATCGCACGCGATTCGACCGGGCAGCTGTGGGTCACCTGGATGCAGCGGCTGGGAACGATCCCCGAGTCCACGCGGGTCTACGTCGCCCACTCCACGGGTACGGATGCGAGCTGGAGCGCGGGCGCCGAGCTGCCGGGCCAGGGAACCTCCGCGCTCGCCCAGGGTGTCTCGGGGATCGTGAGCTTCGGTAACGGCGCCAACGCGGCCGTCGGGGTCCTGTGGAGTCGCGAGGTGAGTCCGTCCTCGTCGGCCACCGACAACGGCTTCTTCTTCTCGTCCCATCTCGACTCGGCCGACGACACGACCGGCTGGAGCGCGCCCGAGCTCGCCTACGGCGGCGCCTACGCGGCCGACAACCATCTCAGCCTGGCGACCGACACCTCCGGCCGGGTCCTCGCCGCCGTGAAGACGGGCAAGAGCGCCGACCCCGGGCCGAATGGCAGCGACCCTGAGATCGCCGTGCTCCGGAGGACGGCCCCGGACACGTGGGAGACCCACAAGGTCACCTCGGTGAGCGACCGCAAGACGACCAAGCCCTTCATCGTCGTCGACAGCCTGAACGGGCAGGCGAACGTCTTCTTCGTGCGGCCGGAGTCGGGGCAGTCCACCCTCAACCCGCGCATCGTCTACCGCAAGCAGGCCTCGCTTACCGACCTTGCCTTCGCCACCGGCCTGGGCGTGGCCATCATCAAGAACACGACCGACTACTACCTCAACGATCCGACCTCGACCAAGCAGAAGGTGAGCGGGATCGGGATCGTGGTGCTCGCTTCCGACACGAAGACCCACTACTACCTGCACGGCTGCATCGGCAGCGCCTGCGCCGGTCCGTAGGGGCCGCGAGCCCTTCGGCGTCTCGCGTCCCGGCGCCCGTGTCACTGCTCTTGCCGTGGCGGTCTTCCTCGCGAGTTGAGCGGGGAGTGACTCCGGACGATGCGCCGGTGCCGGCGGTCACCGGGATCGCTCTGCCTTGCTCCGCGGCCACCGCGGAAGGTTCCGGCCGCGCATCGGGACCTCCGTACGGTCGGGCGCGGTGCGATCCGTCGCGGTCCGGGCCGGTGCGTGGTGGCAGCTCATCGATTCGGACGAGACGCGGCAGGTCAGAGCGAGCCGTCCGTGACAGGACCATCGAACGGGTGGCGCGGCCGGCCTCCTCACGCTACGGTCGGGGTGACGTCGACGGGGCGCACCACGGCGCTCGGGCGGAACAGAAAAAGCCAACCCCGCAGTGATGCGGGTGCACGGAAAGCCACGTGACTCCGTCCCACGCGGAGTAAGACGGGTTGCCTACACGACCGCGATCGACGGCCACAGCCCCCCACGGGCTGTCACCGCCAGCGCCGTCCCGACCCGGCTGACCTGGCCGCGCTGCACCCGCCTCGCCCGGGGAGCGAGGTGCGACGATGCGGTACAAGTCCCTCCCACTCGCGGTCCGGGCCGTCGCTCCCCACGAGTCCGTCCCTGCCAGGCACCGCACACCCGGCTCGCACCCACTCCGGGACCGGCTCGCGACGATCCCGATCCTGCTGCTCGTCCCCGCGCTCGTGCTGCCCCTCGTGCCGACTGCAGCGGCCTCGGCCTCGCTCTCGGTCTCCGGGCAGGCACTGGCGGGGAGCCGTATCGTCGTCACGGGGAGTGATTTCGCCACGCGCCAGCGGCTGCAGTTGCTCTGGGATGGGTCGACGAGCGGGATGCCCGCCCCGCGCGCCGACACCGCCGGCAGCTTCGTCGTCGGCGTGACCGTCCCCTCGACCACGACCCCGGGCAGCCATCAGCTGAGCGCTGCCCCGAGGACGAGGCAGGGGAGCGCGCACCGCGCCGGCACCCCGCTGGCCACCGTCGTCGTCTACGTCGGCGAGCCGACCCCGGCGCCCACGGCCGCGTCCACGCCGACCCCGACCGCGGCGCCAACCGCGACCCCGACCGCGGCGCCGACCGCGGCACCCACGGCCGTACCCACGGCCACCCCCACGCCCGTCCCCACGGCCGTGCCCACACCGACCGCGGCCTCGGCGGCGAGTGGGGACTACATCCTCGTCTCACCCGCGGCGCTCGCGGCGCTCCCCACATCCGGCGCCGCCTGGAGCGCCCTCAAGGCCCGGGCCGACGCCAGCGCGGGTACCCCCGACATCGCCAACCAGGACGAGATGAACGACGTCTACGTACTGGCCAAGGCCCTCGTCTTCGCGCGGACCCGCGTGGAGTCGTACCGCAGAGACGTGCTGGCCAACCTGCGCGCCGCAGTCGGGACCGAGGACGGTGGCCGCACGCTCGCACTCGGCCGGAACCTCCCCGGCTACGTCATCGCGGCCGACCTGATCGACCTGCCGTCGTACGACGCCACCTTCGACACGCAGATCTTCCGGCCCTGGTTGCGCTCGCTGCTCGGCAAGACGCTGACCGATGGCCGCACTCTGCGCCAGACGCACGAGCGCCGGCCGAACAACTGGGGGACGCACGCCGGCGCGGCCCGCGCCGCGGTCGCCGCCTACCTGGGGGACAGCGCCGAGCTGGCGCGGACCGCGCAGGTCTTCAAGGGCTGGCTGGGCGATCGGGCATCCTACGCCGGCTTCTCCTATGGCGACCTGTCGTGGCAGTGCGACCCGACCCGCCCGGTGGGGATCGACCCGACCGGCTGCAGCAAGGTCTACGACGGCAAGACGATCGTCCTCGGCGGCGCGCTCCCCGACGACATGCGCCGGGGTGGCAGCTTCCGGTGGCCGCCGGCCGAGACCGGCTATCCCTGGGAGGCGATGCAGGGCGTCGTCCTGCAGGCCGAGCTCCTCTACCAGGCCGGCTACGCCACGTGGAGCTGGCAGGATCGCGCCATCTTGCGGGCAGCCCGCTTCCTCTTCGAGCGCGCCGGCTGGCCGGCCACGGGCGACGACGAGTGGCAGGGCTGGCTGATCGACTACCGCTACGGGACGCATTACCGCGTCGCCCCGCCGGCCAACGTCGGCAAGAACTTCGGCTGGACGGACTGGATCTACGCCCGTTGAGGCGCGGCCTCGGCCGCGGCCGCCTCGCGAAGGGCGATCCCGCCGGCCGCCGCGGCCAGCCCGAGCATGAGCCAGAGGTAGCGCTCGAAGGCGAGGTGCAGGAAGAGCCCGGTCGTCAGGTAGCTGACCATGGCGAGCATGAAGCCCGTCGCCAGGTTGGCCAGCTCGGGTCGTTCGCGTGACCAGCGACGCCGGGCACGGGCCAGGTCGCGCAGGGTGACCAGGACGACCGCCAGGAAGGCCCCGAGCCCAAGGATGCCCGTCTCGGCGGCGATGTCGAGGTAGAGGTCGTGGGCCTGGCGGTCGGTCGCCAGGACCCGGATGCCGACCAGTTCGGCGTAGTCGCGGTAGTAGCGAGGGAACTGCCCTGGGCCCACCCCCAGGAGGGGGTGGTCGGCGAAGACCAGGGCCGCTGCCAGGTTCTCGGTCGCCCGGCTCATGAGCGACCCGTCGGCGGCGTCCTGGGGCCCCTCATCGGAGACGAAGCTGGCGAGCGCGTCGAGCGTCACGAGGCGGTTGCCGTACTCTGGCACGGCCACCAGGACGAGGGCGAGGCCGAGCACGATGGCGGCGATCTGGCGGGGCCGGATGTAGCGCAGGAAGGCCATGATGGCGATCATCAGGACGAAGCCGATGGCCGCGCCGCGCGAGAACGTGAAGGCGATCCCGAGGGCGGTGAACGCGGTCATGCAGAGGGCGAGGAGGCGCAGCGGCGGCGACCGCTCGCTCCAGTAGCGAAAGAGGCCGAGCGGCACCACCATGAGCATCACCTGGGCGTAGCGGTTCTGCTCGCCGATCGGGCCGGCCAGGCGCGGCTGGAGGATCTCGCCGGTCAGCGTCCGCTCGCCCGTGCCGAAGGCCGCGTTGCTCACCTGGGCGAAGCCGAAGTAGTCGTTGGCGTACGTGTGGGTGAGCTCCTGGTACGTCGAGAGTACCCCCAGCAGGGCGCCGACCCCGAGCAGGACCCAGACGACATGACGGAGCAGGGCGCCGGTGCGCACCACGTTGGTGATCAGGAGGTAGAGGACGAAACCCTCCGAGACGAAGGTGAGCAGCGCACCGGACGCGTCGGCGCTGTCGGCGGCGAAGATCGAGCTGAGGATCTGGACGAGCAAGAGCCCCACCATCCAGCGCAGGCCGGGCGTGGCGATGACGTGCTGCCGCCGGGCGACGACGTAGTAGGCGAGTGGCACGACGAGAAGAAGCGGCACCGCGGCGCTGGCGAAGACGGGGAGCCCATGGAAGTGGACGGCGATGACCGCCGCGTTGCTGTAGAGGACCCCGATGACCACCAGCGTGGCCGCGTCGGGCCTGGCCGCGATGGTCAGCCCCAGGAGGGCGGCCGTCCCAGCCCCCAATCCCAGGAGCGGCTGTTGGGCGGTGACTGCGCCGAGGGCGCCGGCGACGGCGACGGCGACGAGGGCGCCGCCCAGCGCGATCGGCGGCCCGCTCGAAAGCCTCTGCATGTCGAGCCAGCGATGCTGGGTGGCCATCAGCGCCGCGACTCCCAGCGGTCGATGCGCCGGCCGCGCACGAGGTTGAGGGTGGCGTGCAGGGCGGCCGCGTTGACGAGGCAGAAGAAGGCCGGGACCGCCAGGAGCCGGCGCCGGCCGATCGGGGTCCCGGAGAGCACGATCCCCGCCACGCCGAGACCATAGAAGGCGGCCTGGCCAAGAGTCGCCGCCCGGTAGAGCCGGCCGCGGCGCCAGAGGAGCGGACTGGTGATGGCGAGCACCAGCAGCGGGTAGACCATCAACCGCCGGAGGGCCTTGTGCCAGAGGAGCTGGACGGCGTAGAAGCCGTGTCGGCGCGGGTCGAGGAGCTCGCGCCTGCGCACCACGCCGGTCAGGCCGCGCGTCATCACCCGGACCTTGCGCCCGTATTCGGCGCCCCGGGACACGGCGACCGGCTCGTAGGCGACCGCGTCCTGAGCGAAGACGAGGCGCCGGCCACCGGCGATCACGGCCGTCGAGGTGACGAAGTCGTCGGTCACTCCGGATGGGACCTCGCGGAAGAGCTCGCGCCGGATGGCGTAGATCGCGCCGGTGGCGGAGACCGCGTTGCCCGCCCGGCTCTCGGCCAGCTTGAGTCGCCGGTCGAGGTCCCAGTAGCGCCGCTCGCCCTCCGCGGTCCCTGCCGCCGCCGGGTCGCGCAGGTAGCGCTGATCGCCGGCGACGCCGCCTACCTGCGGGTCGGCGAACGGCCGCACCAGCGCCCGCACCGCGCCGGGAGCGTAGATGCTGTTGGCGTCCGAGAAGACGAGGATCTCGCCGCTCGAGGCGGCCACGGCGGCGTTCAGCGCCGCCGCCTTGCCCTCCCGTGGAAGCGAGAGGAGCCGCACCCCGCGCCCCTCGTGGCTCCGTACGATCCCGTCGGTCCCGTCATCGGAGCCGTCCGAGGCGATGACGATCTCGAGGCGCTCCCGCGGGTAGTCGAGGGCCAGGAGGTTCTCGAGCTTGGCCCCGATGACGGCCTCCTCGTTGTGGGCGGCGATGATCAGGCTGACCGAGGGCGCGATCTCCGCCGCGCCGTAGGGGCGGGGATGCAGCCAGCCACGCAGCAGGATCAGGGCGGGCATGAGGAGGTAGGTGTGGACGAGCGCCGCGGCCGCGGTCCAGAAGAGGAGCCGCCTCATGTCGCCGCCCCGCCGCGGAAGTCGCTGGCCAGGAGGGCGGCGTTGCGACGGACGTCGGACTCGCGGATGACCTTCTCGCGGGCGGCCTCCCCGAGGCGCCCGCGAAGTCCGGGGTCGTCGCGCAGCCGCTTCAACGCCGCGGCCAGGGCCGCCGCGTCCCGCGGCGGCACGAGCAGGCCCGTCCGGCCGTCCTCGACCAGCTCCGGGATGCCCGAGAGTCGACTCGCCACGACGGGCACGCCGCTGCTCATTGCCTCCATCAGCACGACGGGGATCCCCTCGCGCTTTCCGCCGCGGGTCGCGACGCTGGGGGCGACGAGGGCATCGGCCCCGTGAAGCAGCTCGGCGACCTCCCCGCGCGTCCGCCACCCCGTGAAGACGACCTGCCGCTGGAGGCCGCTCTCGGCGATCCGTCGGGCGAGCGCGGCCCGATCGGGCCCGTCGCCCACCAGACGGCAGGTGAGGTCAAGGCCCTCCTCGGCCAGCAGCCGGCAGGCCTCGACCAGGTACGCCTGCCCCTTCACCTCGTGGAGCGTGCCGATGCAGAGGATCCGGAAGGGCCCCTCCGCCGGCCGGCCGTCCCGCGGTCGCAGGGCCTCCGTGTCGACGCCGCAGTGGATGACCATGACCTTGCCGGAGCTCCGCTCGCCACATTCGCGCGCGATCTCCGCGCGGTTGTCCTCGGAGATGGCGACCACGAAGGCGGCTTCCGCGACCTTGGGGCAGAGCATGTGGCGATCGACGTGCAGGTCGGAACCGTGGGCCGTGAAGCTGAAGGGGATACCGGTCAGGCGATGGATCAGGAAGCCGGCAAGGGCCGGGTGACTGGCGAAGTGGCAGTGCACGTGGGGGATCCCGGCGGTCCGCATCAGGCGGGCGATGTGGGCGACCTTGGGGAAGATGGCGCGCAGGAGGCGAACGACGTGCGCGCCGATGTAACCGGCGCCGCCGCTGACCAGTACGTTCACGGGAGGAGATCCGGGTCAGCGGCTGCGGTCGGGCTCGTCAGCCTGTCGTCGGGCGGCCGCCGGCTCGGTCTGGCGACGCCGGACGCCGGTGCCCGCCGGGGCCGGCCGCGCCGAGGCCGCCCGCGAAGTCGTCCCGCGCGTCCGGGCCGCCCCTGGGGCCACCGGTCGCGTGGGAGGCGGGGCGGCGACGACGGCTGCCGGACCTACCGCCGCGACGCCCGCAGCCGACTCGGCCGGAGCGGCGGGGGCGACCGCTCGGACCGCCGGAGCGGCGGGCTCGGCGAGCGGCCGGCCGAGGCGCAGCGGCCGGCCGGCCCGGGCCAGGCCGCGGCGGTGCTCGAGGAGGACCGTGCCGAGCAGGCGGGCCCCCACCATCAGCAGGCTCTCGGTGGCGTAGGCCAGGTTCTGGCGCTTGGTCTGGTCCTTGCCGACGATGAGGACCGTGCCCTCGGCGGCGCGCGCCCAGACCAGGGTGTTGGCCGAGCGGTGGACGGGCGCGCCGGCGATGATGACCAGGTCCGCGCTGGCCCCGATCCCCTCGAGCAGGGCGGTGGCCCGCTCGGGGTCCATCAGCCGCGCCCCCGCGCCGGTGCCCGCCGGCAGGACCTCGATGTCCGGCCCGCGGGTGACCCGGATCTCGTCCAGGTCGGCCACCCGGCCCTCGAGCAGCTCGTTGATGCCGCTCCGCCCGGCCAGCCGCAGGAGGGCGGTCACCTCGGCCTCCTCGGGGTCCGCGTCGAGGAGGGTGACCCGCCGTCCGGTGCGGGCCACCACGGCCGCCAGGTTGGCCGCGAACTCGCCGCTCCCGTCGCCCCCCTGGGCGCCCACCACCAGCAGGCTGCGCAGCGGCCGCCCCCGGTCGGCGAACTCGATCTTGGTGCTGAGCAGGCGGTAGGCGGTGGCGGTGCGCGACTCGGGCAGGGCCTCGACCACCAGCGGCTGGGTCGACTCGCGGAGCGAGGGCGGGGAGCGCCCCACCGTGCCCAGCACGGCCGGCCGGCCCGGCCCCACCAGCTCCGCGGCGCCCTTGACGGTGTCGCTGAAGTACTCGATCAGGAGGATCAGCACGAGCGCCCCCAGCAGGCCGGCGGCGGCGGCCAGGAGGGCGATGAGGGAGACCTGGGGGGCCACCGGGCTGAGCGGCGGCTGGGCGAAGTCGATGACCTGGACCTCGCCCTCGGGGCGGCTGGTGCCCCGCGAGGTGAGCCCGATGAGCTGGTCGGCCAGGGTGTTGGCCAGGCGGGCGGCGAGGGCCGGGTCGGCGTCCTGGACGCGGATGGTGAGCAGCCGCGTCACGTCGTTGGCGGTGGTGCGCACGGCGACCCGCAGCTGGCCCGCCGCCCGGTCGAGCCCCAGCTCGGCCAGGGCCGACTCGAGGAGGGGCCGGCTGGAGACCAGCTCGCCGTAGGTCTGCACCAGCTGGCCGGCCGCCTTGAGGGTGTCGATGTCGGTGTTGACGGGCCCCACCAGGAGGCGCACCTGGGCCTCGTAGGTGGGCTCGATGCGGGAGGCCGCCAGGCCGCCGCCGAGGCCCGCCACCCAGGTGGCCACGAGCAGCGTCCACCACCAGCGCTTGGCGACGGCGAGGTAGGCGGTGAGATCCACGCTCTCTCCCCTGGGGCGGCCGGCAGCCCGCTAGCGCGGCCGCAGGTTGATCGTCCAGCGGCAGTTGGCGGCGACCTGCAGATAGTACTGCCCCG
>MGMJ01000013.1:0-948 GCA_001794945.1 Chloroflexi bacterium GWC2_73_18
TCTCGGGGACCGCGGCGCGGGCCGTTCAGGATGCGACCGGCATCCGGCTCGCGGGCGAGCGGGTCCACTTCAAGGCCGAGCATCTCCAGAAGACCGGCTCCTTCAAGCCACGCGGCGCCTTCACCCGGCTCGATGCGCTGACCGCCGAGGAACGCGCCCGGGGCGTCATCACGATCTCGGCCGGCAACCACGCCCAGGCGCTCGCCTACGCCGCCTCGTTCGAGCGGATCCCGGTCACCGTGGTGATGCCCGAGGGCGCCTCGCGGACCAAGGTCGCCGCCGCGGCGGGCTACGGCGCCGAGGTCGTCCTCCACGGGACCGACGTCGGCGCGACGCTCCGGCGCATGGAGGAGCTGCGGGAGGAGCGCGGCCTCGTCCTCGTCCACCCCTTCGACGACCCGCTCGTCATCGCCGGACAGGGGACGGTGGGGCTGGAGATCGTCGAGCAGCTCCCCGAGGTCGACGTCGTGGTGGTGGGCGTGGGCGGCGGCGGGCTGATTGGTGGGGTCGCCCCCGCGGTGACGGCGGCGCGCCCCGGGGCCCGCGTCTACGGCGTCGAGCCAGAGTCTTCCGACGCGCTCGCCCGCGGGCTCGCCGCCGGCCGGCCGGTGCCGGTCGCGCCGCGCTCGATCGCCGACGGGCTGGGAGCCCCGTTCGCCGGCGAGTGGGCGATCGCCATCGCCGCCCGCTCCGTGGAGGAGGTCGTCCTCGTCGACGACGCCACGATCGTGGCCGCCATGCGCTTCGCCGCCGAGCGGATGAAGCAGATCCTCGAGCCGGCCGGCGCCGCCGCCCTCGGGGCGCTCCTCGCCGGAAAGGTGCCGCTCCGGGGCGGGGAGACGGTCTGCGTCGTCCTCTCGGGCGGCAACGTCGACCTGGCCCGCTTCGCCGAGCTGGTCATGGGGGAGCATCCGCCCGACTGGGCCGGCGCCGGTCCGCGCTAGCCGA
>MGMJ01000013.1:1022-1714 GCA_001794945.1 Chloroflexi bacterium GWC2_73_18
AACTCCGAATCGAGCCAGGCACGCACGATCGTCTTGGCCAGCTCGGAGCCAATGACCCGGGCGCCTATGGTCAGCACCTGGGCGTCGTTGCTCTTGCGGGCGCGCTCGGCCGAGTAGACGTCGTGGGCCTGCGCGGCGCGCACCCCGCGCACCTTGTTGGCGGTGATGGCCATGCCGATGCCGGTGCCGCAGACGAGGATGCCGCGCTCGTAGCGGCCGTCGCGGACCCCCTCGGCGACGACGCGCGCCACGTCCGGGTAGTCGACCGGGTCGGGCGTGTGGGTGCCGACGTCGACGTAGGCGATCCCCTGCTCGTCGAGGTAGGCGGCGATCGCCTGCTTGAGCGGGAAGCCCGCGTCGTCGGCGCCGATCGCCAGGCGGGGCGCCGGCTCGCCGGGCGCGCTCACGGTTTCGTTGGGCCCGGGCATGGACGGTGCCTCCTCCCTCGTGGATGACAGGTGGGCGATGGCGGCGAAGACGCTCGGGTCGAGCGCCGCTCGCCCCACGAAGAGCCCGTCCACCCCGGGCTCGGCGAGGAGCACCGCCGCGCTTTCGAGATCGACGCTGCCGCCGTAGACGACGCGCGTCCCGGGCGCGCCCCGGGCGGCGAGCCATTCGTGGATGAAGCGCTGCACGGCGCCGACGTGGGCCGGGTCGGCGGCGGTGGCGCCGGCGCCGATCGCCCAGACCGG
>MGMJ01000013.1:1729-15914 GCA_001794945.1 Chloroflexi bacterium GWC2_73_18
CCGCGCGACGACCGCCAGCGTCACGTCCGGAGGGAGCGGCCGCTCCTCCCCGAGGCAGACGAGCGGCGCCATCCCCCAGCGCAGGATGGCGGCGACCTTGGCCGCCACGAGCGCGTCGGTCTCGCCGTGGTCGCGGCGCCGCTCCGAGTGGCCGACCTCGACGAAGGTGCAGCCGAGGTCGGCGAGCATCGGCGCCGAGACGTCGCCGGTGTGGGCGCCGGCGTCCTCGGGGTGGACGTCCTGGGCCCCCCAGGCGACGTTGCTTCCCGTCAACGCGGCGCGCGCCACCCAGATCGCCGTGAACGGCGGCAACACGAAGAGGTCGCGGTCGGCCAGGTCGGCGACGAGCGGCCGGAGCGTGCGCAGGTAGCCGGCCGCCTCGCTCGGCGTCAGGTTCATCTTCCAGCTGGTGCCGATCAGCGGTCTCATCGATCCATCATCGCCGCGTCGATCGCGGCACGGAAGGCCCGCGCCCCGGCCACGGCGCCCTCGGGGTGGCCCTGGATCGCGCCGCCGACGGCCAGGATCATCTCGACCCCGAACTCGCCGACGAGCGGCGCCACGTGCTCGGCGGTGAGGCCGTTGCCGACGACCGGCATGACCGGGGCGAAGTCGTGCCACGGCCCCCGCAGCCGATCGACCGTCGCCTCGACCAGCTCGCGTGCGAGTGGCCGCGCCCCGTGGGACGTGTTGACCAGGACGGCGTCCGCCCCCGCCAGGCGGAGGAGGCGGCCGAGCAGGACGGCCCGTCCCAGGCCGGCCCCCGGCGCCGCGGTGAAGGTCGCCACGCCGGCGTTGTGGACGAAGAGCGGGACGCCGAGGCGCGCCTCAGCGAGGGTCTGTACGGCGTCGAGCCCGACCGCCAGGCCGCTCACCATCAGCGCGTCGGCGCCGCCCTCGAGCGCCGCCGCCGCGGTCTCCAGGAGCCGCCCCGGCCGGGTCGTCACGTTCGCCAGGTAGCGGGCGCGATGGCCGGTCTCCTCGGCGACCCGCTCGAGCCGCCGCCGGTAGGCGCGCGCCCGCTCGGCGACCCGGTTGAAGGCCGCGTCGGCCAGGATCTCGTCGTCCTTGACCAGGTCGCAGCCGCCGCGCGCCACCGCCTCGACGAAGCCGGCCCCGACCTCCGGGGGATAGCCGGTGCAGGGCTTGATCATGTTGAGCAGGAGCGGTCGGCCGGCCACCCCGGTGAGGCGGCGCCAGCCGTCCGCCCCGTGACCGGGGCCGGGGAAGGCCGCCGCGTACGCTGACGACAGCTCCACGTCGACGAGGCGCGCCCCGATGGAGGTGGACGGCTCGGCTCCCAGCAACGTCGTCAGCAGCATGGGGAACTGCGGCCCGAAGTTCTCGGTGGCGAAGGCGACCCGCACGAGCCGGGCATCATCTCCGCCGGCGCCGGGCGCCTCGACCAGTTCCCCCGAGACGAGCTCGCCCGGCTCGAGGCGGCGCAGCTCGACGACCCGCGCCCCGTGGCGGGCGCGCATCTCGGCGGTGATCCCCGGGACCGGCAGCCAGGTGCCCAGGCTCTGCCCGGTGGCGAACGCTTCGGCGGCGCGGACCGGGTCGCCGCGCGGGCGGGCGAGGTAGGTGGCGACCAGCTCGTCGCGGCCGGAGGAGGTGGCGCGCATCGGGCTGCCTCTCAGGACCCCCCGGCGCGGGCCGGCTCGTGGAGCGGGGCGAGCGCCTCGTAGAGGCGCCGGTAGCGGGCGTACCGCCGGCCGTGCCGCGCCGTCGCCGCGGGATCGGGCGCCACCTCCCGTTCCACCACGGCGAGGCGGGCCGCGGACGAGAGGTCCGGCCAGGCCCCGAGGGCGACGAGCAGCGCGGCCGCCGCGCCGCGGGCTCCGGCGTCCTGGGGGTCGCGCATCACCAGGAGCGGGCGGCCGAGGACGTCCGCGATGATGCGCAGCCACGTCTCGCCGATGCTCCCCCCGCCGACGGCGCGGATCGCCCCGATCGGCTCGCCGTAGGCGAGACCGTACTCGAGCGCCCAGCGGATCTGGTACGCGACCCCCTCCATCAGTGCCCGCAGCAGGTGGCCGCGGCCGTGGTGCAGACCGAGTCCCACGAAGGCCCCGCGGACCCGGTCGTCGAAGACGGGGACCCGCTCGCCGCTCAACCACGGCGTGAAGAAGAGCTCGTCCGTCTCCCCGGCGGCGGCCACGAGCCGCTCGACCTCGGCGTGGTCGAGCGATCCGCCGTCGTCGCCCGCGGCCAGGGTCCGGGACAGCCAGGCGAGGGCGCCACCGCCGGTGGCGACCTCCAGCCACAGGAGCCAGCGCGCCGGATCCATGTGCCCCAGGACCCCGAGCCGCCCTCCGGGATCGGCCGCCGGTCGCGCCAGGGTGATGCCGAAGTAGGTCGCCGTCCCCAGGCTGAGGTGCGCGTCGCCCGGCGCGATCGCGCCGGCCCCGACCTGGCTGGCCGCCACGTCTCCGCTGCCGACGGCCACCGGGACGCCCGACGGCAGGCCGAGTGCGTTGGCGGCAGGGCCGGTGAGACGCCCGGCGAGGCGCGTCGCCGGCCCGCAGTCAGGGAGCATCTCCCGCGGCACGCCGAGGGCGCGGCAGGCGTCCTCGTCCCAGGCGCGCCGCCGGGGGTCCCAGAGCCGGTAGGCCGAGGCGCCGCAGTCGTCGGTCGCCGCCGCCCCGCTGAGGCGCAGGACGACCGCCTCCTTGCAGTCGAGGAGCCACCGCGTGCGGGCCCACAGGTCGGGACGCTCCTCGCGCAGCCAGACGATCCGCGGCAGGATGTCCTTGGCGGTCACGACCGAACCGAGCCGGCGGAACTGCTCGGCCTCGTCCATCCGCGCGGCGATCGTCCGGGCCTGTGCCGCGGCGCGCTGGTCGAGCCAGCTGAGCATCGGGCAGAGCGGCGCTCCGGCGGCATCGACGGGCACCACGTTGAACATCTGGGCGGTGACCCCGATCCCCTCGATCGCTTCAGGCGCGACGCCCGCTCCATGCAAGAGTGCCCGGGTGGCGGCGGCGAGCGCGGCGAGCATCCCGTCGAGGTCCTGCTCGACCCAGCCGCCGGGGAGCGTGCGCAACTCGTGGGGACGGTACTCGGCGGCCCCGGCGCAACCGTCGAGGTCGGCCAGGACCGCCTTGACCCCGCTGGTGCCGACGTCGAAGGCGATGATGTAGCGGGCGGCCACGGCCTCCCCGCCGGTGTCCGGCCCCGAGCCCTCGAGCAGGCGCCGGAAGGCGGCCAGGAAGCGATCGCTCTGCTCGGGCGTCCCGATCGAGACGCGCACGTGCGTGCCGCGCAGTCGGTGCGCCGTCATCGCCCGCAGGAGGATCCCCTCGGCCTTCATCGCCTCGACGATCTCGACGCTCGTGCGTCCGCTGCGGCCGATGTCGATCAGGATGAAGTTCCCGTCGGACGGGTGGGGCGTCACCGATGGCATCTGCCGCAGCCCCTCGATGACCCGCTCGCGCTCGGCGCTGATGAAGCGACGCCGCGCTTCCAGGTCGGCCGGGTCGCGCAGCGCGGCGATCGCCGCCCAGAGTGCGACCAGGCTGAGGCTGAAGGGGATGCGGACGCGCAGGAAGACATCGACCAGGGCGGGATGGGCGATCCCGTAGCCGACGCGGAGCGAGGCCAGGCCGAAGGCCTTGGACATCGTGCGCGCCACCACCAGGTTGGGGTGGTCGGCTACCAGCGGGGCGAAGGAGGTCGAGTAGCCGCACTCGAGGTAGGCCTGGTCGACGACGACCGGCACGCCCACCTCGAGGATCGCCTCCAGCTCGGCCACCGTCCAGCTCCGGCCGGTCGGGTTGTTGGGGCTGCACAGGAAGATCGCCTTGGTCCGCTCCGTGACGGCGTCGCGGATGGCGTCGATGTCGAAGCTCCAGTCCGGCTTCATCGGCACGGCCACCGGCTCGCCGCCGCCGAGGCGCGTCTGGGTCTCGAAGAAGGCGTAGGTGGGGAAGTGGATGACCGCCTCGTCGCCCGGCCCGATGAAGGTGCGCGTGGCGACATCGAGGATCTCGGTCGAGCCGTTGCCCAGGATGATCGACTCGACCGGCACGCCGTTGTGCTCGGCCAGGGCGCGCCGCAGGTCCTCGCCGGAGTAGGGGTAGAGGTTGACCCGCTCGAGCGCCGCCCGCGCCGCCTCGAGGACCGCCGTCGAGGGCGGCAGGGGGTACTCGTTCGACATCAGGCGGGCGAGCTCGGGGTGACTCCAGGCGTAGTCGTGGTGCCGCGCGTCATAGGGCTCGGCGGCGGCCAGTCCGGGGCGGACGAACCGCTCGACGATCCCGGCCGTGACCGTCACCCGCGCGCCTCCCCGGACGACGCCTCGTCGCGGCCGTGGCGCACGCGCCGGACACTCAGGGTGAAGAGGGTCGGCACGTAGTGCTCGGAGGAGAAGAGGACGGGCCGGTCGTCCGCGTCGCGCTCGACCTGGTCCATGCGCAGCAGCGCCGAACCGGGGGTGACACCGAGAAGCCGAGCCAGACGGCGGTCGGCGTTGACCGCGCTCACCTCGGCGACGCCGCCGGCGAGTCGCAGGCGGCACGCGCTCTCCAGGAAGCGGTAGACCGAGCCACCCTCGTAGCGGGTCCCGCCGGCGAGTGCGGCGACGGCCTCGGGGATCGCATCGACCGCGTAGGCGACCGCCGCGTCGTTGGCCCGGATGACGCGCTCCACCCAGAGCAGCGGTGAGCCGAGCGGGATCGCCAGCCGCTCGGCGATCGGGCCGGGGGCGCGCTCCTCGGCGATGCGCAGGATCTCCACCCCGAGCGTCCGGCTCGCCGCCTCGACCGCCTCGGTGACGCCGAGGTCGAGATCGAAGCGGCTGCTCACCACCGGGCGCCGCTCCGTCACGAAGGTGCCGACGCCATGGACGCGCCGGACGAGGCCGTCGGTCTCCAGGCTGCGCAGCACCTCGCGGATCGTCGGCCGGCTGACTCCGAAGGCGACCGCCAGCTCGGGCTCGGAGGGGAGCCGGTCGCCCGGGCGGTAGCGCCGCTCCTCGAGCGCCGCCACGATCCGCTCGCGCACCTCGGCGAAGAGCGACTGCCGGGAGCGTGGCGGGCTGGCGGCGAGGTCGGTCATGCGGGCCGGGCTCCGGGCGGTTGTAAGATGTTTGACATCTTATACAGCCCGTCAAGCACCGGCCGGCGGCGCGTCGCTCGCGCCGAACGCCCACCACGGCGAGGCTACCGACCTGACCGCGCGCCCGGCCGGCGCGCGGTCTTCTGCCCAGAACAAACCTCGCCGGCCGCGGTCGGGCCGGTCGTCGAGCGTCCGCCTTGGAGCCCGGTCTGGCGTACCTGAGGGTCCAGCCCGGGCGGACGCGGCGCTCCGGCCGTCGAATGGCCCGTCGTCCGCCCGCCGCCCGGTCCCCGATCGGCCGATCCGGGCCCCCGGCCGCCGTGCGGACGGTCGAGCCGGGCCGATGGGTCGGCGTTTGTTCCGCTGCGCAGAACGTCGAGCCTGACCCGGACTGGCGTCGGGCGACAGCCGGGGACGACCCCGCCCTCGGCCGACTACGATGAGCCACGTGCCGCGCTTCATCTTCATGCTGACCCGCCACGACGAGACGGTCGCCGAGGCGCGCGCGCTGGTCCCGGCGATCGCCGCCGCCGGCGTCCTGCATGTCGGCTGCAAGGACATCGGCCTCCCCCCCGCCGAGCTGGCGGCGCTCTTCGACGACCTCCGCGCCGCCGGTTTCACGACCTACCTCGAGGTCGTCTCCGAGACGCCCGAGCGGATCCTCGACTCGGCCCGCACGGCGCTCCGCCTGCGTCCCGACTTCCTGATCGGGGGGACGAGCGTCGAGCCGGTCCAGGTCGTGATCGCCGGGAGCGGGATCCGCTTCTTCCCCTACGTCGGCCGGGTGATCGGCCACCCCTGCCTGCTGCGCGGGACGCTCGAGGAGATCGCCGCCGACGCGCGGCGGGTCGAGGCGGCCGGCGTCGACGGCATCAACCTGCTCGCCTACCGCCACGACGGCGACGTCGAGGCGCTCGTGGCGGCGGTCCAGGCGGCGGTCGCCATCCCGGTCGTCTGCGCCGGCTCGATCGACTCGGAGGCGCGCGTCGCGGCGATGCGCCGGCTCGAGGTCTGGGGCTTCACCATCGGGACCGCCGTCCTCGACGGCGTCATCGGCCCGGAGTCGGGCCTGGAGGGGCGGCTCCGGCGCGTCCTCGCCTGGTCGGCCGATCGAGGCCGCTGAGGGCCGGGTAGAGCCGCCGGTAGCGGGCGAAGCGCTCGCCGTAGGCGGCGGCCATCGGCGGCCGCGGCTCGTAGGTGGCGGTCGTGCGGACGAACCGCGCGATCGGCTCGGCGACCGAGGCGAAGACGCCGGCCCCGACCCCGGCCAGGCAGGCGGCGGCGAAAGCGCCGGGCTCACCGATGTTGACGGTCGAGACCGGCCGGCCGGTCGCGTCGGCCTTGAGCTGGAGCCAGGCCGTCGAGCGGGCGCCGCCGCCGGTGGCGCGCAGGTCCCGGATCGCCAGGCCGCCCGCCTCCATCCGCTCCAGGTTCTCGCGCAGCTCGAAGGTGACGCCCTCGATGATCGCCTGGAGCAGCTCCTGCCGCCCGGTCGCCAGGTCGAGCCCGACGATCGCCCCGCGTGAGGCGGGGTCCATCCAGGGGCTGACCGAGCCCTCGAAGTGAGGGAGCACGAGCAGGTCCGTCGGCCGTTCGAAACGGTCGGGCAGGAGGCGCTCGTACGGCTCCCCCGGGGCGAAGACGTCGCGAGCCCATCGCAGCAGCGATCCTCCGCTCGCGTTGGTCGCCATGGCGGCATAGCGATCGGGGGCGATGTGGGGGCCGAAGGCGAAACCGGAGGCGAGCATCGCCTCGGTCAGGATCGGCGCCTCCGCTACCACGGTGACCGCCTGCCAGGTCCCGGTCCCCACCATCGCGGCGCCTGGCTCGATGGCGCCCGAGCCGAGCGCCGCCATCGACTGGTCCATCCCGCCGGTCACCAGCCTCACGCCCGCCCCCAGGCCGAGCGTCCCGGCGGCCGCGGCGGGTAGCTCGCCGATCGCGGTGCCGGACGGTTGGACCCGGGCGAAGAGCGAGGCCCGGAGCCCGGCGGCCGCCAGCAGCTCGTCCGACCAGGCGCGGGCGCGGATGTCGTATGCCAGCGTCCGCGCCGCCACGCTCGGATCGCCGACCGGCTCGAGCCCGAGGCGAAGCGCCAGGTACTCGTGCCAGGCAAGGAAGCGCGCCGTGCGCCGGAAGAGCGCCGGTTCGTGCTCGCGCAGCCAGAGAAGGCGCACCAGCGGGAACATGGCGTGGACCGGCAGGCCGGTCAGCTCGTAGATCCGGCGGCGACCGACCGTCCGCTCGAACCGCTCCGCTTCGGCCGACGAGCGCGTGTCGAGCGCCATGATGCAGGGGCCGAGGGCCCGACCTTCCGCGTCGACGGCCACCGCCTCGTCGCAGGAGACCGAGAAGGTGAGTGCCCGCACCGGCCGGCCCGCCGCGCCCGCGCGGGCCGCCAGCTCGCCGACGACGTCGCGGACGGCGTCCCAGACGAGGCCCGGGTCGAGCTCCACCCGCCCGGGGGCGGGGAAGGAGAGCGGGTAGTCGCGCCGCGCCGTGCCGGTGATCCCCTCGCCCGGGTCGAGAAGGAGCCCCTTGCAGGCGGCGGTGCCGACGTCGAGCCCGAGGAGGGTCACGCGTGCGCGGATCCCGGCCGGCTAGTTCGCGCGTTCCGTGGCGCCCTCGGCCTGGAGGCGCGCCAGGGCGTGGGTCTGGGCGCGCGTCGCCGGGTAGAGCGAGCGGTAGATGTCGTAGAGCGCGTCGTAGCGCCCGGCCAGCGCGGGGTCGGGCGAGACGATCGCCTGGCGCTCGTTCCACGGCGTCTCCGGGAAGGCGAGTCCCGCGGCGATGGCGGCGAGGAGCGCGTCGCCGTGGCTGGCACCGATCGTTTCGCGGGGCAGCTCCTGGGGCCGCCCGGTCACGTCGGAGACGATCCGTGTCCACAGGCCGCCCCGCGTCCCGCCGCCGACGGCGATCAGCCGGCTCGGCGCGGCGCCGCCGCCGGCCATCGTCTCGAGGATGTGCCGGACCCCGAAGGCGGTCGCCTCCAGGAGCGCGCGGTAGAGGTGGCCGCGGCCGTGGCTGAGCGTGAGGCCCAGGACCAGGCCGCGCGCCTCGGGGTCGAAGAGGGGCGTCCGCTCGCCGGCGAAGTAGGGCAGGACGACCAGCCCGTCGGCGCCGGCCGGCACCCGCTCGGCTTCGGCCAGGAGCGTCTCGTACGGCGGCTCGCCGGCGATCGAGGGCAGGACGACCAGCCCGTCGGCGCCGGCCGGCACCCGCTCGGCTTCGGCCAGGAGCGTCTCGTACGGCGGCTCGCCGGCGATCGAGCGAAACCAGCCGGTCAACGCCCCCGAGGTGGCCATCCCCGCCGCCAGGGTGCGCGAGCCGGGGAAGATGCCGGCGGTCCCCCACATGGCGGGGTGCGGGCGAAGGGCGGCGACCGCCTCGACAATGAACATCGTCGTGCCGTACATCAGCATCGTGTCGCCCGGGGCGCGGACGCCCGCGCTCGCCGCCTCCGCCCAGGCGTCGATCGTGCCGGCGGCGACCGGCGTCCCGGCCGGGATCCCCGTCGCGGCGGCGCCCGGCGCGCTCACCCGGCCCGCCACCTCGGCCGGCCAGCAGAGGCGTGGCAGCTCCAGGCCCGGCGCGATCTCGGCCGCCCAGTCGGCGACCCAGCGTTCCTCGTCGATCGCGTAGAGGGGGTCGCACTGGCTGGCCGAGTGGTGGTCGAGGACGTACTCGCCGGTGAGGCGGCGGACGATGAAGGAGCTGGCCATGAAGAAGCGCCGCGTCCGCGCCCAGATCTGCGGCTCGTGGCGGCGGAGCCAGAGGAGCTTGGGGCCGACCGCCTGGCTCGTCAGGGGCGAGCCGCCGCGCTCCAGGATCCGCTCCGCCCCGTAGCGCCCGGTCAGCTCCGCGATCTCGGCCGTGGCGCGCGTGTCGATGCCGTAGAGGATCGCCGGCCGGAGCGGCCGGTCCTCCTCGTCGACGGGGAGCAGGCAGGGACCGATCCCGCTCACCGCGACGGCGGCGACCGGGTCGAGCGCCGCCGCCAGCAGCTCCCGGGCGATCGCCACGAAGTCGCTCCACCAGACCGCCTCGGCGTCGTGCTCCGCCCAGCCGGGTCGCGGCAGCGAGAGCCCGTGGGGACGCTCCGCGCGGGCGACGATCCGCCCGGCCGGATCGGTCAGCACCCCCTTCGAGCTGGAGGTGCCGATGTCCACTCCCAGCAGCAGCGCGTCCACGCCGCGCGACCCGGCGCGCCTAGATCTGCCGGGCGAGCCAGCGGATGGCGCGGATCCAGAACGCGGCGTAGTCGGGCCAGTGGATGAACGTCCCGGCCCAGTGCGGCGCCACGTCCGAGGCGAAGATCATCGACCGCCCGCGACCGACCTCCCGGACGGCGATCTGCGGGTCGCCGTCGTACTCGGCGAGGACGGCGGCCGAGGCGTGCTCCCGGACCCGGTTGTAACCGAGCAGCAGGTAGTCCGCGTCCCAGCGCAGGCCCTGCGTCATCGGGTGCCCGCGACCCGCCTCGGTGAGCGCCATCCGGTAGCCCTGGACCATCTCCACGCGGTCGTCAAAGCCGCGCTCGGAGAGGACCGGCAGGACCGCCTCGACCGGCGTGCCGGCGTAGCCGGCGCGGCCGCTGATCCCGGAGAAGGAGAGGTAGCCGCCGCACATCAGGAGACCGCCGCCGGTCTCGACGTACCGTCTCAGGTTGTCGAGGCGGTTGGGTCCCATCGGCGCCGCGTGGGGCGGCCGGAACGACGGGTAGAGCGCCAGGTTGTTGGTGCCGACGTCGCTCAGGATGATGACGTCCCAAGCCTGCATCTCCTCCAGGGAGCCGGGGAAGGACGGCAGGACCTCCATGATCCCCAGGTGCCGGCACTCGATGTCGCCGGCGGTGGCGAGCGCCTCCTGCAGCCAGGTCGAGTCGTCCATGTAGCGGCTGAAGGAGTAGCTGTCGAAGCCCTTGTAGACGTTGACGACCTCGATCTCGGAATCGCCCGCGTAGAGCACGCGCAGTGCCATCTCATCCACTCCTCGCCTTGGGCCCGGTGGCGCATCCGCGAACGCGCCGCAGTGTACATCGACCGTGCCGGGCGCCTTGACAGTACCGATAAGATGTCAAACATCTTACAGGCGCACCCGGGGGTCGCGAGGCTCCCGGCACCGCCTGCACGCGTCGGAGGAGGCCCGTTGACGGCCGGCGGTACCATCGCTCCCGTCCCTGTCGCTAGGGGGAGGAGGGCGCGCGCGTGATCGCTGCATGACCGCCGTCCCCGGGTCCGAGGTCGCCATCCGGGCGACCGGCATCGTCAAGCACTTCGGGCACCTCGAGGCGTTGCGCGGTGCCGACCTGGTCCTCCGCCCGGGCCAGATCCTCGCCCTGGTCGGCGACAACGGGGCCGGCAAGTCGACCCTCACCAAGATCATCTGCGGCGCGCTCGCCCCGGACGACGGCGAGCTCCGCTTCTGGGACGAACCGGTGAGGGTCCAGTCGACCCGCCACGCCCACGAACTGGGCGTCTACACGGTCTACCAGGACCTGGCGCTCGCCCCCGACCTCTCCGTCGCCGACAACCTCTTCCTCGGCCGGGAGGCGATCGCCGGCGGCTGGCAGGGCTGGTTCGGCGTGCTGGAGCGGGGCGCCATGCACGTCGAGACGCGCGCCGCCCTCGGCCGACTCGGGATCAACGTCCGGAACCTGAACGTCCCGGTACGCAACCTGTCCGGCGGGCAGCGGCAGGCGCTCGCCGTGGCGCGCGCCATCAACTGGGCGACGACGGCGGTCCTGATGGACGAGCCGACGGCGGCCCTCGGTCCCATGCAATCGGCGATCGTCTACGAGACGGTCAAGGCGGCGGCCGCCCGGGGCCTCGCGGTCCTCGTCATCTCGCACGATATCCCGCGCATGCTGAGCGTGGCGCACCGGATCGCCGTGATGCGCCACGGCCGCGTCATCACCGAGCTCGACGCGGGGGCCGTCAAGCTGGCGGATGTGATCGGGCTGATGCTCGGCGAGGAGGTCGCCGCGTGACGCGCGAGGAGGCGCTCGAGATCGCTGCCGCGGCCGGGGCGGAGGAGACGATCGGGGCGCCGGAGCCCGAGATCCGCGAGGGCTGGCTCGCCCTCGCGCGCGGCTCGACCGCGTTCTGGATCGGCGCCGTCATCGTGGCGATCGCGATCCTCTTCGGGCTCGTGAGCCCCAACAACGTCTTCGTCAAGGCGGACAACCTGCTCACCATCGGCCTCAACGCCTCGCAGATCATGCTGCTGGCGATCGGCATGACGTTCCTGATCGGGGCCGCCCAGCTCGACCTCTCGATCGGCTTCAGCCTGATCCTCGCCTCCGTCCTCTCGGCCAAGACGATCGTCGCCCTCGGCGGTACGACCGAGCAGGTGGCGCGCGGCGAGTACCCGAACCTGGCGCTGGCGGTGACCGCCGGGATCGTCGTGGCGATCGGGGCGGGCGCCGGCATCGGCCTGCTCAACGGCCTGCTGGTGACGCGTCTTCGGCTCAACTCGTTCATCGTCACCCTCGCCACGTCGGGGATCGCCTACGGCGTGGCGCTGATCCTGACCAGTGCGGCCAACGTGCCGTTCGTGCCGGACCAGCTCCAGTCGGGCTTCGGCGCCGCCAAGTTCCTCGGCGTCATCCCCTACCCGCTGGTCGTCGCCCTCGTCGTCGCCGGCTTCTTCTGGTGGGTGTTGCGCCGGACGCGCTTCGGGCTGCGCACGCTGGCGATCGGCTCCTCGCGCGAGGCCGCGATCCGCGCCGGCATCGACGTGGACGCCCACCTGGTCAAGCTCTTCGTGCTCATGGGCGCGCTCGTCGGCGTCGCCGCCGTCTTCGACCTGGCGCGCAACGCGAGCACCAACGTGGTCGGCCACCAGAGCGACAACCTGGCTGCGATCGCCGCGGTGGTGATCGGCGGGACGAGCCTCTTCGGCGGGATCGCCTCGGTCGGCGGTTCGCTGCTCGGGACGCTGATCCCGGTCATGCTCGGCAACGGGCTGGTGATCATGCGGGTGGAGCCCTTCTACCAGTTCGTGGCGGTCGGGGTGATCCTGATCCTCGCCGTCTACTTCGACCAGCGCCGTCGCGAGCGATCGAGCTAGGAGGGACGAGCTGGGAGACCGACGACGCCGGGGGCGAGGAACCAAGGCAAACGGCATCGCAGATGAGGAGGAGGTTCGCAGGATGCGAGACAGGATGAGAAGGTTCCGGCTCGGCGCGCTGAGCGTCGTGGCGGTCCTGCTGGTGACGGCCTGCCAGGGTGGCGCCACGCCCACGCCTGCCGCGACGCCGGCCGGCGGGACGCCGACCGCGCCCGCCCAGGAGACGGTCAGCGTCGCCTTCATCGCCGGGCAGATCGGGATCACCTTCTACACCGGCATGGAGTGCGGCGCCAAGGCGGCGGCCAAGGAGTTCAACGTCGACCTCAACTGGACCGGCCCGCGCAACTGGGACATCAACGAGCAGCGGCCGTTCATCGATGCAGCCAAGGCGACCGACCCGGACGGCTGGGTGATCGCGCCGACCGACCCGGATGCGTTGATCGCCGAGATCACCGACCTGATGGGCAAGGGGAAGCCGGTCGTCACCGTCGACGCGCCGCTCGGCAAGGCGGTCGAGCTGCAGAACCTGCAGTCCGACCACTACGGCGGCGGCAAGGCGGCCGCCGAGGCGATGATCAAGCTGACCGGCGGCAAGGGGAAGTACCTGGTCCTCCACCTCTCGCCGGGCCTCCCGGACATCGGCGGCCGCGCCGACGGCTTCAAGGACACCATGGCCGCCCAGGGCGCCGACGTCCTGCCCTACGTCTACCCCGGGACCGACACCGCCAAGGCGTCGGACGGGGTCTCGGCCGCCCTCACGGCCAACCCCGACCTCGCCGGCGTCTACGCCACCCACGAGTCGGCCGCGCTCGGCGCCGCCTCGGCGCTCAAGGCGGCGGGCAAGCAGGGCGTCGTCAAGCTGGTCGCCTTCGACTCGGCGCCCAGCCAGATCGCCGACCTCAAGGGCGGCGTCTACGACGCGCTGATCGCCCAGGCGCCCTTCAACCAGGGCTACTACTCGGTCAAGCTGGTCGCCCAGGCGATCCGCAAGGAGATCGACACCACGAGCGTCAAGCACGACAACCCGACGCCGCTCTTCGCCATCACCAAGGAGAACGTGGACTCGCCGGATGCCCTGTCGTGGGTCTACCCGGCCGACCTCAACGCCTGCCCGACCAAGCCGCTCGGCGGCTGAGGGGCGCGCGCCGCAATGTCCGGACGGCCGGCCCTCGAGGGCCGGCCGTCCGATTCCGGGGCCGAGCCCCGTCGTACCATCGTCGCGCCGTGATCGTGGTCCCGTCGCTCAACACCGCCCGCGAGGCGATCGTCCTGGCGCCCGGCTGGTCGCCCGGCGCCGTGGCTCGCGCCGAGGCGACGCTTCTGCGGCCGGCCGGCAAGCCGCTCAACGTGGCGCGCTTCGCTGCCCTGATGGGCGGGGAGAGCCACCTCGTGGCGCTCGCCGACGCCGGCCTGGCGACCGAGGTGGAGGCGGCCTGCGGCGACGCGGGCGCCGGCTGCGACGTGGTGCTCACCGCCGCGGCGTCGCGCACCGACGTCACCATCCTCGACGGCGAGGGTGGGGCGACCGTCTTCAACGGGCCTGGGATCGCTCCCTCGCCGGCCGAGCTGGAGGCGCTCCTGGCGCTCCTCCGCCAGCGTCTGCGGCGGGGCGGCCTGCTCGTCCTGGCGGGGAGCCTGCCCCGAGGGATCTCGCCGTCGCTCCTCGGGAAGCTGGCGGTACTGGGCGAGCGGCGGGGTGCGGGATCGGTCGTCGACGCCACCGGGACGCTCCTCGACGCCGCGCTGCGCCTTGCCCCGGCGGTCGCCAAGGTGAACGCCGCCGAGCTCGCCGAGGCGCGCGGCGACGGCGACGCGGAGCGGTCGTTCGCCGAGGGACGCCGCCTGGCACCCGAGCCGGCGAACCTGGTGGTGACCGGCGGCGTCCGCGGTCTCCGCGCCTGGCTCGCCGACGGGAGCCACTTCGAGGTGCGGCCACCCGCGCTCCGCGCCGTCAATCCGGTCGGCGCGGGCGACGCCGTGACGGCAGCGATCGCGGTGGCCCTCGACGCCGGACGACCGCTCCTCGACGGCCTCGTCGCGGGAAGCGCCTGGGCGG
>MGMJ01000014.1:0-37254 GCA_001794945.1 Chloroflexi bacterium GWC2_73_18
TGGTGCCCAGCCTCACTGTCGGCTACGTGTGGCACGCCGGCCAGCACGCCGCCGAGGTGGCCGCGGGTCGGGAGCGCATCGGCTTCGAGATCGTCAGCCAGGTCATCTGGGACAAGGGCCTCTTCGCCATCGGGCGCTCCTGGTACCACTGGGCGCACGAGCCCTGCTGGGTCGTCCGCCGCGCCGGGGCGAAGGTGAAGTTCCTCGGCTCCCGCGACCAGGCTACGGTCTGGCGGGCGCCGAGTCCCAAGATGATCATGGCCGGCTCATCGGAGGCGAAGAGGACCATCCGACGCAGAAGCCGCTCCCGCTCTTCGAGACCCCCATTCGCAACCACCTGCGACCGGGCGAGGCCGTCTACGACCCGTTCCTGGGCTCGGGCACCTGCCTCATCGCCGCCGAGCGCACCGGCACCCGCTGCCTCGCCCTCGAGATCGATCCCGTCTGCGTCGAGGTCGCCCTCCGCCGCTGGGAGCGCTTCAGTGGCGACGAGGCGGTGCGGATCGATGGCTGAGCGACCGCCCGCGGTCGAGCCCGACCTGACGGTCCCGCGGCAGTCGACGCTGCGCGGCGAGTTCGGGGAGGTCTTCCTGACCGCCCGACGGATCGCCCCCGAGCGCGACCGGCCGGCCCCGCCGAGCGTGGCCCAACGGTACCGCGCCTGGCACGACCACTTCCTCATGCGCCTCAGCTGGGAGGAGCGGGGCCTCGTGGCGCACCTCCTCGACGAGGAGCTCGCCCGCCGCGAGGCCGAGCCCGGGAGCGAGCCGTGATGCTGCCGGAACTCTCCCCCGACGGCGCCCTGGGCTTCGGCGCCCGGGATCGCCGCGGGGCAGGCCGCGATCGCCTGGTCCGCCTCGTCCTGACCGCCCGCCGCCGCCTGCCAGCGGCGGCGCTGGGACGACCGGCTCCCGCGCCTCCGGAGCCGGCGCGCCCCGGGCGGCCACCGGCGGACGACGACCCGGCCGACGACGACATGAGCGAGGAGGAGCTGGACCAGCTCATCGCGGCCATGGAGGGCCTGCTGGCCGAGATCCGCGCCGCCACCATCCCCCACACGATGGCCTGATCGTGGCGGACCGGCCGTCGTGACTACCAACCGGCGGTGACCAGCAGAGCTGGTCGACGCTAGTCGGGGCGACCAGCAGGAGCGGCCCATGGTAGTCCCCCGCTGCACCTTCCCGATGCCCGACGGGCGACCCTGCCGGGCGGCGCCCCTGCACGACGAGCCCTTCTGCTTCGCCCACTCGCCGGAGAAGGCCGAAGAAGCGGCCGAAGCCCGCCGCCTCGGTGGGCTGCGCCGGCGGCGCGAGAAGACGCTCATGGGCGCCTACGACTTCGCCGGCCTGGGCAGCATCGCCGCCATCCGCCGCATCCTCGAGATCGCCGCGGTCGACGCCCTGGGGCTGGAGAACTCGATCGCCCGCGTCCGCGCCCTCGTCGCCGCCGCCCTGGCCGCGGCCAAGCTCCTCGAGGCGGGCGAGTTCGAGGACCGGCTCAGCGCGCTGGAGGCGGCGGTCCGCCTGGCCCCCGCACCGCCAGCCGCCACCAGCGCGCTCGATGACGCGTCGGCCTTCGGGGACGTGGGGCGGTGACCGCCGCGCGGCGCCTGGCCAGGCTCGATGGTGCCCTCTGCCCCACGGCCGCCATCCTGCTCTGGCTGGAGGAAGCTCATCGCTTCGGCTCGCTGCCCGCCTACGTCACCTGGCTCCTCGACCAGCCCCTCTCCGCCGCGCCGCTGGTGCGCGTGCCGGAGCAGGCCGAGGCAGCGGTACTGCAGGCGATGCGGGGACAGCCCCGCGAGGCGGTGCGCCAGGCCGCCCGGCAGGCCGTCCGCGGCGCCGTCTTCCTGGTCGAATTCGTCATCCAGTTGAACCGCGCCGCCGAGGAGACGACGCGGCTGGAGGGCCTGCGCCATGCCGCCCTCTTCTGGCAGTGGCGAGCGCTCACCCTGGAGGCCGAGCTCGCGGCCGCCGACGCTGCCGCCGGCGGGCGGGCACCGGCCGGCACGCTCCCCGAACGCTGGCGCGCCTGGTGCGGCGCGGTCGCGGACCTGCTGACCGAGCTCTATGCCACCGAGGAGGCTCGCGGGCTCCTGGAGCGCCGCTACCTCGACGGCCACCCCGCCCTCTTCCCCGACGCCGCCCGGGACTGGCAGGCGCTGCGCGAGCAGGCCGAACGGCTCGCCGCCCTCGGCGGCTCGCTGGCGGTGTCGCCGCCCGAGAGGCCCGGCCGGCGGGGGCGGCCCGAGCTTGACCTTGACGCCCTCCGCACCGCCGCCCGCGCCCTGGCTCCCGCCCAGGCGGCAGACCTGGCCGACCTGGCCCGTGCCGCGGCGCTCGACCTCCTCGGCGACGCCGACGGCGCCGCGGCGCTCGCCGAACGGCGGCTGCGCACGGCGGACGTCTGACTCGCGGGAGGACCACGCCCGGCGCGCTTTGACCTCGGTGGGCCGATCCTGGTCTTCCTCTCCGACCACGAACGCGGAGTATTTCGGAACCTGAGCGTCGCGCAGATCCAAGGCGAGCGGGACGAGCACCTGTTCGTGCACTTGAAGGTCGGGGACGGGCGTCACTGGGAACCGCCCCTTGCCTCGACGATTCGCTGTCCGTCTTCGTCCCGGACGATGAGGCTCGGGGCCGCGTGCTCGTTCGCGGCAGATCCGGGCGGCGGGCCGAACGGCTCTGGCCAGAACCCAGAAGCGGGCCGGTAAATAGAACCTTCTTCGCGGGAGGCGATGACGCGCGGTCCTCACTCGGCCGCCGGGCCCGCGCCGAGCCACTGGCGAGACCGGCCCGCCCGCTGGGCGTTGCCGCGCCCGACAGCGCAAGGAGGGTCCCGCGCCATGGCCATCGATACCGTCACCCCCCGCTCCCGCCGCGTCCTCCTCGCCGCCACGGCGGGCTCGCTCGCCGCCCTGGCGGCGCAGGCCCTGGGCCGCCCCCTCCCGGCCCGCGCCGTCAGTGTCGTGCTGGGCGGCACCAACACAGCCACCACGACGACCAAGATCGAGAACTTGACCACCTCCGACACCGTCTTCTGGGCCAACAGTACCTGGGGCACCGGCGTCTACGGGTACAGCAGCTCGGGCTACGGGGTCTACGGGTACAGCAGTTCGAGCTATGGCGTCCACGGCGCCAGCGACTCGAACACCGGCGTCTATGGCCGTGCATACGCGGACAAGGCGGCCACGGTCGGGCAGTCCATGGCGAACGCCACCGGCCTGCTCGGCTACAGCGGGGCCGGCGGCGATCCGCTCCCCACCGCCCCGCCCAAGACCGGCGTCTACGGTCGCGCCGCCCAGGACGCCAGCGCGCGGGGGGTGACGGGGCAAACGACGGCGGGGCGCGGCGTCAACGGGGTGGCCACCAGCGGGCGGGGGGTCAACGGCTACGCCGGCACGGGCATCGGCGGCTATTTCAGCGCCGGGCCCTCCGGCAAGGCCCTCCACGCCGAGGGCCGGGTCACCTTCAAGACGGCCGGCCTGGCCACCATCGGCAGCGGCACGTCGAGCAAGACGGTGACGCCGGGGGTCGATCTCACCAGCAGCTCAAAGATCCTCTGCACCCTGATGGGCAACGCCGGCGGGGCGACGACGGTGAAGCGGGTGGCGGTGAACACCGCCGCCGACACCTTCACCATCTACCTCACCGCCGCCGCCACCAGCGCCGTCAAGGTGGCCTGGTTCGTCATCGGGTAGGCGGCGCCACGCTGGGGTGACGATCAGAGCGATCGACCGACACGATGGCATGCGTAGGCTCTTGCATGCGCGGCGCTCCGGAACCTGTCAAGTCCCCTGAGACACGCGCTCACGAGATCTTCTGTGCGTCCTCCTCTTCCTTGGGCTTGTTGATCCAGGCCGGGCCGGGCAGCGAGGGTGGGGTCGGCGGTCGGCGGACAAACCGTTCGGGATGGGCGGCGTAGGCGGCATCGAGGACGGCGGCTCGGCCGGCCCGGACCTCGGCGGCGGTCCCGAAGTGGATCGAGGCCGGGGTGTGGTAGCCGATCCCGCTGTGGCGGTGGTGATGGTTGTAGTGCTCGAAGAAGGTGTCGGCGAACGCCCGGGCATCCGCCAGCGAGCCGAAGCGGCCGGGGAAGCTCGGGCAGTACTTGAGCGTCTTGAAGCCGGCCTCGGAGTACGGATTGTCGTTGGAGACGTGCGGGCGAGAGTGGGTCCGGCCGATCCGGAGGTCGGCGAGCAGCACGGCGACCGGTTTCGAGGTCATCGAGGAGCCCCGGTCGGCATGGATCGTGAGGCTGCCCGCCGGGATGGTGCCCTGGGCCGCGACGACCTGCTCGATCCACGAGCGGACCACGAGCGCCGACTCCTGGTCCACCACCAGCCAGCCGGGGCTGTAGCGGCTGAAGATGTCGAGCATCACGAACAGGTCGTAGTTGACGCCCCGCGCGGGACCCCGCAGCGCGGTCGCGTCATAGGACCACACCTCCGTGGGCCGGCTCGCCACGAGCTCGGGCACCGTCCGGGGTGGATGGCTGGCCTGGCGTCGGCGCTCCCTGAGCTCACCGTTGGTCCGGAGCAGCCGGTACATCGTCGACTCCGAGCCGAGGTAGATGCCCTCGTCGAGTAGGGTGGCCCAGACCTGGGCCGGCGCCTTGTCGGTGAAGCGCGGCTCGTGGAGCGCGTCGAGCACGGCCCCGCGCTCGCCACCCGAGAGGGCGTTGGGCGGACTGGGACGGGGCCGGCCCGGCCCGAGGAGCGGCGGCCGGCAGCGCCGATAGTGGCTGGCCCGCGGCCGACCGACCGCGGCGCAGGCTCCCTTCGTCCCCACCACGGGCTCGAGCTCGGCGAAGGCGGACTCGATCATCGCCGCTGCCTCGGATCGTCGTCGCTCTCGGCCAGCAGCCGCTCCAAGAGCTCGGAGGCTTTTCCCTGGATCTCGATCACCAGGCGCGTCTTCGCCAGCTCTGCCTCGGCCCGCTCGGCTCGCCGCCGGACCCGGGCGAGCTCGGCCCCCTCGGGCGTGAGCCTGGCTGGCCTCGGCCTGGCGGCCAGACCGGCGATCGCACCGGCGTCCCGGGCCCGCCGCCACTCCACGATGTGCGAGGAGTACAGGCCCTCGCGCCGCAGCAGGGCGCCCTTGGCGCCGGGGTCGGTGGCGCCGTCGTACTCGGTGAGGACGGCGAGCTTGTAGGTGGCAGTGAAGCTCCGCCGCTGCGGTCGCTCGGGCAGGGTGATGTCGCCGCCCATGGCTTCATCATGGGCGCGCTCCATGGTCAGGGTCGTCAACCTCATGGTCGTCAGGTCTGTCCCTTCTCGCCCTGGAGGGATCACGAGAGCTACTACGCGTGTCTCAGCTCATCCTGACAGACAGGGATCCGCTCGAGGCCGCCTGATGGTGGCTGCGAGCGTGGAGCACCCTGGCGGAGCCCGCCGGCGGGGGGAAGCGGCCGCTACCACGCCCCGCATGCGTATCTGACGCATGGGAGCCCGGACCCCGGGACACGGGCACAGGCGCGGACGCTCGTCGATGCAACGCACTACGGCCCCGGGTCGCGGGGACGCCCTCCGGCGACGGAGCGCCTCAGGCGCTCTTGAGCAGGCGCGCGGCGAGCGAGCGGAGCGTGCCGCCACGGGGGCGGAGGAGGGGCTGGTCGGCGTCCGGGCGACGCGCCGCACCGCCGCGCCGGAGATCCTGCGCGGCAGCCCGTTCCTCGTCGGTCATGAACGCCTCGAGCGGCAGGTCGTCGGGGTCGGCCGGGCGCGGCGTAGGCGCGTACGTCCGCGGGGGCGTGTAGTAGGCCGGCGCCCCCTTGAGCTTGGGCATCGCGACATACGTCTGCTCGATGTCGCCGAGATCGGACACGTTCTGATCGACCCTCGACAAAGAGGGACTGGATGATGACGGACGCCATCCTAGCAATGTCCCGCCGTCGCCCGCCACCCCCCGAACGGCAGGAGGGACCGAGAATATGGTGCCCCCGCGCACCGACAGGCGCAAGTCCGGTGCGACGGCACGCTCGACAGGGCGTCGCGGTCCTCAGCAGCACCAGCCGAGGAGCCAGGGCTCGACGACCTGGCTGAGCGCGACCAGCACGACGTAGGCGATCGGCAGCGAGGCGAAGAAGCCGATCGCGCCGCTCCAGGCGGAACGGCGGCGGGCCGTGCCGCTCCCCGCCGGCCGGGGCACGAGCCACCAGGTGAGGAGGCTCCCGGCGAGCACGACCACCAGCACGTAGGCGGCCACGGCCCCCGTCCGCAGGTCGCCGCCGGGGAGGCGGAGGTCCCGGATCACCGCCATGTTGTAGGCGAGGAGGAGCAGCCCCAGCACGAGCGCCACGGCGAGGTTCGCCCCGACCGCCCGGGTCACCGGCGGCGGCGCGTTGCGGAACTGGCGCCAGCGAATCACGAACCAGGAGCGCCGGCGGACGTCCCGGGACGCCGCGGGACGGCCGTCCGCGCCTCCGGGACTCCCCGTCGAACCGCTCATCCCTCGTCGGCGGCGAGGATCGCCAGCGGCGGCCGCGGCGGCAGCCGATCGGGCGTCGTCGCCGCCAGCTCCCCCACCGCGACCACGAAGCGGCGCAGCTCCTCGTCGGTGTTGAAGAAGCCGACGCTGATGCGCAGCGCGTCGAGGGCCGCGATCGTGCGGGTGATGGCGAAGACGCGCCGGCCCAGCTCCTCGCGGAGCGCCTCGGCCGGCCAGCCGGCGACCCGGAAGGTGACTAGGGTCGCCATCCGATCGCGCGGCGTCAGGAGCGTGACACCGGGCACCGCGGCGAGCAGGTCGGCCGCCAGCCGGGCCAGTCGGGCGCCCCGCTCCTGGACCCACGCAAGCCCGACATGCATCGCCAGCCAGCCGGCGCTCCGCGCGAACCCGGCGACCGACGGGGCGTGGAAGCCGGCCGTCTCGAAGCGTCGCGCGTCGGGCCAGCGGTCGGCCGTACCGTCGGGGAGGCAGGTCGAGTAGGTCCCCCAGCCGGCGAACGTCTGGGCGGCCGCCTCGAGGCTCGCCGGATCGAGGTAGAGGGCGCCGGTCCCCTCCGGTCCGAGGAGCCACTTCTGGCCCGGGACGGCGTAGAAGTCGACGCCGAGGGCGGTCACGTCCACCGGGATCGCCCCGGCCGACTGCGCGCCGTCGACGGCGATCCTGGCGCCCCGCTCGTGGGCGAGCCGGGCGATCTCGGCGATCGGCAGGACCGCGCCGTTCGTCCAGGCGACGTGGGAGAGCGCGACGAGGCGGGTCCCGGGGATGATCGCCCGATCGAGGGCGGCGAGCGTCCGCACGTCGTCGCCGCCGTCGCCCAGGTCGGCCAGCTCGAGGTCGACGCCGAGCCGGTCGCGCACGGTGAGGAGCGGCCCGAGGCCGCCGGGGTGCTCGAAGCGGCTGGTGACCGCCCGGTCGCCCGGTCGCCAGTCGATCGCCCAGGTGGCGACGTTCATCCCGTCGGTGGTGCAGTGGGTGAGGGCGACGCTGCCAACCGGCGCGCCGACGATCGCTCCCACCGTCGCCCGCGCCTCGGCCCGCCGTTGCTCGACCTCCTCCCAGCCGGCCGGGTCGGCCCGCCCGACGCGCAGCTCGCGCTCGGCGGTCTCGCGCATCGCCGCGTCGGCGACGAGAAGGAGCGGTCCGGCGGTGCCGGTGTTCAGGTAGATCCCCGCGCCGGTCGCCGGCAGCTCGGCGCGGACGGCGGCGACCTTCTCCGATTCGGGCAGGAAGGGGGAGACCATGGGGCGGCTATGATAGCCGCCGATGCCCGCCACCTACGCCCGGCCGGAACTGCTCGCCAGCGTCGAGTGGCTCGCCGAGAACCTCGGCCGCCCGGGCATCCGCGTCGTCGACTGCCGCTGGCGTCCCGACGGGTCGGCGTCGCAGGTCTACGCCACCGGCCACGTGCCCGGTGCCGCCCACCTGGATTGGGCCACCGAGCTGGTCGATCGCGACGACCCCGTCCCGGTCCAGCTCGCCGGGCCGGAGGCGTTCGCCGCGGCGGTCGCCCGCGCCGGGATCGGGGACGGCTCGACGGGGGTCCTCTACGACGATGTGGCGAGCCTCTACGCGGCGCGCGTCTGGTGGAGCCTGCGCGCCTACGGCTTCACCTCGGCACGGGTCCTCGACGGCGGCTATCCCCGCTGGGAGGCGCAGGGACTGGAGGCCTCGAACGCGCTGGTGACACCCGAGCCGGCGACCTTCACGCCGCGGGCCGACCTGCGCATCCGGCTCACCGCCTCCGACGTGCGCGCGCTCCTCGGTGCCGACGACGTCGAGCTGGTGGACACGCGGGCGCCGGCCGAATACCGCGGCCAGGGCGGCAACGCCAGGCGGCTGGGGCACATCCCGGGCGCGCTCAACGTCCCGGTGGCCCGGATGACGACGCAGGGGACGGGGCTCTTCCGCTCGCCCGACGAGATCCGGCGGGCGCTCAACGGGGCGGGGCTGACGCGCGGCCGGCGCATCGTCGTCTACGACGGGTCGGGCGTCGGGGCGGCCAAGATGGCGCTGGTGCTGGCCCTCCTCGGCTACGACGACGTCGCCGTCTACGACGGCGGCTGGGCCGAGTGGGGCAACCGCCTCGACCTGCCGGTGGAGCGCTAGGGACTCAGCGCGGGAGGTCGCGCCAGGGGTCGTTCGAGACGGTGCCCTCGCTCACCGGGCCTGCCTCGGCGCCCGAACCTGCCTCGCCGCCCGACCTGCCCGCCAGGTCGGCCGCCGGCCACGCCGAGGCGCCGGGGGCGCTACCCTCCTCAGGAGCGGAGCCCGGCGCGGCGCCGGGCGACGGCGCGACGGCCTCCTCGGTCGCCCCGGGGAGCCCCGCCCAGACGTCGTGCTCCTCGTACGGCGCGAAGATGTGGGCCCGGGAGTGGTTCACGGCGAGCATCTGGGCGTGGGTCCGCGGCTCGCCCAGCCGGTCGGACCAGAAGGTCGCCTCGGTGATCGGGATGAAACGCCCGACCAGCTCGTGGAGACCCGTGCGCAGGTCGTACTCGGCGACGAGGTGGATCCGCCCGGTGATGCGGAACGGGGGCACGACGATGAGCGCCTGCTCGGGGACCTTGATCGTGCGCAGCTCGGGCATCGGCTGCACCGGCGTATCGGCGACGCCGAACAGGACGGTCTCGAGGTTGATCTGGGCGAACGGGGCCCGCTCGATCATGGCGCGCGACCCGAACTCGTCGATCGTGACGTCCTCGAGGACGAGGAACGCGTGCTCCGCCCCGTTGAGGACGTCCGAGAGGCGGTGCTGGCGCGTCCGCACGCTCCCGCGGGCGACGTAGCTGTCCGTGTAGAGGGTGACCGGGGTGAGCGTTTCCATACCGACCTGGCCGAACATGCCCGAAGGATAGCGGCCGCGGCCGGTCGGCGTCATGGTCCATCGCGGCCGGACGCGACATCCGCGGTGCACGTCGGCACCGGGCGGCGGATCCTGGTCCCCTGGTTGTTGCGCTGGAAACACCACGCGGCCCAGGGGGCGCCTGCCCGGCCGCCGCTACCGGTTCTCGCCCGCCCGAACCGCCGAGGTGACGAGGAAGCGCGCCCCGTGCTGGAGCCCGTCGTGGAGGGCACGCACCGTCTCGAGGGTGTCGATCTCGTCGGGTGACTTGTCGGGCCGCAGCCGGACGATGCGCGGGAAGCGGAGTGCGAAGCCCGACCGGTGGCGGGTCGAGCGCTGGATGACGTCGAAGGCGACCTCGATGACGACGCTCGGTTCGACGACCCGGTAGCGCCCGTGCCGCTCGACCGTGTGCGCCTCGAACCAGCGCGTCATCTCGGCGATCTCCGCGTCGGTCAGCCCGGAGTAGGCCTTGCCGATGGTGACCAGCCGCTCCCGCTCGACGTCGCGCACCGCGAACGTATAGTCGGAGAGGACGCCGTGGCGCCTGCCGTGGCCGACCTCGACGCCGACGACGACGCAGTCGAGCGTGGCCAGCGCCCTCTTCATCTTCAGCCAGCCGTAGCCGCGCCGGCCGACCGAGTAGGTGCTCTCGGGGTCCTTCACCATGAGTCCCTCGTTGCCGCGGGCGCGCGCCTCGGTGAAGACCGTGTCGAGACCGGCGGGGTCGTCGACCCTCACCAGGTGCGAGAGGGCGAAGCGCTCGGGCGGCAGCTCGAGCCGTTCGAGTCGGGCGCGCCGCTCGCGGAGGGGGAGGCCGAGGAGCGGCTCCGCCGCGCCCCGTCGGGCCCGGCCATCGCGCCCCGTCCCGCGCGCCAGCACGTCGAAGGCGACGTAGATGACCGGTACCGACCGGCGGACCGCCTCGGACGGCGCCTTCCGTCCCAGCCGCACCTGGAGCTGCAGGAACGGCAGGACCGCGCCGTCACGGAAGGCGAGGATCTCCCCGTCGAGGATCCCGTCCCAGGGGAGCGCGGCGGCCCCCTCGACCACCTCGGGGAACTGCCCGGTCACGTCGTGGAGGTCGCGGCTGTAGAGGCGGACGCGGTCGCCGAGTTTGTGAAGCTGGGCCCGGATCCCGTCGTACTTGTCCTCGACCCAGACCGGGCTGCCGAGCCGCCCGATGATCTCGCCGGCGTCCTCGGCCGGCGAGGCGAGCATGAAGCGAAGCGGGCGGAAGAGCGTCATGTGCGCGGTCGCCAGGCGGTCGTCGCGGGCGAGGAGCGCCGTCCGGCCGACGTCGCCCAGGAGCATGCCGGCCCAGCGGACCGCCTCGAGCGGCCGCCCAAAGGCTCGGGCGATCGCGTCCTCGAGCAGGCCCTCGCGCAGGCCGATCCGCAGCTCCCCGGTCAGTACCTTGACGACGTACTTCGCGGTGAGCGGATCGCATCGGGCGAGGAGGGCGGCGAAGCGGTCGGCCCTGGCGCCGCCGCCCGTGCCGGCGGCGATCCCGTCGAAGGCGGCTCCCACCTCGACCAGCGCCGGCGGCTCGCTTGCCGCCCGCCAGCGCCCGGCCGACGCCGCCTCGGCGAGAAGGTCGGAGACCGCCTGGCCCAGGTCGGACGAGCGGTCGTAGTGACCGGCGAGGGCGCGCGCCGGGGCACCGACGAGCGCTTCGGCGACGGTCACGATGGTCGCCCAGCCGAGCCCGGCGACCCGCTGGTCGGCCTCCGCGAAGGGACGGCCGGAGAGGTAGACGGCGGCGAGCGGCAGCTCCTCCGGGGCGAGGCCGGCCAGGTACTCGGCCAGGAGACGCGTCTTCTCGAGCTTGCTCGTCGTGGCGGCGACGCGCTCGGCGGTCTCGCTCCAGCGGCGCATGGACGGAGTCTATCCGGGGCGCAGAGAGGCGCCCGAGCGCGCGGCCTGCGGTACCATCGGCTCCCTGTGACCGGAGGCGCGGAGATGGCGCGAGAGGACTGGCGCGACGAGCCGATCCACGGGCGATCGGTCGTGCTGCGCCGCCATCGGCCGGAGAACCTCACCGCCTTCCTGCGCTGGTACGGAGACCCGGAGATCGCGCGGCTGACGCGCTACCACGTCGAGCCGATGTCGCCGGACGAGATCCGGCGCTACTTCGAGACGCGCGTCCTGAGCTCAGAGACGCTCTCCGGCGCGATCCACCTCGCCGCCGGCGACCGGCTGATCGGGACGACGACGTTCAGCCAGCTCGACGGGTCGAACGGCTCGGTGATGTACCACATCACCATCGGTGAGCGCGACGCCTGGGGCCGCGGGTACGGCACCGAGGCGACCGAGCTGATGCTTCGACTCGCCTTCGAGCGGCTCGGGCTCCACCGCGTCGGGCTGTCGGTCTTCGAGTTCAACGAGCGCGCCATCCGCTCCTACGACAAGGCCGGCTTCCGCGTCGACGGGCGGCTGCGCGACGCGATCTGGCGCGACGGGCGCTACTGGGACGAGATCATCATGAGCGTGCTCGAGAACGAGTGGCGCGAACGGGCCCCGGGGCGGGGACGGGGCGCGCCGGCGAGCCTGCGAGCCGCGACGCCGAGCGGCGCGCGGGCGGCCCGCGGCGCGTAACGGCGCGACCGAGAGAGGGCGTCACGGCCAGCGCGGGCGCCGCCGCCGAAGCGGCGCGGGCGGAGTTCCGGGCGATCCTCGAGGAGAAGGGGCACGCCGTCGATCTCGCGCGCCGGGCGATGGCGCGGCTCGAGCGGGCCTTCGCCGAGGAGGCACTGGCGCGCACGCCGTTCGTCGACCGGGCGCTTGCCGATCTCCGCGCCGCCCTCGACCAGGTGGAGGGCCAGAAGCTCGGCGGCAAGAGCGCCGAGGCGTCGCGCTTCATCCTGCGCGCCATCGCGCGGATGCTCGACGAGGCATAGGAGAGGGCGGGGTCGCGGATCGGGCGGCCCGGAGGGCGGGCGGACCGCGCGCGGGGGCTCCGACTCCTCCGGCTTACGACGGTGGGTCGTTCGACGGAACTCCGACGTCGCCACGGGACGGCCCGGGCGCCGCCCGAGTTCCTCCGCGGCGCTCGCGCGACCGTATCCCACGAGTGCCCGCCCGCCAGGGGAGCCATCTCGGGCGCCGCGCAGTCGTCCGTGGGCCCGCCGGGCCGCGCGAGTTCGTTCGTCGAACGACGGTCCGTCGCAATCACGACGAGGTCGGCGCGGCCCGGGGGTCGAGGCGACGGGGCGGCGCTGGCCCCGAGGGCGCGGGGGTCCGGGTCGGGCCGTCGCTGGCCCCGCGTTTCCGCGGGATACGAAAGGGCTTCGTGTTACGTGCGGGTGGGCCGCTCCCGAGCGACCCCCAGGGCGGTGCGAGGCGCGCCGTCACTCGTGAACGGGGGTGCCGACGGCCCGGCCGACATGCCGACGGCCCGGCCGACGTGCCGTCCCCGCGTAACACGAAGGGGCTTCGTACCCCGTGAAACCTCTCGGGCTGCGCCCTCGACACGGGGCCGCCCGGCCGCGACACGCCCGGGCCGGCCGCCTCAGGCACCCGGCTTGAAGACCATCAGCGCCAGGATCGCCACGAAAAGAACGGCCAGGATCATGCCGCCCTGCTGCGAGCGCTTGACCAGGGCAAGGAACTCGGGCGGCGGGCCGCCGGGCGCTCCACCGGGCGGCGGGCCCACGGGGGCTCCCGGCGCCGGCCCGCCCCCCGGGCCTCGCGACGTCAGGGTGATCATCCGCAGGAGGACCGACCGCTGGATGATGAGCGCGTAGGCGGCGACGATGACGTAGAGCACGATCGCCACGAGCAACCAGGGCCGGGTCCAGTCGACCTCCCCGAGGTAGATGAGCCCGACGCCGGTCACCGGCAGGCTGAGCGCGAACGGGTAGACGAGCAGCGTGGAGATCCGCTCGGCGACGCGCAGCGCGAAGTTGCCGTGCTGCGGCTCCTTGCCGCTCATCGCCCCGACGATGGACAACGCGAACGTCGGCCCGAAGGCGACGATCGCCGCACCGATGTGCAGGAACATGAAGAGCTGCAGCATGGAGACCTCCCTCGGCCGTCCGTGGGGGATGTCAGGCGGCTGTGGGACGGCAGGCTAGCACCGCGACCGGCAGACCGGCAACCGCCGCGCGCGGGCCCCGTCGGTCATCGTCCCGTCATCGATCCGGGACAGGATCGGCTGCGTACGTACACTACGGAGACGACCCGCGAGGAGGCGACTCACCCCATGATCGAGAGGCTGCTCGGCCCCAGGCTCTCCGACGAGCAGCGGCAGCGCGTGCCGCCCGGCCAGTACGTGACCGAGAAGTTCCCGGTCCTCCACTACGGCTCGGTGCCGAACACCGACCTGGCGACCTGGGACTTCCGCGCCTGGGGCGAGGTCTACGGCCCGTTCCGGCTCACCTGGGAGCAGTTCCGGGCGCTGCCGCGCAAGACGGTCCGCACCGACATCCACTGCGTCACACGATGGACGAAGCTCGACACGACCTGGGAGGGCGTGCCGATCCAGGCCGTCCTCGAGATGGCGCAGGTGCGCCCGACGGCGACGCACGTGGTCGCCCATTGCGAGCAGGGCTACACCGCCAACCTGCCACTCGAGGTGCTGGACGACGGCGACGTCCTGCTGGCCGACACCTTCGACGGACGGCCCCTCGAGCCCGAGCACGGCTACCCCCTCCGCCTCTTCGTGCCGAAGCGCTACTTCTGGAAGAGCGCCAAGTGGTTGCGCGGCCTGGAGTTCCTCACCCACGACGTCCTCGGCTTCTGGGAGCGCTACGGGTACAACAACAGCGCCGACCCCTGGAGGGAGGAGCGCTACTCCGAGGAGTAGGGAGGCGCCCCGGGGCCGGGCGGGCGGGCGTTCCGGACGGGGCGGGGCGTATCGTACGGCGCGTGTCGACCCGTCCCTTCCGCCTCCCTTTCCAGCCGCCGCTCGAGCCGATGCTGGCCAAGCTCTCGTCGGCGATCCCCGGTGGCGACGGCTGGCTCTACGAGCCGAAGTGGGACGGCTTCCGCGCTATCGTCTTTCGCGACGGCGACGAGACGTTCATCCAGAGCCGCGACCTGCGGCCGCTCGACCGCTACTTCCCGGAGCTGGCGCCGGCGCTCCGGGCGGATCTCCCTGAGCGTTGCGTCCTCGACGGGGAGATCGTCATCCCCGGGCCGCGCGGCCTCGACTTCGAGGCGCTCCTGCTGCGCATCCATCCGGCCGCCTCGCGAGTCGCCATGCTCGCCGCCGCGACGCCTGCCAGCTTCGTGGCCTGGGACCTGCTGGCCCTCGGCGACGAGGACCTGCGACACGCGCCCCAGGGGGAGCGGCGTGTACGCCTCGAGCGAGCCCTCGCCGACGTCGCGGCCCCGGTCCACCTGACGCCGGCGACGCGCGACCGCGACGTCGCCCTCGACTGGTTCGATCGTTTCGAGGGTGCCGGCCTCGACGGCGTCGTCGCCAAGCGGCTCGACGCCCCGTACCAGCCGGGGAAGCGAGCGATGGTCAAGGTGAAGCACGCGCGCACGGCCGACTGCGTCGTGGCCGGCTTCCGCTGGCACCGCGAGGGGCCGGGGACGCTCATCGGATCGCTCCTCCTTGGCCTCTACGACGAGGGCGGGACGCTCCAGCACGTCGGGATCACCGCCAGCTTCACCATGGAGCGGCGCCGCGCCCTCGTCGCCGAGCTGGCGCCGCTGCGCGAGGCGGCGCGTGGCGGCCACCCCTGGGCGGCGTGGGCCGGGCCGGCTGACGCGTGGACCGACGCAGGCGCCGCGCCACAGCGTCGGCCCGGCGTGACCAGCCGCTGGAACCGCGACCGCGATCTCTCCTGGGAGCCGCTGCGGGTCGAACGGGTCTGCGAGGTCGCCTTCGACCATCTCCAGGGGCGGCGCTTCCGTCACGCCACGACATTCCTGCGCTGGCGTCCGGACCGCCGCCCGGCGGACTGCCGATTCGACCAGCTCGAGGAGGTACCGGCCTTCGAGCTGGCCCGGATCCTGAGAGTCTGATCCTAGTTGGCCCGGGAGCGGTCGGACGCGCGGCCGACGACCAGCGGCAGGAGCCCGCGCCCGAGCAGCTCGATCTCGCGACGGAGCAGGCGGTCGAGCGACCGCAGCCGCAGCTCCGTCGTCGGCGCCTCGAGGAGCGCCTGGCGGGTCGCCAGGTCGACGATGACCAGGCCGGAGAGGAGGTGGCCGAGTGCGGTCGGGTCGAGCGCGTCGATGGCGGCGGTCCGGTCGGTCGATGTCGACGAGCCGGTCGAGCGCGACGGCTCGGCCGTCCCGGGTAAGTCGGCGGTGGCTCCGGCGGATCGGGCTGCAGCGGGCGAGTCGGCCGACAAGACACCGAGCCTGCCTTCGCGGGCCCGCTGACCCACCTGCCGGAGGTCGAGGTACTCGCGGAAGTGGCGGCCGGCCTCGCGCGCCAGGCGGTGGGCGACCTGCGGGTCGCCGACCGGCTCATCGAGCAGCGTCACACGGCCGACGAGATAGGGCTCGCGGCCGGCCTCGACGTCGTGGAGGCGGAAACGCGCCGTGCCGACCGCCAGCAGGTCCATCCTGCCGTCGGGCAGCCGGGTCACGTCACGGATCGCCGCCAGCGTCCCGACCGGGGCGAGCGCGTGCGGGGCGAGCGCGTGCGGGGCGAGCGCGTCCGGGGCGAGCGGGACCGCTCCTTCCTCCACCGCGGACCCGCGGTAGAGCAGCACGACCCCGAAGGGCGCCCCCGTGGCGAGGCAGCGCGCCACCAGGGATCGGTAGCGCTCCTCGAAGACGTGGAGCGGCAGCAGGCCGCCCGGGCAGAGGACGGTGGCGAGGGGGAAGAGGGGGATCTCCACCGCCGGTCAGTCTAGCCCGTGGCGGGCCGGGGTCGCCGTCACTCGGGGAGCGGGCTCCCGCAGTACCGGCACTTCGTCGCCTCGGCGAGCACCGACTCGCGGCAGTGGGGACAGGTCTTCGTCGCCGGGGCCGGCGGTGCCGGCGGCTCCCGGATGAAGGTCCGGTTGATCCAGAACACGGCGAAGGCGACGACGACGAAGCTGATCAGGACGTTGACGAAGGCGCCCCAGCGGATCGCCACCTCGGCGGCGTCGCCCGACCCGGCCTGGAGCACGATCACCAGCGAGCTGAAGTCGACGCGCCCGAGGAGGAGGCCGATCGGCGGCATGACGATGTCGTTCACGAGCGAGTTGACGACGTTGCCGAGGGCGACGCCGATGATGACGCCGATCGCCAGGCCGAGCGCGTTCGTCTTGAGCAGGAACGCCCGGAAGTCGGAGAGCATCGGAGAGACCTCCATCTCTGATCGCCGGCCGCGGGCGGCGGGAGCGGTCAGCGTACCGCCGACGCGCGATGGCGACAAGGACAGCCGCCGGGAGGGCCGGCGGCTGTCGGAGGAGGAGGGTGGCGGGTGGCGGGTCGGGCCCGCGAGGTCGGCCGACTAGTGGTGGCAGGCGCCCGGCTGTCCGGCCGACTCGGCCGTCCGGAAGCTGCTGCCGCAGCCGCAGGCCGCCACCGCGTTCGGGTTGTTGACGGTGAAGCCGGCGCCCATCAGCGTATCGACGTAGTCGATCTCCGCGCCCTGGATGTACTGCACACTCTGGTCGTCGATGTAGACCCTGATGCCCTGCGACTCGACCGTCAGGTCGTCGGCGGTCGGCTGGTCTTCCAGCATCATCCCGTAGCGGAAGCCCGAGCAGCCGCCCGAGTAGACGTAGACCCGCAGGCCGATCGCGGGGTTCTGCTCCTGCTCGGTGAGTTCGCGCAGCTTCCCGGCGGCAGCATCCGAGAGCGTGACCGGCGGAGGCGTCACCTCCGGCTGGGGCTGGAGCTGGGGCTCGGTGTTCAACATCCGGTTCGGGACCTCTGTGCGTCTGCGTCGCCTTGTCGTCGATCCGCGCCGGCGCTTCGTCGCCGGCCCGCTCATCCTACGCCGGGACCCGGAGTTTCGGCAAGAGCGGCGCGAAAATCCGGGCCGGACGGGAGGCGACGCGCCGTTTCGACGGCGGGTGGCGCGCCGTCTGTCGCTGGCCGCCGACAACTGTCAGTGCGCCGTCTTGACAGCGGGCCCGGCCCGCGTCGAGCATCGGGCGCCGTGAACGACGACGCCACCGCCCTCGCCGCCGCCCTCGCGCGACCGCATCGCCGCATCGTCCTCGACGTCGGCTGCGGCGACGGCCGGGCGACCGCACGCCTCGCACGCAAGGAGCCCGAGACGCTGGCGATCGGGCTCGACGCGAACCTCGACATGGCGGCGCGCGTCCGGCGGCGCGCCGGACGGGACGCGTCGCGTGGAGGCGTGCCGAACCTGGCGCTCGTCCGGGCGAGCGCGGAGGCGCTCCCGCGGGAGCTGGCCGGCCGCGCCGACGAAGTGCGCGTGGAGTATCCCTGGGGGAGCCTCCTGGCCGGGCTGCTCAGCGAGGCCGGCGCGCCCGACGTCCTGGCCGGCTTGCGCGCGGCATTGCGTCCCGGCGGTCGGCTGTGGATCGTGCTCAACGCCCGCGCCACCCCGGACGACGCGGCGGACCGGCTGCGCGCGGGGCTCGAGGCCGCCGGGTTCGTCGGGATCCAGGTCGGGCGAACCGGCGTGGCGCCCTCGACCGGTTGGTCGAAACGGCTGGCCGCCGGCCGCCCGCTCGATGTCGTCCTGGCCGAGGCGCAGGCGCCAGCCTGAACGTGCGGGGGGGGCGCGAGGTCAGACCCCCAGCCGGCCGGTGGCGGCCAGGACGCCGAGGACGAGCGCGACCGTCACCACCACGAGGACGATCGCCAGGCGGAGGCCGCCGGCGCCGGCGAACGGGTCGGCCGCCCGCCGCTCCGCCTCACCGGGAACGACCGCGGCGAGCACCTCTTCGGGATCGCGGACGTGCGGGATGAGCCGCTCGGCGACGGTCGGTTCGGGCGGCAGATCGGGCGGGAGGAGCTGGGTCCGGCCGTCGCCGATGACGAGGTCGAAGGTGGCAGCGGGCGGGTCGCCGGCCGACGGTCGTCGGTCGGGCCGGGCGGCTTCGGCAGGGACGACCCCGGCAGCAGCCGATCGGGTGGACGGCGTCGGCGGCTCGGTCTCGGGACCGCGCCGGCCGAGCGCGCGGCGGACGAGGGCGATGGCGAAGGCGGCGAGCGCACCGCCGCCGACCACGGCGACGACGGTGAGGAGGGCACGCCAGCGCGACTTCACACGGGCGATGCTACTCCAGCGTGTCGACGGAGCGCGGCGCCCGGCCGCGTCGTCCCTACTCGTCGATCCGCTCGACGACGGTGGCGATCCCCTGCCCCACCCCGATGCACATCGTGGCCAGCCCGAACCTGCCGCCGCGACGGCGCAGCTCGTGGACGAGCATCGTCATCAGGCGCGCGCCGCTCATGCCGAGCGGGTGGCCAAGCGCGATCGCGCCGCCGTTCGGGTTCACCTTCTCGGGGTCGAGACCGAGCTGGCGGACGCACTCGATCGACTGGCTGGCGAACGCCTCGTTGAGCTCGATGACGTCGAGGTCGTCCACAGTCAGCCCGGCGCGGGCGAGCGCCCTGAGGGTCGCCGGGATCGGCCCGATCCCCATCACGGCCGGGTCGACGCCGGCGACGGCGGTCGAGACGACCCGCGCCATGGGGCGAAGCCCGAGCCGCCGGGCCGCCTCCGCCTCGGCGAGCAGGAGCGCCGAGGCGCCGTCGTTGATTCCCGAGCTGTTGCCGGCGGTGATGGTGCCGGGCTCGCGGAAGACGGCCCTCAGCTTCGCCAGCGCCTCGAGCGACGTGTCGGAGCGGGGGTGCTCGTCGCGTTCGACGACGATCGGGTCGCCCTTCCGCTGGGGGATCGTCACCGGCACGACCTGGTCGACGAAGCGGCCCTCCTCCCAGGCCGCGACGGCGCGCCGGTGGCTCGTCAACGCGAAGGCGTCCTGCTCCTCGCGGCTCACCCGGTACCGCTCCGCCACGTTCTCGCCGGTCTCGCCCATCGAGTAGGGGTGGTGCATGGCGGCGAGCTTCGGATTGACGAAACGCCAGCCGAGGGTCGTGTCCACGAGCGCGCGGTCGCCGCGGTCGTAGCCTGTCTCCGGCTTGAGCATCACGAAGGGCGCGCGGGTCATCGACTCGACGCCGCCGGCGATCAGCACGTCGCCGTCCCCGACCATGATCGCCTGGGCCGCCGTGTTGACCGCCTGGAGCCCTGAGCCGCAGAGCCGGTTGACCGTCTGGCCGGCGACCTCGACCGGGAGCCCGGCGATGAGGAGCGCCATCCGGGCGACGCTCCGGTTGTCCTCGCCCGCCTGGTTGGCGCAGCCGAGGACGACATCCTCGATGAGGCTCGGGTCGATCTTCGTGCGGTCGACGACGGCGCGGATGACGAGGGCGGCCAGGTCGTCTGGTCGGACGGACGCGAGCGCGCCGCCGTACCGGCCGACGGGCGTGCGGACAGCGTCGATGATCCACGCCTCGCGGACGGGTCGGTGGAGGGATCTGCTCATGGGGCGATTGTAGGCGGCGCCAGCGGGCGGGCGGCCGGCAGGTGGCGCGCGGGCGGCCGGCAGGTGGCGCGCGGGCGGCCTTCTTCGCGTCTACGACGGCCGGTCGTTCGACGGATGTCGAGAGGCGCTGGCGACCCGGGAACGCGTCCCGGCGGCCCGAGCGGACGCTCGCCCGAGGCGCGACCACCCTCGACGACGCTGGCGATCGGCGGCCCGCCTCCGGGTGCAGTACCAACCCGACCGTCGATCGATCCGTCGAACGATGGTCCGTCGTAAGCCGGACGAACAGGGCGGGGGCCAGGCCAGCGACTGGCGGCCTGGCCGGCAGGCGCGTGCTCCAGGCCACGGCCCGGTCGAGCGATCGAAGAGTCAGTGAAGCGTGAGCAAAGTCGGGGTGAAGGGCCGACGTCCATCATCCGGCCCATGGACGATCAACAGGTCGGGGCCGCGTTCTGAGCACTGCGGCGGCGACTGGGCCTCCGCCAGGGGACATCGGAGAGCGCGCCGATGTCAGCCAGGACTCGGTCTCGCTGGTCGAGCGCGGCCGGCTCGAGCGGGTCAGCCTGCCGACGATGCGCCGCATCGCGGCGACGCTCGACGCCACCCTCACCGTGACGGTGCGCTGGCGGGGCGGGGAGTTGTACTGGCTCCTGCGATGAGGAGCACGCCCGATTGGTCGAGGCGGCCGTGGCCATGCTGCGCGCGGAGGGTTGGGACGTGACCGTCGAGTACTCGTACAACCACTTCGGGGAGAGAGGCTCGTTGGACGTGGTCGGCTGGCACGCGACGCGAATGGCGCTCCTGATCGTCGAGGTGAAGGTCCGGGTGCTCGACGTGCAGGATCTCCACGCCGGCGTCGACCGGAAGGCCCGGGTGGTTCCGGCGCTCCTCGCCGCGCAGCGCGGCTGGCGGGCCCGGACCGTCGGGCGCCTGGTGGTCGTGCGCGACACGCCGGCCAACCGAGCGGTGGTCGCCCGGCACGCGCAGACTTTCGCCGCCTCGCTGCCCCAGAGGGCTCGCGAAGCCGCGCGTTGGCTCCGGGACCCGGTGGGGCAGCTGACGGCGCTCTGGTTCGTCAGGCCTGCGACGGACCGTCGTTCGACGAAGCGTGGCGGGCACGTTGGCTCGGTCAGGCGCTCCGGAATGCGGGGCTCGCGCCCCGGAGCGCCGTCGGGCCGCGCTCACGGGGACGCGGCGGACGAGCCGTCAGCCCTCGTCACGGGCCCACCGGCGCCGTGGCGACCGCGAACCGTTCCGTCGAACGACGGACCGTCGTAACGAAGAGAAGGCGGCTGGTGGCGGGGCCCCCTAGCCCGCGAACTCGATCAGCTCGCCGCCGACCAGCTCGAAGACGCGGCGGTCGACCGGCTCGTCGGCGGCGCCGGACTGCTCGACGAGGAACTCGTGGAAGAGCGTGGCGAACTCGTCGTCGCCCGGCAGCAGCGCGCCCGCCACCAGCAGATGCCGCTCGGGGAGACCCACGAGGAGGCGCGCCCTCGCCGGGTCGGACAGGCCTTCCGCCAGGGACGTCGCCAGGTGGGCGCGCGCCTCTGGGAGGAGGATCCGCGCCGCGTCGTAGCCCTCGCCAGTCGCCGACGAGACCAGCCGCCGGCTGCCGGATGTCTCCTCGACCCAGGTCGCCTCGCGGGACCAGGCGGCGAGGTTGGCCAGGGCGGCCTCCTCGACGTCGGCGCCCAGGACGCCCCAGGAGAGGAGATGGTCCCGGTTGACGAGCACGTCGTACCCGCCGGCGGCCATGCCGTAGACCACGACGAGGTCGCAGGGGCCGGCCCGCACGATCGGGCGGGCGGACCCGTGGGCAGCGACGATGGTGGGTGGGGCGGTCAGCGCCTCCTCCAGCGGGATGCCGACCGTGCCGGTCGGTCGGAGGAGCGGGTAGATGCGTCCCCTGGCGCTCTCCCAGTCGTGCCCCGTCGCCACTGCGGGGGCCCCGGGAGCGTCGGGAACGTGGTGGCCGCTCACCGGGGCGTTCGCGTCGATCGGGGCGAGGAGGTCGGGTGCGCGGTCGCGCACCTCGCCGGTCGCGTCGTCGGCCGTGTCGCGCATGGACCAGTCCCTCTCCACGTGACCCTCCCCCGGTGACGCCGGGATGGAGGCGGGTGGGCGCCGCCCAACTGCGCATAGGGTAGCGCCTCGACCTTGCGGCGCGCCTGTCGGCCGCCCCCGTCTCGCCTTTCGGCCTCCCGCGGCCCTACCGCCCCTTCCACTCGGGGCGGCGCTTCTCCAGGAAGGCGCCCATCCCCTCGACCCGGTCGTCGCTGGCGAAGAGCAGGTAGAAGAGGCGGCGCTCGTGGGCGACGCCGGCCCCGAGCGACATCTCGTAGGCCGCGTTGACCGCCTCCTTCGCCGCCATGACGGCGAGCGGCGGCATCGCCGCGATCGTGCCGGCCAACTCCAGGGCGGCCGCCACCACCTCCCGAGCCGGGACGAGCCGCGTCACCAGGCCCCGCGCCTCGGCCTCCCGCGCCGGCAGGTTCGCCCCGGTGAGGACGAGCTCCATCGCCCGCGCCTTGCCGAGCGCGCGGGTCAGCCGCTGCGTCCCGCCGACGCCGGGAATGACCCCGAGCTTCACCTCGGGCTGCCCGAAGACGGCGTCGTCTGCCGCGACGATCATGTCGCAGGCCATCGCCAGCTCGCAGCCGCCCCCGAAGGCGTAGCCGTGCACGGCGGCGACGATCGGCTTGCGGATCCCGCGGACCCGATCCCAGCGCGAGAACGGATCGTCCGCGAGCAGCCCGGGCGCCGTCCGGGCGGCCATCTCGCGGATGTCGGCGCCCGCCGAGAAGGCGCGTCCCGCCCCGGTGAGGACGATGCACCGACACGCCGCGTCGGCGTCGAGCCGTTCGAGCTCCTCGACGAGCCGGCCCATGACAGCGAGGCCGAGGGCGTTGACCGGCGGACGGTCGATCGTGACGAGCGCCACCCCGACGACGGCAGCGCCGTCGGGGCCGACGGCCGGGAGGTCTACGCGGACGGGATCGGGCTCGCTCACGGCCGACAGTATCGCGCTCACCAGCGGCGCTCGCCCGGCGGATGGGCGGTCGGGCGCGAGCGGCCGACCCGGGCGGCCCGCGCGCGGGCGGCCCCCTCGGTCGACCGGTAGAAGCCGGCGCACGCCTCGTTGAAGAGACCGGGCCGGACCACCTGGACGCGGTGGTCGCAGTCCGGGACGACGAGGAGGCGCGCGTCGGGGAGCTGGCGACAGAGCGCCTCGGCGTGCGAGACGGGCACGAACGGGTCGCGGTCGCCAACGACGACGAGCGTCGGGGCGGTGATCCGGCGCAGGTCGCGCGGCGTGGGAACGGAAGCTTCGGCGATGTCTCGGCCGATCGCCGCGGCGAGCCTCCGCCACGCTCCCGGACCCTGCGCCGCGTGGCGCCGTTCCAGGGCCGCCGCCCAGGCCGGGTCGTCGCGCTCGATCCGCTCCGGGTCGAGAAGCCGGCGCGAGACCGAGGTGCGCGGCTCGGCCAGGACGTCGACGCCGACGAGCACCAGCGTGCGGAGCCGCTCCGGGGAGCGGATCGCGAATCGGAGCGCCGTCCCGCCGCCCATCGAGAAGCCGACGAGGTGGAAGGTCGCCAGCGCGAGCGCGTCGGCGAAGGCGGCCAGGTCGTCCACCAGCATCTCGGCCGACCAGCCGCGGGCGACGTCCCAGGCCGTCCCGGCGTGGCCGCGCGCGTCGGGGAGGTGGACCCGGAAGTGCCGCCGGAAGGCGGGGAGCTGGGCCGCCCAGTCCTCCCGCCCCGACGAGGTCGCGCCGTGGAGCATGATCAGCGGCGTGCCGGCGCCCTCGGCAACGTAGGCGATGGCGAGACCGTTCGCCTCGACGGTCCGTGGCGGGCCCGCCACCGCCGCGTCAGCTCTCGGGCTTGCCGAGCAGGTCGGCCGGCGCCGCGCGCTCGATCCGCAGGTAGTGCCCGCGGTAGTAGAGGAGCGGGAAGGCCGGCTGGTCGGTGTGCGCCTCGGCCGACTCGACCCGCCCGATGAAGATCGTGTGGTCGCCGGCGTCGTGGGCGGCCTCGACGCTGCATTCGAAGGCGGCGACCGCCGCGTCGAGGATCGGCAGGCCGAACGGGCCGGGGTGGTGGGAGGCGCCGCAGAACTCGGCGCGCGACGGCGTCACCGGGGCGCCGGCGAAGCAGTCAGAGAGCGCCTGGGCGTCCTCGGCCAGGATGTTGACGGCGAAGCGGCCGCTCCGACGGACGATCGGGTGGATCGAGCGCTCGCGGCCGATGCAGACGAGCACGAGCGGCGGATCGAGCGAGACGCTGCTGAAGGCGTTGACGGTGGTTCCCCAGGGGACGGACGCGCGGCCACCGTTCGGCGTCGCGAGACTGGTCACGACCGCGACGCCGGTCGGGAAGTAGCCGAGGACCCTGCGGAAGAGCTCGCCGTCGATCGCCATCGGCGGCAGTGTAGTCGGAGCGAGCGGTCGGTCCCGCGCAGCGCCTATCATCGCCGCCATCCAACCGCGGGAGGAGGCGATGCCGGGCGCCTGGTTCTACAACCTGATCTACCGCTTCGGCGCGCCGTGGGAGGGTGGCCCGCGCCCGGAGCTGGTCGAGCTGGTGAACTCCGGGGTCCTGGCGCCGGCGACGCTTCCGCCGGGCCGGGCGGTCGACCTGGGCTGCGGTAGCGGTGCCAACGCCGTCTTCCTGGCCGAGCACGGCTTCACGGCGACCGGCATCGACTTCTCACCGGTCGCCCTGCGTAAGGCGACGCGGCTGGCGGCGACCCGTGGCGTGGCCGAGCGGACGCACTGGGTCCACGGCGATCTCACCGCGCCGTCCGTCCCGGGCGCCGAGGGCCCGTTCGACCTGCTCGTCGACTACGGCACGCTCGACGACCTCGGGGCCGACGGACGCCGCGCCATGGCGGAGCTGGCGACGCGGCTCGCCCGTCCCGGCGCGAAGTTCCTCCTCTGGTGCTTCTACGCCGCGCCCGAAGAGCTGCCACGAATCAGCTTCAGCGGCCCGTCCAGGCTCTCGCCGGCGATCGCCCCGGGCGAGGAGACGGCGCTCTTCGGCGACGCCTTCGAGATCGAGCGCCTCCCGGAACCCTCGCGCGGCCCCTACGCCTGCTTCCTGATGACGCGCCGGTAGCGGGCCCGATGAGTGGAGACTGATGCCCCCCGCGGGGGGCCGCGGCGCGCTGGTAGGGAAGTGGCATTCGCCGCGGGGGAACGCCGCCGCCTGCGGGGCTCGGTCTTCGCTTCCCGTCGAACGGTACGTCGGCGAGCGCTCCGACGCGCGCTTCAGCCACGGCCTGTGCCCCGACTGCATACCCGGAGTACGCGGATCTGGCAGACGCGGAGGCGTGACGTCCGCTGGGTCCGGCCGCGCTGGTCGGCGCAGGGAGCGGCCACGGGGCCGGTCGGCGCGGGGAGCGACCACGGACGCCATCGTGCCACTGTGATTGGCAGAAGCGGCAGCGGCGGTAGGGCCGGGCGGCGGAGTGGGCCGTTCCGAGGACGATCGACGCTCACGACCGACCGGACCTGCCACGGGGAGTGGCACGAGGAGTACCGGCGGCTCGGGCCCGCTTCGGCGGGCCGCCCCCCGCCCCGTCGCTCGGGTCCGGCTCCTCCAGGAGACCTCCGGCTACCCGCCCGTCCCGATCGGACCGGTCGGCGGCTCGTAGCCCTCCGGCATCCGCGGCGTGAAGCGGAAGCCACCCGCCACGCCCGGCTCGGTCAGCTCGCGCGGCGCGAGGATCTGGTCGAGCTCCTCGGCGGTGAAGATCCCCTTCTCCAGGATGAGCTGGCGGATCGTCTTGCCGGTTCGCACCGCCTCCTTCGAGATGTCCGCCGCCAGCGCGTAGCCGAGGTACGGCGCGAGCGGCGTCGCCAGCGCGCTCGACTCCTCCATCAGCAGCGCGCAGCGCTCCCGGTCGACAGTGATACCGCTGACGCAGAACTGGGCGAAGGCGCGGGTCATGTTGGCGAGCATCTGGAGCGACTCGAGCGTGTCGTAGGCGATCATCGGCATCATGACGTTGAGCTCGAGCTGCCCGGCCGAGGCGGCCCAGGCGACGCCCAGGTCGTTGCCGATCACGTGGAAGCAGACCATGGAGAGCGTCTCGGCCATGACCGGGTTGACCTTGCCGGGCATGATCGAGGAGCCGGGCTGGACCGCCGGCAGGGCGATCTCGGCGAAGCCGGTGCGTGGCCCGGACGAGAGGAGGCGCAGGTCCTCCGACAGCTTGATCAGGTCGACGGCGAGACCGCGCAGGGCCGCCGAGACCTCGACCATGGGGCGCATCGACTGGGTCGCCTGGACGAGCGACTCGGCCGTCCGCAGCTCGTGGCCGGTCTGCTCCGACAGGTAGCGGATCACCAGCTCGATGTAGCGCGGCTCGGCGTTGAGCCCCGTCCCCACCGCCGTCGCGCCGATGTTCTGCTCCTTCGCCGACTCCGCGGCGGAGCCGATGTTCGTGCGCGCCCGCCGCAGGGTGAGCGCCCAGGCGGCGAACTCCTGGCCGAGGCGGATCGGGACCGCGTCCTGCATGTGCGTGCGGCCCGACTTGAGGACGTCGTCGAACTCGGCCGCCTTGGCGTCGAGGGCGGCGATCAACTCGTCGAGGGCGGGCAGCAGGTCGCGCACCAGGTCGAGCGTGGCGACGCGCATCGCGGTGGGGATGACGTCGTTGGTCGACTGCGCCATGTTGACGTGGTCGTTGGGGGAGACGCGCCGGTAGTCGCCGCGGTGGGTCGCCGCCTGCTCGGGCGTCTCGCCGGCGTCGAGGGCGAGGAGCTCGATGGCGCGGTTGGCGAGCACCTCGTTGGTGTTCATGTTGTGGCTCGTGCCGGCGCCCGAGCCGTAGGGGTCGACGACGAAGCTGCCGATCAGCTCACCGGTCCTGGGTGTCGCCGCCTCGCCGGTGGCGAGCGCCTCGTCCGCGGCGCGCACGATCGCGTCGTGCAGATGGTCGGGGAGGCGCCCCGTGGCGTGGTTGGCGCGCGCCGCCGCCTTCTTCACCTGGAGGAGGCCGCGAATCATGGCCGGGTGCGGACCGCGGCGGCCGCTGATCGGGAAATTTACGACGGCGCGGGCGGTCTGGACGCCGTGGTAGGCGTCGGCCGGGACCTCGAGCCAGCCGAGCGGGTCCTTCTCGATGCGGAGACCGGGGCGGGGGGTCGGTGGTTGCGCCGGGCTCGCGCGGGTCGATGTCGTCATGCTCGTCATTGTCGGCGTGCGCTCGCCGCGAGTCCAGTCGTCGTCCTCCCCCGGCGGATCCCGCGGCTCTGCTCCGTTTACGACTGTCCGTCGTTCGACGAATGGTCCCGCGTCGCCGGCCACCGGAGACGTGCCGCCGGATGCCCGCCGGCGGACCCATACCGCCGCGCGTCCCTCGTGGGTCGATCGGATCGGGCCTCCGGGGGCCGCTCATCGCCGGCCGCGCGGCCGCCTCCCGTGTCAGAGCCGGTTCGTCGAACGAGCACCGATCGTAAACCTGCGGCAACGGGCTGGCGAGCGGGTCGGGCAGCCCCCGGGCCAGTTACAATCGCCAGCCGATGTCGACGCTGCCCGGGGCCCGAGCCGAGCCGAACGAGCGCGCCGCCCCCACGCCTGCCACGGCCGCCCATCCACGTGCGCTGATCCCGCGACCCGAGCGCGTCACCCTCGCCGCCACTGCTCCCGCCATCGACGAGCTCTTCGCCTTCATGCGCGACGCCGAGCGGCGTTTCGCGACGCTGCGGATGCGGATCGTCGACCGGCGCGAGACGGCGGCCGGGCCGCGGACGAGCACGATCGAGCTGTGGCTGCGCCACCCCGAGCGAGCGAAGGTGATCACCACGACCGAGGGCGAGGACGGTCGGCCGGTCTACGAGGTCTGGCTCTCCGATGGCGAGCACGTCCGCACCTACGACGCGGCCACCAGGGTGACGACCCTGCGCCTGCACCGCCACATCCCGGAGGGGATCGACGACCCGGATCTCCCTGCCACCTCCCGCGTCTACGCGCCCGTCACGGAGCTGCCGATGGAGTCGCTCCCCGAGGCGTTCGTCCATCCGCAGGGCCTGACGCGCAACGTCCTGGCGAGCGGCCCCGTGGCGCTCGTCGGCCAGGCGACGATCGCCGGCCGCGAGGCGCTTCTGCTCGAGGCGCGCCACCCTCGCGCCAGCCACCGCGAGAACGACCGCGCCGACCGCTCGATCCTCGTCGGGGTCGATCGGGCGACCGGCGTCGTCATGCTGCTGGAGGAACGGACCGGCGACGCGGTCGCGCGGCGAGCCGAGGTCACCTACCTGGAGCCCGACGCGCCGATCGCCGACGACGTCTTCACGGTCCACGTCCCCGCCGACGCGAAACGGATCTTCTGAGAGCGCGGGGGGCGCCCACGCGGCGCCGGGGGTGACGCCGGCCGCCGAATCGACCGGCGGCCGAAGGCCGATTCGACTGGCGGCGGCCCCGTCGGGTGGGCTATAGTCCCCCGCATACCCGCGTCCCACGTCGGTCGCCAACGCGCGCGCAGTGAGGAGGAGGACGCCCGCACCGACAGCCCGGCCGGCTGACCGGCCATCCCGCGGCCGTGGCGGTTCGCGGCGCGCGCCCCCGCGGTCATCCCGGCGCCCCGGCTCCCTGGGAGGGGAAGCCTTGGGCGGCGCCGGTCAACCAGGAGATCATCCAGATCGAGGGAGGTTTCGATGCTCGGAGGTCCCACACCGCAGGATCGCCAACAGGCCATCGCCCAGGACATCAGGGAGCTGCACGGCCTGGGCTACGCGCAGGAGCTGTTCCGCTCGATGGGCGGCTTCAGCAACTTCGCCATCAGCTTCAGCATCATCTCGATCCTCACCGGCGCGATCATCCTCTACGACTACGGGCTCGCCTGGGGAGGAACCGCGGCGAGCCTGATCGGCTGGCCTCTCGTCACCATCTTCGTCCTCGCCATCGCCGCCGCCATGGCGGAGGTCGCCTCGGCCTACCCGACCGCCGGCGGCCTCTACTACTGGGCGAGCAAGATGAAGAACAAGGACTGGGGCTGGTGGACCGCCTGGCTCAACCTGGGCGGCCAGATCGCCATCGTCGCCGGCATCAACTTCGCCGCTGCCGCCTTCATCAACGGGACGATCATCGACAAGATCTTCGGCGGCACCTTCAACACCGCGACCTTCGGACCCATCTCCGGCCAGGTCGTCACCATGGGCGTCCTGATGCTCGTCCAGTTGGTCCTCAACATCGGCGGCATCCGGGTCGTCGCCTTCCTCAACGACCTGTCGGTCTGGTGGCACATCGTCTTCGTCGTCGCCATCGCCGTCGCGCTTTTCCTCTTCGGCACGCAGTGGACGACGACCACCAATCCCGACATCGTCCTCTTCTCGACGACGCCGCTCGATACCGTCGGCTCGTGGGCGAACAGCTGGCCGATCGACTGCTGGATCGACGATCCGAGCAGCTGCCTGGTCAACATCGGCTTCCCGGCGGCAAGCCAGTACCCGGTGCTCTTCGGTTTCCTGCCGGTCGCCTTCTTCTTCAGCCTCCTGCAGGCCAACTGGACCTATACCGGCTACGACGCCTCGGCCCACGTCGCCGAGGAGACGATCGGCGCGCGGCTCGGTTCCGCGTGGGGCGTCTTCCTCTCGGTCGCCGTCTCGGCGATCGTCGGTTACATCGTCCTCTTCGCGCTGACGCTCCACCTGCCGGACATGAGCACGCTCTTCCCCAAGGAACTGACCGACGAGACGTTCCCCGCGTCGAGCCAGTACTACTTCGGTGGCGGCGTTGCCGTCATCTCCATCCTCGAGACGAACCTGGAGGCCCTGGGCAGCTGGTTCGGCGCCGCGATCGCAGTGGCGATGAGCCTCTGCGGCCTCTCCTCCATCGCCTCGGCCGGCCGGATGCTCTTCGCCTTCAGCCGCGACGACGGGATCCCCGGCAGCCGCTGGCTCAAGAAGGTCTCGCACCGCTACCGGACCCCAGCCAACTCGCTCGGTGCGATCGTCGTCTTCTCGTGGCTCTTCACGGCCGCGGCCTTCATGGTCGGCGGCGGCGTGGCGATCGTCGTCGTGACGGCCATCAGCACGATCCTGCTCTACGCCGCCTACGGCGTGGTGATCTACCTCGGCCTGACGACGAGCGAGTGGCGGAGTCACCAGGTCTGGAGCCTGGGCCGCTGGTCGAGGCCGGTCGCCTGGGCCGCCCTCTTCTGGACGGCCGTCCTGATGGTCCTGTTCGCCTTCCCGACCTCGGGCAACATCAGCTGGCCGTTCATGGTCGGCTTCTTCGTCTTCCTCCTCGTCTACTACTACGCCTGGGCGAAGAAGCGCTTCATGGGCCCGCACATCATGGGTCGCGAGGCGGAGCTGACCGAGATCGAGCGCGAGTTCGAGGAGGCGGCGGAGCACCTGCGAGAGGCGTAGTCACCGTCCCTTCCCACCAGCTAGACGAGGGCCGGCCGGCTCGTCCGGCCGGCCCTCGCGTCGTCATCGACAGGCGCATCATTCGTCGTCAGCGGAGGCAGGTCGAAGGAGCACCATGAGCGAGCACGCGACACGCGGGGGCGGCCACGCCGAGCCGCCCGAGCTCGAGCAACTGCGCTCGAAGGTCCGTTCGGGGGAGGTCGACACGATCGTCGTCGCCCTCACCGACATGCAGGGCCGGCTGATGGGGAAACGCGTCCAGGGCCAGGCGTTCCTCGACGGGGTGATCGACCACGGCGCCCACTTCTGCACCTACCTGCTGGGCACCGACATGGAGATGAACACCCCGGACGGGTACAAGCTGATGAACTGGGAGACCGGCTACGGCGACTGGGTCATGGAGCCGGTCTGGTCGTCGCTCCGCTACCTCCCCTGGCTGGAGAAGACGGCCTTCGTCCTTTCCGACACGGTCGACGGGGAGACGCATGCCGAGATCCCCATCTCGCCGCGCTCGATCCTGAAGCGCCAGTTCGAGAAGGCGCAGGCGATGGGTCTCCGCCCGCTGGCCGGCTCGGAGCTCGAGTTCTACGTCCTCAAGGACTCCTTCGAGGAGATGCACCGCAAGGGCTACGTCGGGATCGAGACGGTCGGCTACTACAACGAGGACTACCACCTCCTCCAGGCGGCCAAGCTCGAGCCGCTCTACCGGCAGCTGCGCAACCAGATGGTCGCGGCGCGGATCCCGGTGGAGTTCTCCAAGGGCGAGGCGGCCAACAGCCAGCACGAGATCAACATCCACTACTCGGACGTCCTCGAGCAGGCCGACCGGACCGCCCTCTTCAAGCACGGGGCCAAGGAGATCGCCTGGCAAAACGGCTACGGGATCACCTTCATGGCCAAGCCCGACCACACCTGGACCGGCTCGAGCGGCCACATCCACATCTCGCTCTGGTCGCCCGACGGCGAGACGGCACTCTTCCCGGAGCCCGGCGCGCAGCCCCATGGCATGTCGGCGGTGATGCGCCAGTTCCTGGGCGGCGTCATGAAGTACGCCCGCGAGCTGGCCGTCTTCATCGCCCCGACCGTCAACTCGTACAAGCGCTACGCGGTGGCGAGCTGGGCCCCCGTCAACGTGACGTGGGGGCGCGACAACCGGACGACCGGGTTCCGCATCGTGGGGCACGGGAACGGGCTCCACATCGAGGAGCGCCTGCCGGGCGGCGACATGAACCCGTACCTCGCCTTCGCCGCGGTGCTGGGCGCGGGGCTGCGCGGCATCGAGCAGGGGATCGAGCCGCCGGCCGAGACGAAGGGGAACGGCTACGTGGCGACCGGCTGCGACCGGATGCCGCGGGCGCTGTACGAGGCGATCCACGTCCTCGAGGAGAGCCGGGCCGCCCGGGAGATCTTCGGCGACGACGTGATCGACCACTACCTCAACTACGCGCGCGTCGAGCAGGAGACCTACGACGCGATCGTCCACCCCTGGGACCGCGCGCGCTACCTCGAGCGGGGATAGGGGCGGCGCGGGCGACCCGGTCCGAGCGCGGGTGCCCGACGCCGATGCCACTGGCAGTGGCAGAACGGGCCCATCCTGAGCGCGGCCGGTGATCCGAACGGGAGGCTCGTTGCCCACATCACGCTCGATTCGTGCCGATCCTGCCACTACCACTGGTAACCACCGCCACGTGGCGGCCCGCGGCGCTCCGCCGCCCGCGGCTCGCGACGCGAGCCCACCGCCGGCCTGGCGATTCGCCGGGCCCGAGGAAAGGAACGACGGACCCATGCGACTCCAGGACAAGGTCTGCATCATCACCGGGGCGGGGAGCGGCATGGGCCGCACCGCGGCGCTCATGTTCGCCCGCGAGGGAGCCCGCGTCGTCGTGGCCGACTACGACGAGCCGGCCGGGCGCGAGACGGCCGAGCTGGTCGGGCGGGAGGGCGGCCAGGCGTCCGTCGTGCAAGTCGACGTCTCGGCCGAGGCCGAGGCGAAGCGGATGGTCGACCACGCGGTCGAGACGTACGGCCGGGTCGACTGCCTCTACAGCAACGCCGGCATCATGCCCGAGGCCGACCACTCGGTGATCGACACCGACGTCGCCACCTGGGACCGGGTGATGGCGGTCAACGTGCGGGGCATCTTCCTCGGCTGCAAGTACGCCATCCCACGGATGGTCGAGCAGGGGTCGGGCTCGATCATCAACGTCGCCTCGTTCGTGGCGCTCCTCGGCTGCAGCGTGCCGCAGGACGCCTACACCGCGTCCAAGGGTGCGGTCATCTCGCTGACCCGCTCGCTCGCGGTCCAGTTCGCCCCAAGGGGGGTTCGCTCCAACGCGATCGCACCCGGGCCGGTCGAGACGCCGCTGCTGATGGACTGGCTCCTCAAGGACGAGCAGGCGAAGCGGATCCGCCTGGCGCGCAACCCGACCGGGCGCTTCGGCAAGCCCGAGGAGGTCGTCTCGGCGGCCGTCTACCTTGCCTCCGACGAGTCGCGCTGGACGAACGGCTCGGTCCTCGTCGTCGACGGCGGGATCAGCGTCAACTACTTCTGACGTCGGGGACGCGCGCCGCGGCGGGCGGCAGGTAGATCGTGACCGTCGTCCCGCGGCCCGGCTCGCTCTGGAGGCGGACGCCGCCGCCAGCCCCACGGGCGACCCCGTGCACCGCCGCCAGCCCCATGCCCGCCCCCTCGCCGAACGCCCTGGTGGTGAAGAACGGCTCGAAGGCGCGGGCGCGGGTCGCCTCGTCCATCCCGGCCCCGGTGTCGCTGACCGACAGCGCGACGTAGTCGCCGGCCGGCAGGTCGACCTCGGCCGCCGCTGCCGCGTCGAGCGCCGCCGTACCGGAGGCGACCGTCAGGGTGCCTCCATGGGGCATCGCCTCGTGGGCGTTGAGGACGAGCTCCACGACGAGCCGCTCGACCTGGGCGGGGTCGATCAGGATCTCCGGGGCCGTCGGCTCGAGGACGAGCCACAGCTTCACCGCCTCGCCGACGAGACCGCGCAGCAGCGGCTCGAGATCCGCCAGGACCGGGTTCGGCCCGACCACCTGCGGGGCCTGCGGCTGCCGGCGGCTGAAGGTGAGCAGGCGGTGGGTCAGGAGGGCCGCGCTGTCGGTCGCCTCCCTGATGGCGATCGCGTCCTCCCGGCGCGGATCGGCCGGGTCGAGGGCCGCCATCAGCATCTGGGCGTGGCCCCCGATCGCCTGGAGCCGGTTGTTGAACGAGTGGGCGATCCCGCCCGCCAGCCGGCCGACCGCCTCGAGCCGCTGCGCCTCGCGCAGCCGCTCTTCGGAGCGGCGCAGGTCGGTGACGTCCCGCGAGACGCCGAAGACACCGGCGACCTCGCCGCGCTCGTCGCGGTAGACGCCCTTCGTGGTCAGGTGGATGCGGGGCTCGCCCCCGAACGACACGGCCTCCTCGAAGATCCGCGTCTCCCCGCGCTCGATGGTGGCGCGGTCGTCCGCCATGAACGCCGCCGCCGCGTCGGGGGGGAAGAGGTCGCGGTCGTCGCGGTCGATCAGCTCCTCGGGACGCCGTCCGACGACGGCTGCCGCGGCGCGGTTGGCCAGGAGGTAGCGCCCGCCGCGGTCCTTGACGTAGATCGCGTCGGTCGTCCCGTCGGCGACCGCGTTCAGCAGGTCGAAGCTGCGCCGCAGGCGAGCCTCCGCGTCGGCCGCCTGCTCCCGTGCGCCGGTCGCCTCGGCGAGGGCATCGAGGAGCCGGCGACGCGCTTCACCCACGAGGATGAAGACGACCGCCACCGCCACCCCGACGGCGGCGATCCGGATCGGGGCGGTCTCGTCCCCGGGAGCGACTTCGTACGGCGGCAGGTACTCCTGGAGCGCGGTGGTGACCAGGGCGGCCAGCCATGCGATCGCCGCCAGCGGGGCGATCGCCCGGCGGCCCAGGTAGCGGAAGCCGATCGCCACGGCGACGAGCGGAACCAGCGCCAGCGCGACCGGGCTCCAGATAGCGAGGGCGAAGAGCGGTCCGGCGGCGACCATCGATCCCGCGACGAGAAGCACGGGGCCCTCGACGACGCCGCGGCGCGCGAGCACCCGGGCGCCCAGCAGCCCGAGGCCGGTCGCCAGCGAGGACCCGGCGGCCAGGCCGGCCCCGTGGCTGTCGAACGCGACGGACGCCGCCGCCTCCACGACGGCGAACGCGAACGCGATCAGCGCAAAGGCGACGAGGAAGCGGCGGAGCCACTCGGCGTCGGCGGCCCGCATGGCGGGCAGCTGCCCGGCGCGCGACGCGCTCGAACGCAGGTGGCGGTCCCCCTGGGTCTCGCTGGACAAGGTAGTGTCTCTCTCTGTCGGGGCTGCCGCCGTGTGGGGATCGGGCACGCCACCAGGAAGTGCGGGTCCTCAGGGGCGAGTCTGCGAGGGGCGCCGACGCCTCGCCATGGCCCAGAGGTCTCGGAACCCGCTACGGCGTTCTCCGTACCTCGAACGGCCCCCCCCCGGCTGGCGCGACGCATCGGACTGCGCCACACTGGCGGCGTGGTCGAGCGTGCCGATCCGGCAGGCGACGAACCGACGCCCGCCCCCGACTCCCACCGCATCTCGATCGGCGTCGTCGAGCTGCGCGCGGGCGACGACATGGCCGACCCGGAGTTCCGCCGCCTCCACGACACGATGCTCGACGAGTGCGTGGTGCCCGCGTCGCGGAAGGGCTTCGGGGCGCGCGAGCTCTTCCAGACCGGTGAGGTCTAGCGGTGGCGCGCGGCGCGGCGGCGCGGCCCGGCGCGGTCACCGTCGGCGTCGGCGTCGACATGGGCGCCACCTGGCTACGCGCCGCGGCGGTCGACCTGCGCGCCGGCCGACTGCGCGGGCCACGACTGGAGATCCGCACGCCGTCTCCGTCCACGCCCGAGACGGTGACCTGGGAGATCGGCCGCCTGGTCGCCGAGGTCGCCGCCGCCACGTCGTCGACCCTCGCCGCGCCGCTGGGGATCGGCGTCCCCACGCCGGTCGTCGGCGGGCGCACGATGACCGCCGCCAACATCGACCACGCGTGGATCGGCTATCACGCGGTCGAGCGGATCTCCGCGTCGCTCGGACGGCCGGTGACCGTCGTCAATGACGCCGACGCGGCCGGCGTCGCCGAGATGCGATTCGGCGCCGGCGCCGGACACCGCGGCGTGGCCATGATCGTGACGCTGGGCACCGGCATCGGCACCGCGCTCTTCGTCGAGGGCCGGCTCGTGCCGAACCTGGAGCTCGGGCACCTCGAGCTGGGCGGTGAGGACGCGGAGCATCGGGCGGCCGCGTCGGCCAAGAGCCGCAGGCAGCTCGGCTGGACCGCCTGGGCGGCCGACCTGGACGCTTACCTCCGTCACCTCGACCGGCTGATCTGGCCCGACCTCTTCATCCTCGGCGGCGGCATCAGCCGCCAGGCCGAGAAGTTCATCCCGCTGCTGACGGTCCGCGCGCCGGTCGTGCCGGCCCGCCTGCGCAACGACGCCGGGATCATCGGCGCGGCGCTCGTCGCGGCCGAGCGCACCTGACCGGCGGAGGCCTCCGCGGCCGAGCGCGGCTGATCGCGGGCGCGGCGCGATCCACGGCCTCTGCAACGGCCCGACGCTCCGGCGGGCGGACCCAACCTCCAAGACCCCGGTAACGCACCCGATCCCCAGTCGAGCGGTGATCAGGACCGGCGGCCGGGACTCGCCCAATCGCATCTACGACGCCCGTCGTCCGCCGAACGTGAAGGAGCGGCCGCGGGTCCCGGCCGACGGGCGCCGGCCGCGGACCGAGCCCTCAGCGTCGACGGTGAGCCGTGGCCGCGCCGCGCGGGGCGCCCACGACGGGGGAACGCGCACCGCGACCGTTATGATCGGCCGGCGATGCCCGATCTCGGCGCGCTGCTCGCCCCCGAGCTCTCGCCGGCCCTCCGCTTCCTGCTCGACATGGGCGTGGCCGTGGCGGCGGCACTGCTCGGGGGAGCGGTGGTCACCCGCTTCGGCCAGCCCGCCATCGTTGGCTATGTGCTCGCCGGCGTGGCGATCGGGCCGTTCACACCGGGCTTCGTCGGCGACGTCGAGCAGGTCGCCCTGCTGGCCGACATCGGCGTGGTCCTCCTCCTCTTCGCCCTCGGCATCGAGCTCTCGCTCGAGGAGCTCTGGCAGGTCCGCCGGGTGGCGGTCGGGGGTGCGCTCGTCCAGATCGCGCTGACCCTCGGCGCCGGGGCGGGGCTGATGTCGCTGTTCGGCTTCGAGCTGCGCGCCGCCCTGGTGCTGGGTGCGACCGTGGCGATCAGCTCCACCGTCGTGCTGGTCAAGCTGCTCTCGGAGCGGGGCGAACAGGACGCCCGGCACGGCCGGATCGCCATCGGCTGGATGATCGTGCAGGACCTCGTCACGATCGTTTTCATCGTCACTCTCCCTGCGCTGGAGAGCGGGGACCTGGCAGGGCCGCTCGTCGTGGCGCTGGGGAAGAGCCTCCTCTTCCTGGGGGTCGCCTTCTTCGCCGGCGCCCGACTGGTGCCGCTCCTCTTCCGCGCGGTGGCGGCGCTCGGCTCGCGGGAGCTCTTCCTGCTCGCGGTCGTCTCCACGGCGCTTCTCGCCGCCTTCATCTCCAGCGCGTACTTCGGGCTGAGCATCGCGCTCGGGGCCTTCGTGGCGGGCCTGCTCATCTCGCAATCCGAGATCGCCCACCAGGCCGTAGCCGAGGTGATGCCGTTCCGGGACCTCTTCGTCGTGCTCCTCTTCGTGTCGGTCGGGATGCTGGTCGATCCCGGGGCGCTCGGCGCCAGCCTGCCGCTCATCGCGGTGCTGCTGCTGGTCGCGGTCCCCGGGAAGGCGCTCGTCGGCGCGGCGCTGGCCCGCCGAGGGGGTGCCCCACCGCGCGTGGCGATCCTCACCGGGGCGGCGATCGCGCATGTCGGCGAGTTCTCCTTCATCCTCGCCAGCGACGCCCTCGAGCTCGGGGTGATCACCCCCGACGCCTACAACCTGGTACTCGGGACGGCGGTCGGGTCGATCATCCTGGCGCCACTCACCTACCGGCTAGGCAGCATCCTGGCGCTGCGCGTCGACCAGCGCGCCGCCACGAACGGCGGCGCCGAGGGGGCCGCAGCCGCGACGATCGGGGAGGTCGTGATCCTGGGCGGCGGACGCGTGGGGCGAACCGTCGCCCGAGCGGTCGCGC
>MGMJ01000014.1:37475-56307 GCA_001794945.1 Chloroflexi bacterium GWC2_73_18
CAGCTGTCGCGGATGGGCGTCCGCCACTTCGCCGATGCTCGCGTCGAGGTCGGCATCGAGCTGGCACAGGTGGTGCTGCAGCACCTCGGCGTGGCGGCCGACACCGTCCTCGAGACGGCCGAGCGTCTGCACCGCGACGCCTATGGCGGGCCGGGCGGGATCCATCTCTGAGCGAAGGAGCGGCAATGCTCGCGGGCCTGCGGCCACTCCGGCCAGGTCCGCATGACCTGCCGCACCGCCGCCCGCCGCGCCCCGCACATCTCCCGGGACGCCACCGGTTCGTCACGTTTACGACCCACCGTCGTTCGACGGAAGCGCGGGCCGGTCAGAGGGCCCAGGACCCGGCCCGGAGCGGCCCGCTGAACCGGCGGCGCGGCCGCGGCCGAGCGTGGGCGCGTCGGACGAGGGCGGGGTCGCGCCACCGGAGAGCCGGACGGAGATCGCCCCGCGCCACGCGACCTTCGTCGAACGACGAACCGTCGTAAACGTGATGGAGGCGCCGCCGCGGGCCACCCCGCCGCGCCGCTTCGCAGCCCACATCGGGACGTATCATCGGCCCCGTACCCAGGAGGAGCCCGATGACCAGTCCCGTGGCGCGCCCGGAGGCGGGCGCGCAGATCCTCGACGCCAAGATGATCGTCGGCGGCGAGCGCGTCGACGCGCTGGACGGGCAGACGTTCGACGTCGTCAACCCCGCCACGAACACCGTCATCGCCCGCGCCCCGCTCGGCGGCGCGGCGGACGTCGATCGGGCGGTCGAGGCCGCCCAGCGCGCCTTCGATGGCGAGTGGTCGAGGTGGCCGGCGGTCGAGCGCGGTCGGGCGCTGCACCGCTTCTCCGGCCTCGTCCGCGACCACCTCGAGGAGCTCTCGCAGCTCGAGACCGCCAACATCGGCAAGCCGATCGCCTCGTCCCGCGGCGAGGCGGAGAGCGTGGCCAACGTCTTCGAGTACTACGCGGGGGCCGCGAACAAGGTCTTCGGGGAGACGATCCCCGTCACCAAGCCCGGCCTCGACCTGACGCTGCGCGAGCCGATCGGGGTCGTCGGGCTGATCGTTCCCTGGAACTTCCCCATGATGATGGCGAGCTGGAAGCTCGGGCCGGCGCTGGCGGCAGGCAACACCGCCATCCTGAAGCCCGCCAGCTACTCGCCGCTCACCGCGATCCGGCTCGGCGAGCTCGCCCTCGAGGCGGGCTTCCCGCCCGGTGTGCTGAACGTCGTGACCGGGCCCGGCGGCACGGCCGGGGCGGCGATCGCGGCGCACGGCGGCGTCGGCAAGGTCGCCTTCACCGGGGAGACGACGACGGGGCAGGAGATCATGCGGCTCGCCGCCGGCAACGTCAAGAAGGTCTCGCTCGAGCTCGGCGGCAAGAGCCCCAACATCGTCTTCGCCGACGCCGACCTCGAGCGCTTCGCCCGCGAGTCGCCCTACAGCGTCTTCGACAACTGCGGCCAGGACTGCTGCGCGCGGAGCCGCATCCTGGTCGAGCGCTCGGTCCACGGGAAGGTCGTGGAGCTCTTCGCCGAGGCGACGCGGAAGGTCGTCGTGGGCGACCCGACCGATCCCGCGACCGAGGTCGGCACGCTCGTCAGCTTCAAGCAGCGCGAGCGGGTGGTCGACTACATCCAGGCCGGCCTCGAGGAGGGGGCCGAGCTGGTCGTCGGTGGCCGACCGCCCGAGGGCCCGCAGTTCGCGACGGGCGCCTACCTGCTGCCGACCGTCTTCGACCACGTCACCAACGACATGCGGATCGCCCGCGAGGAGATCTTCGGCCCGGTCGTGGCGGTGATCCCCTTCGACACCGCCGACGAGGCGATCCGGCTTGCCAACGAGACGCCCTACGGCCTCTCCGGGTCGATCTGGACGCGCGACATCTCGAAGGCGCTGCGGACGGCGCGTGCCGTCAGGTCGGGCGTCCTCTCGATCAACTGCAACAGCTCGGTCCACACCGAGGCGCCCTTCGGCGGCTACAAGATGAGCGGCATCGGGCGTGAGCTGGGGATGCACGCACTCGAGCTCTACACCGAGCTCAAGAACGTCTACATCGACCTGGGCTGAGGCGTCGCGGCGGGGCCAGGGGACGGGGGACGCGCCCGCGGGACGCTCCCTCGGCGCCGTGCCACTCGCAGTGGTCGAACTGGCGGCCTCGGAGCGTGGTCGGGCGGCAGAAGTGGCGGTTCGGCCGCGCTGCCACGCTCGATCTCCGGCACCTTGCCACTGGCAGTAGCCAGCGGCACCCTGGGCGGCGGCCTCGGTGGCGGGGCGAGGCGCGCGCTGAGCGGGGCCAGGCGAGAGACCCGGGCGTCGGCATCTCCCCGACTGACCCTCTCCCGATCCCCGGCATCGTGCCACTCACACAGTGGTGAAACGGGCGGATCCGGAGCGTGGCTCAGCGGCCGAGGAGGCGGTTCGACTGCGTTCCCACGCTCGATCGGCCGGCATCCTGCCACTGACAGTAGCGAGCAGCGAGCCCCCTGCGATGGGATGGCGACGCGATGGGCATGACGCCGGCGTTCACGGCGTCTCCGCACCCACCGGCCGCGGGCCTCGCGCCAGCCAGTCGCGGAGGGCCCACTCGGTCGTGCGGAAGGCGATGTCGGGCCAGGGGATCTCGTCGGGCGTGAAAGCGCGGACCTCGAGCGCCTCGGCGCCCGGCACCGGCTCGCCGCCGACGATCCGGGCGAGGTAGATCGCCACCACGACGCCCGCCTCCGGTCGGGAGTAGAAGCCGACCAGGCCGGTCGGCTCGACCCGCAGGCTGGTCTCCTCCAGCGTTTCGCGAGCGGCGCCCTCCTCGGCCGTCTCGCCGATCTCGAGAAAGCCGCCGGGGTAGGACCAGCCGCCGTAGCCCGGCTCGATGGCGCGGCGGATCAGGTGGACGCGGCCCGCCTCGTCGACGGGGAGCGTGCCGACGACCAGCCGCGGGTTGAGGTAGGCGATGTGGCCGCAGGTGGGACAGCGCGCGCGGTCGCGATCGTCGCCCGGCACCGGGCCCACGACGAGGCGTCCCCCGCAGTTCGAGCAGTGCTGCTGGAGGGCGGCGGCCCAGGTCGGACGATCGTGGCGGTGGGGCTGGTGGCCGCTGCCGCGGGTCATGCGGCCAGGACGAGCCACGTCGCCAGGACGAGGACGGCGAAGAGGGCCGCCATGGCGCCGACCCAGGCGAGGCGGAAGAGGCCGCGCCCGCGGTCGACGGGGATCCACGCCCAGGCGGATCGCCAGACCCGTAACGTCGCGTCGCCCATCGCCAGGGCGAGGAGCGGTGCGCCGATCAGCACCGGCACCTTGACGATGGCGCTGCCGAGCGGCTGGCCGAGCTCGAGTGCCGAGATGGCGATCGTGCCGCAGACAAGGGCGACGACCGAGACGTTGATGTAGTGCGGCTGCAGCGGCGTCGGGCGCCACTCCGGCACCGAGCGGGGCGGCGCGCCGGCGAGGGATGGCGGCAGCGCCGGCGCCGGTCGCACCTGGCGGTGGAGCTCGGGCATGCCGGGGGCGAGGCGCTCGTCGCGGGCGTTGTCGGGGGCGGCGGGGGCGGTAGCGCCGGGGGCGGTGGCGGGGGTGGCGTGGACGTCGGTCACTGGGCGGAGTGTACGCCGCGACCGCTGCGGGGCCGCCGACCCGTTCCCGGCGCGCCACGCGCCCGCCGACCGGTTCGCGGCGCACGCCGCTACCACGCCGAGCGGTGGCCGGACGGCCCTCGCCCCTTCCAGTACTGGCAGTGGAGCGGACCCGACCGGCCAGCTCGACCGGCCGGCATGTCCGCGCCGCCACCCGCCCGGACACGGCGACTACTGGCGCCCCGCCTTCGACCGTGACTTCCTCATGAAGTCGGCGTAGTCGGCGTAGTGCGCGACCGTCCGCCGGCCGTCGGCGCGGGTTCGCTGGAGCCAGGCGGCGCGCCGGCTCAGCGGGTCGATCATCGCCAGCGACCGCCCTCGAGCGGACCACGATCCTCTCGGGTCGGCGAGCCGGTCCGCGAGGAGCGGTGCCCGCACCGGGAAGGAGGCGGCGAGCGCGGCGCGATTGGCGAGGATCCGCTCGTCGTTCGCCTCGGTCGCCAAGACGAGGAGCCCCGACACCACGAGCCGGGGGTGCCAGCCGAGGCGCCGGGTCGCCGCCCAGGCCTCCCGCTCGTACCACGCCAGCGTGCGCTCGACCGCCCCCAGGTCGGGAAGCTCCGTCTTGATCTCCTTGACCGCAAGCGTACGCGAGACCGGCTCGAACGCCGGGAGATCGATCCAGCCGTGCGACCGGCCGTGAACCACCTCGACCTCTTGCGCCACAAGCCAGCCGGCTCGCTCGAGCCGTCGCCGCGCGTAGGCGATGCAGCGTGCGTGAGCCGGCTCCCGCTGGCGCCTACGGTCGACGAGGAACGGCACGTCGAAGTCCAGGCGCACGCGGACCCCCAGCGCGTCGAGCAGCGACGCGGCGACCACCAGGCTCACGTTCGCGCTCCCCGTCTCGACCCTGGCGACCATGCTGCGGGAGATCCGGGCCCGCGCCGCCAGCTCTGCCTGGCTCCAGCCGATCGCCTCCCGGGTCTCTCTCACGACCCGGGCGATCGCCGTGAGGAGCGCGCGGAAGGTGAGGTCGGTGCGACGGACCGGTGGCTTGCCGGGTCTTCGTCGAGGCATGCGACCAGCAGTGAACCAGAGGGCTCATGCCTGCCGCTTATCTCCCGATCAGGTGCGTCCGCAGGAAGGCCGCCTTCGCCGGGGCTCGCGGCGCGACGGCGGGGCGACGCGCGGCGGCCGGGCGATGGGCGACGGCGGGGCCTTGCCACTCACAGTGGCAGCGGAGCCCTCCTGCCTGAGGGATGGCCGCCGATCCTGCGCGTTGGCGGCAGCGGCCACGCTCGCAGCGGCGAGATCCTGCCACTCACAGTAGCAGGGCCCTGGCGGCGCGGCGGCGCACTGGGCGGCCGTCCCCGCCACGAGGCAGCCGGCCCGCGCCGGCTACCCTGCCCCGTCCGCGGGGCCCGCGGCGTGGCGGACGATGGGGACCTCCGGCTCCGCGACCTCCGGCTCCGCGACCTCCGGCTCCGCGACCTCCGGCTCCGCGAACGGCTCGGGCGCACGCTGCAGTAGCACGCCGGCGCCGAGCACCAGCGCGCCTCCGGCCACGGCGAGCGGCGCGATCGACTCGCCCAGCAGGATCGCCGCCATCGCCACCGCCACGACCGGCTCAAGCATCGCCAGGATGGCGGTCCGCATGGCGCCGATCATCCGCAGCCCGACCAGGTAGAGGAGGTACGGCGCACCGCCGCCGACGACCCCCAGCAGGACCAGCGTCGGCACCACCGACCCGTGCTCCAGCGGGAAGGCGAGCTGCCCCCACCCGCCCGGCGCCACCCCGAGCGCGGTCACCGCGACCGCCAGGGCGACGAAACCGACGAACGCGAACGCGAGGAAGAAGGCGGCGCTCTGCTCCGAGGACACGCCCCGGTAGCCGTTCCGGCTCAGCAGCACGAAGCTCGTGTGGGCGGCGGCCCCGCCGAGCGCCAGCAGGAAACCGATCGCATCGAAGCGCAGCCCCTCGGCCGGATCGACATCGCTGGCGACCACCAGCACGACGCCGACGAGCGCCGTCACCAGAGCGACCAGCTTCGCGCTCGTGGGCCGCTCGCGGTGGAGCGCCGCGACAGCGACCGTCACCATCACCGGGTACGTGTAGAAGGTGAGGAGCGCGATCGCGACGGTCATCCGCTCGAAGGCGGCGAAGACGAGCAGGTTGGAGAGGAACGTGGCGCCCCCCGCCGCGATCAGGCCCGCGCGGACCCGCGCGGGAAGCGCCCGCGGCGAGGCGATCGGCCGGCCCCGCGACGCCCGCCACAGCACGAAGCCGAGGAGCACCGCCGCCCCGAGGCCGACGCGCCAGGTGACCAGCCCGAGCGGCTCCAGCCCGTCGCGGTAGCCGAGGCGCGACCAAGGGCCGTTGACGCTGAAGCAGGCGGCGGCGGCCGCCACGATCAGACCGCCGAAGAGGCGGGTACGGGGTTCGAGCATCAGCCCGTGCATGGTAGCCTCGGACGCGATGGGCGCGCCCTACCTGCTCGACGTCGACACCGGCATCGATGACAGCCTCGCCCTCCTCTACGCCTGCGCCTCCCCCGAGGTCGATCTCGTCGCCGTCACCTGCACTGCCGGGAACGTCGAGGCGCGCCAGGTCGGCGAGAACACGCGGGCCGTGCTCGAGCTGGCCGGCCGATCGGAGGTCGAGGTCGCCCTCGGGCGCGAGACGCCGCTCGTCCGGCCGCTGCGCACCACGCCCGAGACGCACGGGCCGAAGGGGATCGGCTACGCCGAGCTGCCACCACCTTCGACCGCCCTGAGCCCGCGCCACGCCGTCGACGTCATCGTGGACGCGGCCCGCCGCCACGGGCAAGCGCTCACCATCGTCACCCTCGCCCCCCTCACCAACCTGGCGGTCGCGGTCCTGCGCGAGCCGGAGCTGCCGCGTCTCGTGGGGCGGCTGGTGATCATGGGCGGCGCCTATCGCTCCCCGGGGAACACCGCACCGACGACCGAGTGGAACGTCAGCGTCGACCCGGAGGCCGCGGCGGTCGTCATCACCGCCTTCGGGGCGCCCGATGTGGCGCAGGCGCGCGCGGCGTCCGGCCTCCCGCCACGCCCGATCGCTCTCGGCCTCGACGTGACCGAGCGGGCCAAGCTCACGCCCGATCAGCTTGAGCGGCTGGCCGCCCACGCCCCCGATTCGCCGGTGGTACGGTACCTGCGCGATGCGCTCCGCTTCTACATGGAGTTCCACTCGCGCCACGACCGCTTCCGCGGCGCCTTCATCCACGATCCGCTCGCGCTCGCCGCGGCCATCGACCCTGGGCTGATCCGGACGGAGGCGCTGACGGTCGAGGTGGAGTTGGGGGGCACGTATACGACCGGCGAGACGGTGACCGACTGGCGGCGGGCCTGGGGCCGGCCGCCGAACCTTGAAGTTGCGATCGAGGCCGACGCCGAGGCGTTCATGGCACGATTCATCGAGCGCGTCGGCGGGCTGGCGGCAGCGCGCTCGTACGAGGGAGACGTGAGGAGGACGGAGCGATGAACTGGGATCTCAGCTGGTTGCGCGTCTGTGCCGAGGGGGAGGTGGCGCCTGCCTGCATCCCCATCGACCAGGCCATCCTCATCGCCATCGGCGGCGCGTTCCTGCTGCTGGTGGTGGCGATCGCCTTCCGGAGCCGCGACTTCAGCACCGCGACGCTGGCGCTCATCCCGGCCGCCATCGCTATCAACGTGGCCGCCGGCTCGATCGTCTACGCACTCAAGCTCCCCATCTACCTCGACTCGATCGGCACGGTCCTGGTCGCTGTGCTGGCGGGGCCGTGGGCGGGCGCCGCGACGGGCATCTTTGCCAACATGCTCTGGTCGCTTCTTCCGATCCCCGGTGGCGCCGGACCGACCAGCGCGGCCTTCGCCCCGGTCGCCGGCGTGATCGGGCTGATGGCCGGCCTCTGGGCGCGGGCGGGGATCCTGCGGGTCCGCGCCATCGACGAGCGGACGACACGCAACGTCGCCCTCGCCACGTTCGCCTGGGGCTGGCTCTTCCTGGGCGGCCTCCTCCGCCTCCTCTTCGCTCCGAACGGGTACTTCAGCCACTTCGACGGCAGCGACCCGGACTTCTTCCCCGGCGTCGACCTGACCGCCCTCGCACTCGCCGATCACGCCGGGCTCTACATCACCTGGGCGTTCGCCGGGCTCGTCGGCGCCCTCTTCGGCACGTGGATCTACAGCCCCCGGCTCGCCGCGCTCCTGCCGGTCTGGATCGGCGGCCTGACGACCGGGATCGTGGCCGCGATCATCTCGGCGCCGATCGCGGCGTTCGTCTACGGGGGGGTGACCGGGGCCGGGACCGACCTCCTGGTCGTCCTCTATCGCGCCGCGGGGCTCAACGTCTTCGCCTCGGCGTTCGCCCAGGGTGTGACGAGCGACCCGCTCGACAAGACGCTCAGCTACACGGTCGTCTTCGCCATCCTGTCCGCCCTGCCGCTTACCGTGAAGACGCTCTTCCCGCGGGGCGACCAGGTGATCGCGCCCGACGCGCGCGGGTGAGGGCCGGCGCGCCGACCGGCCGACCCGACTCCCGCTTCCGGGGAGGGCTGCCACTCCCAGTGGCGAGAACGGCACACAGCGCGCTCGCCGGCGGCCGCGAAGCGGCACTTCCGAGGTCGCGCCACCTCACACCGGGGCGATCCTGCCACTGGGAGTGGCACGACCCGTGCGACCCGCCGGCGCCCGGCCCCGACCCGCGCTGACGGCGCCTGAGCGACCGTGCTGACGGCGACCGGCTACTTCCGCCCCAGGTCGAGCTGGCTCCACCGGCGCCACCCCACGACCAAGCTGCTGACCGCGTTCTGGCTGCTGGCGGCGGCCTTCCTCCTCCCACCGTCGGCGTTGCTCGCGCTGCTCGCCGCGGTCTGGCTCGGGGCGGTGAGCTGCGGCCTCCTCGGTGGCCTCCTGCGTTCGAGCCGGGTCGGGCTCTATCTCCTCGTCTCGATCGTCGTCGTCAACGCCTTCTTCTTCCCGGGCGGGCACGACTTCCTGCTCGCCCTCGGGCCGATCCGGCTGACCCGCGAGGGGCTCGAGGCGGGGCTGGTCGGCGGCGGCCGGATCCTGGTCGTCCTCGAGGCGCTCCTCCTCTTCCTCTTCACGACGCTCGCCGACGACCTGCTGGAGGCACTCGTCCAACGCGGTGCCAGCGCGCGGCTCGCCTTCGTCGTCCTCTCGGCCGTGCAGATGGTGCCGCGCCTGCAGGCGAAGGCGGCGGCGATCCTCGACGCGCAGCAGGCGCGCGGGCTGGCGATCGGGGGTTCGATCGGGGGGCGACTGCGCGCACTCGTGCCGCTGGTCGGGCCGCTCCTGCTCGGGACCCTGATCGACGTGCGCGAGCGGACGTTCGCGCTCGAGGCGCGCGGCTTCGGCAGCGGGCTGCCGCGGACCGCCTATCGCCTCGTCGCCGACCCACCGGCGGATCGGGCGCTGCGCTGGTTGCTGGCGGCGGCGTTCGTCGGGCTGATCGTCGTCGCGCTGACCATCCGATGACCGGCGCGCCTCCTCCCGCCCTCCGCCTGACCGGCCTCGGGGTCCGTTACCCGGGGAGGTCGCGGCCGGCGCTCGAGGGGATCGACCTCGCGGTGGGCCGCGGCGAGTTCTTCGGCGTCGCCGGCCGGAACGGCGCGGGCAAGTCGACCCTCGCGCTGGTGGTCGCCGGCTTCATCCCGCGCGTCGTGCGGGCGCGCGTCGAGGGCGAGGTGGACGTGGCGGGGCGCCCGACGCGCACGGCGACGCTGGCCGAGCTGATCCGGGAGGTCGGCATCGTCTTCGCTACGCCGGCCAACCAGCTCTCCAGCTCGAAACCGACCGTCCGCGAGGAGCTCGCCTTCGGGCTGGAGAACCTGGGCGTGCCGCGCGAGGAGATGGACGGGCGGATCGACCGCGCGCTGGCGGAACTGGGGATCGCCGACCTGGCCGAGCGGCTTCCGGCGGCGCTCTCCGGCGGGGAGCAGCAACGCGTGGCCATCGCCTCGATCCTGGTGATGGGACCCGGGATCCTCGTCCTCGACGAGCCGACCGCCCAGCTCGACCCGGCCGGCACCGAAGCGGTCGCGGCGCTCCTCCACGAGCGGGCGGACGCCGGCATCACCGTCGTCGTCGCCGAGCACAAGCCCGCCGTCCTGGGGCGGGCGTTCGGATGCCTCGTCCTCGACGCGGGGCGCCAGGTCGCCCTCGATGCCCCGGGGCGGGCGCTCGGGTCGGCGGTGATGGGGCAGCTCGGCGGCGCCGTCCCGACGCTCGTGGCGGTCGCCGAAGCGCTGGGCCTCGACCCGCGCCTCGGCTTCGACCCGGCGGCCCTGGCGGCGGCCATCGGGCAGAGGGCGACGGGCGCGCCTGGGGCCGCGCGAACGCCTCCGGCCGGCGCCGCGGGGGCGCCGACCCCTCCCGCCGTCCCGTGGCAGCCGGTCCGCGACCAGCCACCGGTCGCCATCGAGATCGAGGGCCTCGTCCACCGCTACCCCGGCGGCGTCGAGGCGCTGCGGGGCGTCGACCTGGCGATCGAGCCGGGCGAGACGGTCGCGATCGTGGGCCGGAATGGGTCGGGCAAGACGACCCTGGCCAAGCACCTGAACGGCCTCCTCGCCCCGGCCGAGGGGCGGGTCCGCGTCGGCGGCCGCGACCTCCGCGGCACCGCGGTCGCGGAGGCGGCACGGACCGTCGGCTTCGTCTTCCAGGACCCCGACGACCAGCTCTTCAACCGCTCGGTCGCGCGCGAGGTCGCCTTCGGGCCGTCCAACCTGCGCCTGCCGGCGGCCGATCGCGATCGGCTGGTCGCCCGGGCGCTCGAGTCGGTCGGCCTGACGGGGGAGTCGGCGACCAACCCGTACGACCTCGACCTCTCGGCGCGCAAGCTCGTCGCTCTCGCCTCCGTCCTGGCGATAGACCCGGCGGTCCTCGTCCTCGACGAGCCGACGACCGGCCAGGACGGCCCGGGGATGGCGCGGGTCGGGGCGCTCGTCGACGCCTTCGCCGCCGCGGGCCGGACGGTGATCGCCATCACCCACGACATGGAGTTCGCGGCGCGCCACTTCCGGCGGGTCGTGGCGATGCGCGAGGGGCGGGTCATCCTCGACGGCGCGCCGGAAGCCGTCTTCACCCCGGGGAACGCGGCGGCGCTCGCCTCGACCGGCCTCGCCCTGCCGCCCGCGGCCGCTGTCGCCGCGGCGCTCGGGTGGGCGGCGCCAGTACCGCTGGACGCGGAGGGATTGGTGGCGCGACTGCGGGACTAGCGGTTCCGCACTCGCGCGCGCTCCGGCTCAACGGCCCGGTCGCGCCGGGAAGTCCATCCGGGATTGCCGGTGCGCCTGTCACCGCACTGTGCCGTTCGGCTCGGTCACTCCGCCCTTGACGCCGGGGCCAGGCGAGGCTACGTTCAGCGCCTCCGAAGCACGGCCAGCCTGCGTCCCGGCGAACCGTCGGAACCGCGGGCGCGTGAGCCACGGTCGAAGGGGGTACGCGCGATGGAGACGCGAGCCCGGCAAACAGCCGGCGGGCGAGGCGAGCCGCCTCGTCCCGGAGGCGAGGCCCTGCGCCGATGATCGCCCGGCTCGCGACCCGCTTCAGCCTGCGAGCCCGGCTGGTCGGTCTCGTTCTGGTCGCGCTGGTGCCCGCCTTCGCCCTGGCGGGCTACCAGGCTTGGCAGCAGCGTGAGTCCGCCCGGCGCGACGCGGCCACGGACGCGACGATCCTGGCGCGGCTCCTGGCCGCGGACCAGGAGCGGATCGTCGACGGGGCCCGCCAGCTCCTCGTCACGCTGGCGCGCCTCGAGCCGGTCCGGGCGATGGACGCCGAGGCGTGCAGCAGCCTCTTCGCCGACCTGCTCGGCCGCTACGTGGACTACGTCAACATCGGCGCCGCCGCCCCGACCGGGGATATCTTCTGCAGCGCGGTCCCACCGCCGGCCCCCGTGAACGCGGCCGACCGGGCCTGGTTCTCCGGTGCCGTCGGGGGACGCGACTTCGCCATCGGCGAGTACCAGGTGGGGCGGATCACCGGCCGGCGGTCGCTCAACTTCGGCTACCCGGCGCTCGAGGACGGGGAGATCGCCGCGGTCGTCTTCGTGGCGCTCGACCTGGATGCCATCCAGCGACGGATCGAGGCGGTCGATCTGCCCGGGGGCGCGGCGATCACCCTCTTCGACCGCCAGGGAACGGTCCTCGCCCGCACCCCCGACCCGGGCGCCTGGGTCGGCAGGAGCCTCCCGGAAGCGGCCGTCTTCCGCGGGGCGCATGCGGCGGACGAGGCGACCGAGGAGCTGACCGGGCTGGACGGTGTCGCACGGACGTACGCCCACGGGTCGGCGGGTGATCCGCCGGCGATCTTCGTGGCGGTCGGCCTGGACACGGCCCTCGTCGACGCCGCGGCGACCGGGACCCTGCTCGGCAACCTGTTCTGGGTGATCCTCGTCGCGCTGGTCGCACTGGCCGCCGCGTGGTACGGCTCGGCGCTGATCTCGCGGCCGATCCGCGCGCTCGAGCAGGCGACTGCGCGGCTCGCCTCCGGCGACCTGGCGGCACGGACCGGCCTGCCGCACGGGCGGGACGAGCTGGGAAGGCTCGGCGAGGCGTTCGACGGCATGGCGAGCCGGCTCCAGGAGGCGGCGGAGCGGGACGCCCGGATCGCCGATCGCGCCGCCGCGCTGGCGGACTTCTCCCGCAATCTGGCGGACCTGGGTCTCGACTACGGCCTCACGCTCCAGGGCGCGGCCCGACGCCTGGCCGAGCTGATCGGGGATGCCTGCACGATCCGGACGGTCTCCGCCGACGGACGGTGGCTGGTGCTGGCCGCTCTCCAGCATCACGATCCGGAGCGGGCGGACGCGCTTCGCCGGCTCCTGGACGCGACCCCGCAGCGGACCGACGAGGGTGTCTCCGCGCGCGTGGCGCAGGACGGAGAGCCGCTCCTCATGCCGGTCGTCGACCAGGAACGCCTCGCCGCCGCGGCGAAGCCCGAGTACCGCGACTGGGTCCGCGAGGCGGGCATCGCCAGCCTGCTCATGGTGCCGATGCGGGCCCAGGGGAAGGTGATCGGGGTCCTGGCCCTGTATCGAGACCGGGAGGGTCTGCCGTACGACGGCGATGACCTCTCCTTCGCCCAGGACCTCGCCGACCGGGCCGCCCTCGCCATCGTCAACGCCCGGCTCCTCGAGCAGACCCGCGAGGAGCTGGCGGAGCGCCGTCGCGCCGAGGAGGCGCTGGCGGCGCTGACGCACCGCCACCAGTCGATCCTCGACTCGGCCGGCGACGGGATCTACGGCCTCGACCGCGAGGGCCGCACGACCTTCGTCAACCCGGCGGCGGCGAGCCTGCTCGGCTGGGAGGCGGGCGAACTGATCGGCCGCTCGATGCACGACGTCGCTCACCACACGCGGCCGGACGGCACGCCTTATCCCCGCGAGGCGTGCCCGATCTACACCGCCTTCCGCGACGGCGAGGCACGCCACGTCAGCGGCGAGGTCTTCTGGCGGAAGGACGGGACGAGCTTCCGCGTCGAATACCACAGCACCCCGATCCGCGACGACGGCGAGATCACCGGCGCCGTCGTCACCTTCGCGGACATCACCGACCGCGTCCGGGCGGTGGAGGCGCGGATCGCGCAGGAGGCCGCCGAGCGCGCGAGCGAGGCGAAGACGCAGTTCCTCTCGCGGATGAGCCACGAACTGCGGACCCCCCTCAACTCGATCCTCGGCTTCGCCCAGCTCCTCGAGCTCGACGACCTCGACACGGGAGGCCGCGAGGCGGTGGCGCAGATCCTCCGCGGCGGCCGGCACCTCCTCGACCTGATCGACGAGGTGCTCGACATCAGCCGGATCGAGGGCGGCACGTTCAAGCTCTCGCTCGAACCGGTCGAGACGGCCGCCGCCGTCCGCGAGGCGGCCGAACTGGTCGCGCCGATGGCGGTCGAGCGGGCGATCGCCGTCGAGGTCCGCGCCGGCGACGGTCGCTGGGTGCTGGCCGACCGGCAGCGCCTCAAGCAGGGCCTCCTCAACCTGCTCTCCAACGCCGTCAAGTACAACCGCGACGGGGGATCGGTGACGGTGACGGTCGAGCCCGGCGCGCCCGGGCGCCTCCGGGTCCTCGTGCGCGACACGGGCCCCGGCATGACCGAGGCGCAGATGGCCCGCCTCTTCTCGCCGTTCGACCGCCTGGGGGCCGAACAGACCGAGGTCCACGGCACCGGGCTCGGCCTCGCCCTGACGAAGGCGCTCGTCGAGGCGATGGGCGGCACGCTCGGCGCGGAGAGCCGTCCCGGGGAGGGGAGCACCTTCTGGATCGAGTTGGCCACCGCCGCGGAGCCCGGCGAGCGGGAGACCGCGCGCGAGCCGGGGCCCGCGGCCGCGGGGACGGCGGCCGGCCCGGGCGAGGGCGCGCGGACGCTCCTCTACATCGAGGACAACGTGGCCAACGTACGGCTCCTCGAGCGGATCCTGGAGCGCCGCCCCGGGACGCGCCTCCTGACGGCGGGGCAGGGACGCCTGGGCCTCGACCTCGCGCGGCAGCACCGCCCCGACCTGATCCTGCTCGACCTGCACCTGCCCGACCTCGACGGCGCGGAGGCGCTGGCGCGCCTGCGGGCAGACCCGGCCACCCGCGAGATCCCGGTCGTGATCCTGAGCGCCGACGCGACGCCCGGGAACGCCGAGCAGCTCCTCGCCGCGGGCGCCAGCCACTACCTGACCAAGCCGATCGACGTCCGCGAGCTCCTCGAGGTGGTCGACCGGACCTTCGGCGCCGCCGGAGGTTCGCGGTGAGGAACGAGGTCTCCATCCGCGATGGGGTGCTGCGCGTCGCGATCCGCGGACACCAGGATGCGGCGGAGATGGAGGCGATGCTCGAGCGGGTGCGCGGCCTGGCCTCGGACGCGAGCGAGCCGATCGGCGTCGTCCTCGACGTCACCGATGCCGGCGGCTCACTCCCGCGGGCCCGTCGGTCGGCGCTCGAGGTCCTGCGCCGCACCCGCTTCGCCGGTGTCGCGGTCGTGGGCGCCTCGTGGGCGCAGCGGATGCGCCTGGGCCTGGTCCTCCGCCTGCTCGGGGGAGAGACCCCGGTCCGCTACTTCGCCTCCGAGGAGGAGGCGCTCCGCTGGCTCCGGCGGCGCGGCACGGCGGTGGACGCGGGCGATGACTGAGCCCGGCGGTGAGCGGCCGATCGCCGACCTGGAGGGCCGCGTCTCCCGGCTCGCCGACTTCCTCGCCCACCTGGCGATGGGTGACCTGGGTGCGCCGTGGACGCCCACCGAACGGGAGGACCCGCTCGCCGAGATCGAGGTCGCCGCCGAGCTGCTGCGCGGGGACCTCGCCGTCTCCCAGCGGGAACTGCGGGAGTCGGAGGCGCGCTACCGCGAGCTGGTCGAACGGCTACCGGCCGTCGTCTACACGGCCGTGCTCGACGAGGACGTGAGCACGACCTACGTCAGCCCGGGGGTCCTGCCGCTCGCCGGCTACACGCCCGAGGAGTGGCTCGCCGACCCGGCGCTCTGGGCGAAGCTCCTCCACCCGGAGGACCGGGACCGCACCCTCGCCGCGTTCCGGCAGCTCGGGGTGGGCGACACGATCAGCATCGAGTACCGCCTGGTCGCCCGGGACGGCACGGTCCGCTGGTTCCGCGACGACGCGACGGTGAGCGGCGGCGAGGACGGCGGGCCGGGGCAGATCCGGGGCGTCCTCGTCGAGATCACCGAGACGAAGGCGCTCCAGGCGGCGCTCGAACGGGCGCGCGACGGGCTAGAACGGCGGGTCCACGAGCGGACGGCCGACCTGCGGGCCGCCAACGCGGCCTTCGCCGCGGCGGAGGAACGCTACCGGACCCTCGTCGAGCAGCTCCCCGCGATCACCTACCTCGACGAGATCGATCCGGCGAGCCCGGTCGGCATCCGGCCCATCTTCATCAGCCCGCAGGTCGAGACGATCCTGGGCTACGCCCCCGACGAGCTGCTCGCGCGACCCGAGCGGTGGGACGAGCTTCGCCACCCCGACGACCGCGCCGCCGCCCTGGCGCGCGACCTCGCCCACTACGCGAGCGGCGAACCGCTCAGCCAGCGCCACCGCATGGTCGCCCGCGACGGCCGGGTCGTATGGGTGCAGGACGAGGGCGTCTTCCTGCGCGACAAGCGGGGCCGGCCGCGCTACTCCCAGGGCGTCGTCTTCGACATCACCGACCGCGTCCGCGCCGAGGAGGCCCGGCGCGCGGCCGAGCAGCGCTACCGGACCCTCGTCGAGCAGCTCCCCGGCATCACCTACATCGACGAGATCGAGGCGGACGGCACGGCCCGCTTCGTCTACGTCAGCCCGCAGGCGAGGGATCTCCTGGGCTACGAGCCGGCGGAGCTCGTGGCGCGGCCCGAGCTGTGGGACGAGGTGATCCACCCGGACGACCGCGGCCGCGCGAGGAGCATGTACGAGCGCGGCCGCGCCCTCGGTCAGCCGCCGCCGGAGGAGTACCGGCTCATCACCCGCGACGGCCGTCTCCGCTGGTTCCACGACGAGCCGCGCTTCCTGCCGGACGTCTCGGGCACGCCGCGCCTCGTCCACGGCGTCCTCTTCGACGTTACCCACCTGAAGGCGGCCGAGGAGGAAGCGCGCCACCTCAACGTCGAGCTGGAGCGCCGCGTCGAGGAACGGACGGCGGCGCTGGGAGCGTCGGAGGCCCGCTGGCGGACCCTCGTCGAGAACATGCCGGAGTACGTCTGGACGATCGACCGGGAGGGCCGCATCCGCTACCTCAACCGCGCCACACCGTCCTTCGGCGTCGACGAGCTGACCGGCGTGAACCTCCTCGACCTCGTCCCGGAGGAGGCCCGTCGCGGGCTGGCCGCGCTGCGCGACCGCGTCTTCGCGGGCGGGGAGACGGCCACCTGGGAGCTCTCCCGCCCGCGCCCCGACGGCGCGACCGCCTGGTACGAGAGCCACGTCGCGCCGATCCGTGCGGAGGGCGCCGAGATCGCCGAGGCGATCGTGGTGACGAGCGACGTCACGGAGCGCAAGCGCGTCGAGGAGGATCTCCGGGCCGCCAGGGACGAGGCCGAGCTGGCGAACCGCGCCAAGAGCGAGATGCTCTCGCGCATGAGTCACGAGCTGCGGACCCCGATGAACGCGATCCTCGGCTTCGGGCAGCTGCTCGAGCTCTCCACCCTCGCCCCGGCCGACCGCGAGAGCGTCGAGCAGATCATGCGCGCCGGCCGCCGTCTCCTCGATCTGATCAACCGGGCGCTCGACATCACGCGCCTCGACAGCGGGCGCCTCAGCCTCTCGATCGAGCCGGTGGAGGTCGAGGAGGTCGTGCGCGAGGTCGCCGACCTGGTGCGGCCGAACGCGATGGTCCGTGGCGTCACCCTCCAGACCGAGGAGGCGGAGCGGTGCGGCTGCTTCGTGCTGGCCGACCAGGAACGGCTGAAGACGGTCCTCCTCAACCTTCTCTCCAACGCCGTCCGCTTCAACCACCAGGGCGGGTCGGCGACGGTCACCTGCGAGGAGGTGCCGGACGACCGGCTCCGCATCGCCGTCGCCGACACGGGGCCGGGGATCGCCGCTGAGCGGCTGCCCGACCTCTTCACCCCCTTCCAGCCGCGCGGCCCGGCGATCGGCTCCGACGAGGGAGCCGGCGTCGGTCTCGCCCTGGCGCGGCGGCTGGCCGAAGCGATGGGCGGCTCGATCGGCGTCGAGTCGGAGGTCGGGCGGGGGAGCGTCTTCCACGTCGAGCTGCCGCTCGCGGAGGACCCGCTGGCGCGGGCGCGACCGGAGTCCGGCCCCGGCGGCCCGGTCGGGCCGCGGCGCGTCGTCCTCTACATCGAGGACGACCTCGTCAACGTGCGTCTCGTCCAGCGCCTGGTCGCCCGTCGCCCGGACGTGCGGGTCGACATGGCGACGACTGGCCGCATGGGGCTCGACCTCGCCGCCAGCCGGCGGCCGGACCTGATCGTCCTCGACCTCGGCCTCCCCGACATGCGCGGCGAGGAGGTGCTCGCCACCCTCCGCGCCGATCCCGCGACGGCGGCGATCCCCGTCATCGTCGCCAGCAGCGACCCGGCGGCGGGACAGGAGGAGGTCCTCCGCGCCGCAGGCGCGCGCGCCTTCCTCGGGAAGCCGTTCGAGGTGGACGCCTTCCTCGAACTGCTCGACGAGCTGCTGCCCCGGGAGGCGGCCACGTGACCGGCACCGCCCTCCTGCCGCGCGCCCGGATCCTGGTCGTGGACGACGAAGAGGCGAACGTCCGGATCCTGGAGCGCCTCCTCGCCGACGCCGGGTACGCGCACGTGCGCGGCACGACCGATCCGCGCGAGGTCGACGCGATCGTCGAGGAGCTCGCCCCCGACCTCGTCCTGCTCGACCTGCACATGCCCCACGTCGACGGCTACGAGCTGCTCCGCCGGCTCACCTCGACCGTCGGCGCCGATACCTACCTCCCCGTGCTCGTGCTGACCGCCGACGTGACCCGCGAGGCGAAGGAGCGGGCCCTCTCCATGGGCGCGCGCGACTTCCTCACCAAGCCATTCGATCGGACCGAGGTGCTCCTCCGCATCGGCAACCTGCTCGAGACGCGCTACCTCTACCAGGCCCTCGCCCGAGAGAACGTGACGCTCCACCAGATGGTCGAGGAGCAGGAGCAGCGCGATCGCGAACGAGGGGAGGTCGAGCGACGGGTGCGGGCGGTCCTCGAGTCGCGGGCGATCCGCTCCGTCTACCAGCCGGTGGTGGAGCTCGCCAGCGGGCGGGTCGTGGGCGCCGAGGCGCTGGCCCGCTTCCAGGCCGAGCCGGTCCGCACGCCCGACGCGTGGTTCCGCGAGGCCGACGAGGTGGGCCTGCTCGCCGACCTGGAACGGACCGCCATCGAGGTCGCCGTCGGCGGCTTCGAGGAGCTCCCCGCCGGCGCGTACCTGTCGCTCAACGTCTCGCCGCGCACCATCCTGAAGGATGGGCTGGCGGCGGCGCTCCGGCGCGTGCCGCCGACCCGGGTCGTGCTGGAGGTGACGGAGCACGCGCCGATCGCCGACTACGGCGCGCTGCTGGCCGTCCTCGCCGGCTTCCGCGGGGCCGGCGGACGCCTCGCCGTCGACGACGCGGGTGCCGGCTTCGCCAGCCTGCGCCACATCCTGCGGCTCGAGCCGGACCTGATCAAGCTCGACATCACCCTCACCCGCGACATCGACGTCGACACCAAGCGACAGACCCTCGCCGCCGGCTTGATCGGCTTCGGTCGCGAGATCGGGGCGACGATCGTGGCCGAGGGGATCGAGACGCGCACCGAGCTCGAGACGCTCCGC
>MGMJ01000014.1:56439-62730 GCA_001794945.1 Chloroflexi bacterium GWC2_73_18
AGTGGCGAGATCCCCCGCCCGGACGAGTGACCCGGCACCCGAAGGCCGGGTTCGCCCCTCCTCCCCGGCGTGGACTCCGTCGTTCTTGCCACTGCTGGTGGCACGGCCTGCTCCGCTTACGACCCCCAGTGCTCCGATCCCCCGCCCGGACGAGTGACCCGGCACCCGAAGGCCGGGTTCGCCCTCGTCCCCAACGTGGATCGCCCGGTTGGCAGCACTCGTTGTGCTACGGCCGTGGGCGGTCGAGGCCGTTGGACGCCCTGTCCGGGCTCAGGCGTCGAAGCGGGCGACCAGTGGGCAATGGTCCGACAGTCTCCAGACCTCGGCCCTGTCATTCCACACCTCGAGCCCGAGGAGTCGGTCGGCGAGGTCCCTCGTCGCGAACAGGTAGTCGGTTGTCCAGTAGCTGGGGGTATCGGACCGCCGCGACCGGTGGCGGAATGTCTCGACGTGCCAGCAGTCGGGCTGCCGGCACGGGCATCCGGCGAGAGGGCCCCGTTCCGGCTGCGTCAGCTTGAGCAGATTCACGAGTCCGAGCGACTCCACGAGCTGGAGGATCGCCTTCCACCGCTCGCGGCTGGCGCGGTCTCGCGCCTGGTCAAAGACGTTGAGGTCGCCGCCGAGGACGATCCGCCGGTTGTGTTGGTGCGAGTCGAAGAGGGGGATCAGGTCGGCGACGGCGCGAAGGACGCCGATTTGCGCGTACAGCGGCGCCATCCGCCCGTAGAAGCTGACGGCGACGAACGGCTCGACCCCGGGAAGGTCGACGACCCGCGCCGCCGCGAACGTGGCCGGTACGGTCGGCGTCACCCCGAAGGACGTCCTGGACGAGTACCGGGTGACCACGTCGGGCAGCGACTCGAGCCGCCCGGCGCAGGCGACCACCTGGGTTTCGTAGCGGACGTCGTCGGCCCGCGAGGCGCGAGTCCCTCCCGGTGCATCCTGAGTCGCATCTGCCTCCTGGATGAGGGCGACCGTCGGCCGGACCTCGTCGCTCAGATACCGCCACGTCGCCTCGATGTTGGCGCGTCGCCTGTCCACGGCCTGATGGAGGTTCCACGTCGCGATGGCGATCTCTGTCATGTCGTGGCACTCCTGCCCTTGAACGCCCGACTCGGGTACCGCAACTTCTCCCTGGTCAGCATGGGCGGCCGACGCCTGCGTAGAGTCGTGGGTCGACCGCGCGGGTGTCGTGCGGACGGTGCCACGTGCCGAGGTCGTCGGCCATGCTTCAGCCTACCCCACCCACGTACGTCGGGCTCGACGTCAGCAAGGCCTCCGGTCATAGTCGCGCTGCTCCGGCCCGATGGTCGGCTCGATCCCGGGTGCACAGCCAAGCGGCACGATCCCCGAGGTCGTCGTCCCCGCGGAGGACTGAAGGGCGGGGCGCGTCGCGGGACTGATGGGCGGGGCCCGCCGCGGGACGCCGCGCCCGGTCGCCGCGCCCGGTTGCCACTGGGAGTGGCGAGATCCCCCGCCCGGACGAGTGACCCGGCACCCGAAGGCCGGGTTCGCCCCTCCTCCCCAGCGTGGACCGCCTCGTGTTTGCCACTGGTGGTAACACGGCGCGGGCAGTGGTACGGCGTCGGTGACAACACGGCGTGGGCTGTGGTACGGCGTGGGCGGTGGCACGGCTGCGTGCCACGGGAGGGCAGCGCCCCGCCGCGGATGGACGACCCTCCTCGCCCCGCCCCCCTATCCGACCCGCAGCGGCACCTCGCGCGCCTCGTCCCCGTCGAGGAGCCAGGCCCGGAGGTGGAGGTCCTGCGGGTCGGCGAGCGAGGCGATCAGGTAGAGGGTCCCGGGTCCGTAGAGGGCCCGGAACCCGTCGGCGTGGCGCCGGTCGGTCGGCGACGGTTCGGCGGCGGAGTGGGTGTGGGAATGGAAGATCCCCCAGAGCGCCTCGTCGCGGTCGTCGATCTCGACCAGGATGCGGTACTGCTCCTGCGGGTCGATCTCGTAGCGAAGCGCCGAGGCGAGCGCGTTCCGCGTCGGGTAGAAGCGGAGCGGTCGCCCGCCCTCGGACCAGGGGCGATCGCCGGCGACGATGCCGCACGCCTCCAGGGGATAGCCCTCGCGGCCGTGGGCGAGCATCTCGGCCGCCAGGTCGGCCGGCAAGAGGGCCGACCCGCTCGCGTCGGTGGCCGGCTCGCCGCGGGCGCCGACCAGCCCGCTCGGGCGGACCGCCCAGCCGACGATCGGCTCCGGGCGCTCCCCCGCCGCCTCGGCCTCGTCTACCACCAGCTGCGCGACTCCAGGTCCTCGCCCATCTCGTCGAAGTCGCGCGTCCAGATCCCCTCCGAGAGGTACTTCCAGCCGCCGTCGGCGAAGATCACGACGATGGTGCCGTGCTCCATCTCGCTGGCCACGCGCGCCGCCGCCACCAGCGCCCCGCCCGAGGAGACCCCGGCGAAGATCCCCTCGTCGGCGGTGAGAGCCCGCAGCGCGGCGATCGAGTCGGCGTTGGAGACGAGGAACTTCCCGTCGAGGATCGAGGCGTCGAAGACCTCCGGCACGAAGCCCTCGTCGAGTGAGCGGAGCCCCTGGACGTTCTCGCCCGGCATCGGCTCGGCGGCGTAGATCTTCACGTTCGGGTTGTGCTCGCGGAGCCGGCGCCCCACCCCCACCAGCGTCCCGCCGGTGCCGAGGCCCGCCACGAAGACGTCCACCTCGGGGCAGTCGGCGATGATCTCCTCGGCGGTCGTCTCGTAGTGAGCGCGCGGGTTGGCCGGGTTGCCGTACTGGTAGGGCATGACGAAGCGGTCGTCCCTGGCGACGAGGTACTTCGCCAGTTCGACCGCCCCGTTGGACCCCTTGGCGCCCGGAGAGTCGATGATCTCCGCCCCGAAGAGGGCGAGCAGCTGGCGCCGCTCGTTGGTGACGTTGTCGGGCATGACCACGGCGATGCGGTAGCCCCTGCGCCGGGCGATCATGGCCAGCGAGATGCCGGTGTTGCCGCTCGTCGGCTCGATGATGATCGAGTCGGGGCGGAGGCGGCCGGTCCGCTCCAGGTCCTCGATCAGGTACTTCGCCACGCGGTCCTTGACCGAGCCGGTCGGGTTGGTGAACTCGAGTTTGGCGTAGAGGCGGACGTTCGGGTTGGGGCACATCCGCGGGATCTCCACGAGCGGGGTGTGCCCGATGGCGTCGACGATGCTGGCGTACCGACCGCCGTGCGGCCCCGCCCCCTCGTGGGCGTGCGGCCGCAGCCACTCGTCCCCGGGGACCGCGGCGGTGCGCCGGACCGTGTGCGTCCTCACCGTCACGGAGCGGCGCCGCCCGCCATCGCCGGGAGGACGACGATCGTGTCGTTGAGGGTGACCGGCGTCTCCAGTTCCGCCAGGTAGCGGATGTCCTGGTCGTTGAGGTAGACGTTGACGAAGCGGTTGAGGGTGCCGTCCTCGCCCCACAGCTGCTGCTGGAGCCCGGGGTACTGCGTCGCCAGGGCGCGCAGCGCCTCGCCGACCGTCGCCGCCTCGATGTCGACGACCTTGTTGCCGCCCGCCGAGGCGCGCAGGACGGGCGGGATCCGGACGTGGCTCATCGGTCGACTCCGGCTGCGGCCTCCACGGCCGGAACCGCGGCCGGCGTGGCCGCCGCCTCGCGGGCGGCCGTCGCCGTCTCACCGCAGGTCGGGCAGGCCGGGTCGCGCCGGAGCCTGAGCTCGCGGAACGTGCCGTCCAGGGCGTCGAAGATGAGGAGCCGCCCGGCGAGCGTGTCGCCGATGCCGAGGAGCACCTTGAGCACCTCGTTCGCCTGGAGGAGGCCCATGATCCCGGGCACCACGCCGAGCACGCCCGCCACCGAGCAGCCGGGCGCCAGCTCGGGCGGCGGCGGCGTCGGGTAGAGGCAGCGGTAGCACGGCCCCTCGAAGGGGGTGAAGACGGTGAGCTGGCCCTCGAAACGGAAGACGCTGGCGTGGATCACCGTCTTGCCGAGGCCAACCGCAGCGTCGTTGAGCGTGTAGCGCGTCTCGAACGTGTCGGTCCCGTCGAGGATGACGTCGTAGTCGGCGATGAGACGCTCGACGTTCTCCTCGGTCAGCATCTCGTCGTGGCCGACGACCCGCACGTCCGGGTTGAGGGCGCGGATCGAGGCGGCCGCCGATTCGGTCTTCTTGACGCCGATCCGGTCGGTCGTATGGACGACCTGGCGCTGGAGGTTCGACTCGTCGACGACGTCGAAGTCGACGATCCCGATCGTGCCGACCCCCGCCGCGGCGAGGTAGAGGGCCGCCGGCGAGCCGAGGCCGCCGGCGCCGATGAGGAGCACCTTCGAGCCGAGCAGTCGTGACTGGCCCTCCAGGCCGACCTCCGGGATGAGCAGGTGCCGGCTGTAGCGGCGCTTCTGGTCGGCCGAGAGGACGGTCGGCTTGACCCACGGGAGGCCGGCCGACTTCCAGACCTGGAAGCCGCCCTCCATGTTGACGACGTCGGTGTAGCCCATCTCCCCGAGCACCTTCGCCGCCAGGGCCGAGCGCCAGCCGCCGGCGCAATAGACGATGAGCGGGCGCGCTCGGTCGGGGACGGCGAACTCGACCTGGGCCTCGAGGTGGCCGCGCGGCACGTGGACGGCGCCGGGGATGTGGCCCTCCTCCCACTCGTAGCGCTCGCGCACGTCGACGAAGAGCGGCGCCGATGGGTCGGCCAGGCCGCGGTCGGCGACGAGGGGGGCGACCTGGGTCGGGGTCACCTCGCGGATCTGGCCGCGCACCTCGCGCAGGATGTCGGCGTAACTCTTGGGCATCGGGTGGTTCACTCCGGATCGGACGGGCTGCCGCGGCGAGGCGACAGCATGGGGAGGGACGGGATCGGCCGGGTGCCGGCTACGGACGAGCCGGCCGGCGACACCTGCAGCGGGCCATCACGCCACCCCCTGCCGCGCCGTCTGCGCCGGCGGCGCCGTCTCGGCCGTCCGCCCCGCCAGGGCGTGCTGCAGCGTGTCGAGACCGAGCAGCGCGCACTTCATGCGCGCCGGGCTGATCTCGATGCCGAGCTCGTCGAGGACGTCGTCGGCGTCGAGGCCCAGGACCTCGGCCAGCGGCTTCCCCCTGATCCGGTCCGTCAGCAGCGAGGCCGACGCCTGGCTGATGGCGCAGCCGCGCCCGGTGAAGGCGACGTCGGTGACCGTGCCGTCCTCGCCGAACTCGAGCATGAGCGTGATCCGGTCGCCGCAGAGCGGGTTCGAGCCCTCATGGACGGCATCCGGGTGCTCCAGCGTCCCGAAGTTGTGGGGGTGCCGGTAGTGCTCGAGGATGTAGTCGCGGTAGAGGTCGTCCATGGGCGTCGAAGTCTAGCGCACGCCGGAAGCCGGGCCCGTCGGGCGATCGGGCAGGCTCATCGGGCGAAAACGTCGCGAACGTGGACCAGGCCCGCCGCCAGTCGGTCGACGTCGTCTGTCGTCGAGTAGACGTTGAAGCTGGCGCGCGCGCTCGCGTCGAGGTCGAGCCGCTCGTGGAGCGGCATCGTGCAGTGGTGGCCGGCGCGGATCGCCACCGCCTCGCGGTCGAGGATGGTGGCGACGTCGTGGGGATGGATCCCCGGCAGGTTGAAGGTGATGACGCCGCCGCGCTCGTCGGCGGACGGCGGGCCGTAGATGACGATCTCGGGGACGGCGCGCGTGAGCGCCTCGAGGGCGTAGTGGGTGAGCGCGCGCTCGTGCTCGCGGACGCCCTCCATGCCGAGCGTGGAGAGGTAGTCGATCGCGGCGCCGAGCCCGATCGCCGCCGCCACGTCCGGGGTCCCCGCCTCGAACTTCCAGGGGATCTCGTTGAACTCGGTCCGCCGCAGGTGGACCTCGCGGATCATCTCGCCGCCGCCCAGGAAGGGCGGCATCGCCTCGAGCAGCTCGGCGCGGGCCCAGAGCGCGCCCGAGCCGGTCGGCCCCAGCGCCTTGTGCCCCGAGAAGACGTAGAAGTCGCAGCCCAGCTCCGCCACGTCGACCGGCAGGTGCGGGACTGCCTGGGCGCCGTCGACCAGCACCAGCGCGCCGGAGGCGTGTGCGCGCTCGACCATCTCGCGCACGCCGACGATGGTGCCGATGCCGTTCGAGACGTGGGTGAAGGCGACCAGCTTCGGCCGCGTGCGCAGGAGCACCTCGTAGACGTCGAGACGGAGCCGGCCCGCCTCGTCGATGGGCACGAACTCCAGGTCCCCGTCGCGCTCCTGGGTCAGCATCTGCCAGGGGACGAGGTTGGAGTGGTGCTCCAGCTCGGTGAGGACGATGGTGTCGGCGCGCCCGACGTGGCGGCGGCCCCAGGTGTAGGCGACCAGGTTGATCGCCTCGGTGGCG
>MGMJ01000015.1:0-2832 GCA_001794945.1 Chloroflexi bacterium GWC2_73_18
CGTCTCCCAGGACTACTCGAAGTTCGACTTCCGGGACGATATCGTCTACCTCAAGGAGACGAAGCGCGGCCTGACGCGCGGCACGGTCGAGGAGATCAGCGCCATCAAGGGCGAGCCCGACTGGATGCTCCAGTTCCGCCTCCGCGCCTACGACCACTTCCTGGCCCGCCCGATGCCCGCCTGGGGCGGCGACCTCTCCCACATCGACTTCGACCGGATCGTCTACTACCGCAAGCCGTCGGCCGGGGAGGAGAAATCCTGGGACGACGTCCCCGAGAAGATCAAGCAGACCTTCGAACGCCTGGGCATCCCCGAGGCCGAGCGCCAGTTCCTCGCCGGCGTGGGCGCCCAGTACGACTCCGAGGTCGTCTACCACTCGGTGAAGGAAGAGCTGACCCGCCTCGGCGTCGTCTTCATGGGCACCGACCAGGCGCTCAAGGAGCACCCGGAGATCTTCCGCAAGTACTTCGGCACCGTCGTCCCGCCCGAGGACAACAAGTTCGCCGCCCTGAACTCGGCCGTCTGGTCGGGCGGGTCGTTCGTCTACGTGCCGCCCGGCGTCGACGTGCCGCTCCCGCTGCAGGCCTACTTCCGCATCAACGCCGAGAACACGGGCCAGTTCGAGCGGACGCTGATCGTGGTGGACGAGGGGGCGAAGGTCCACTACATCGAGGGCTGCCTGCCGGAAGGGGAGCTCGTCAGCCTCGGCGATGCGATGGTGGCGATCGAGTCCGTCGCGCCCGGGACGACGGTGATGAACAGCGCCGGCGTCGAGTCGGCCGTGGAGTCGACGCGCCGCCGCACCTACGCGGGGCCGATGCTCAAGATCGTGCCGGTCTCCGTGGGCAACGCCTTCGAGCTGACGCCCGAGCACCCGGTCTGGGCGATCCGCCGCGAGCGGGTCGCGAGGTCGGCCCGTCGTACGCGGCCGGTCAGTCAGTGGGACGTCGACGCCGAGCGCATCCCGGCGACCGAGCCCGAGTGGGTCCCCGCCGGCGAGCTCAAGGTCGGCGACCTCGTCTGCTTCCCGGTCGCCGCTCGGGAGCGCGACCACCCCGAGATCTCCGACGAGCTGCTCCGCTTCCTCGGCTACTACCTGGCCGAGGGGAGCGCCTTCTTCAACGGCGTCTCGGGCGTCCCGACGGTCGCCCTCTCGTTCCACATCGACGAGCGCGAGAAGATCGAGGAGGCGCGGCGGCTGATGGGCGCCCTCTCCGGCAAGGAGGCCGGCCTGGTCGAGGTCCCGGAGAAGCACGAGGCGCGCGTCTACGTCTACTCGCGCGAGCTGCTCGGGCGCTGCTGGGAGTTCGTCGGGCGCGGGTCCGGCGAGAAGCGGCTGCACGCCGATCTGATGGAACTGCCGCCCGAGCGCCAGCGGCTGCTGATCGAGACCTACTTCAAGGGCGACGGGAGCCGTCATCGGCGCACGAACGGGCGGACCCTCGTGCGGGCGACGACCATCTCTCGGACGCTCGCCTTCCAGCTCCAGGAGCTCCTCGCGCGGCAGGGCATCTACGCCGGCATCCAGGTCCGCGAGGCGTTCGGGGAGACGATGGCCTCCGGGCGGAGCATCAACCACCGCGAGGCCTACACGATCCACTATGAGGAAGGCGCCACGCAGCGTCGTGTCTGGAAGGACGAGTCGCGCGGATGCTTCTGGGTGCCGATCCGCCGCATCGACACCCGCGACTACTCGGGCTTCGTCTACAACCTCGAGATGACCTCGGCCCCCAACGCCTACCTGGCTCGTGGCTTCGCGGTGCACAACTGCACCGCCCCGATCTACTCGACCGACTCGCTCCACGGCGCTGTCGTCGAGGTGATCGCCCTGCCCGGCTCGAAGGTTCGCTACACCACCATCCAGAACTGGTCGCGCGACGTCTACAACCTGGTCACCAAGCGTGCCCATGCCTACGAGAACGCCACCGTCGAGTGGGTCGACGCGAACACCGGCTCGCGCCTGACGATGAAGTACCCGAGCATCTACCTGCGCGGTCGCGGCGCGACGGCCGAGATCATCACGGTCGCCTTCGCCGGGCACGGCCAGCACCAGGACACCGGCGCCAAGGCGGTCCACCTGGCGCCCGACACGCGCAGCCGGATCGTCTCCAAGTCGGTCTCCAGGGACGGTGGCCGGACCACCTACCGCGGCCAGCTCAAGGTCTCGCCCGGCGCCACCGGGGTCGTGGCCAGCGTCCGCTGCGACGCGCTCATGCTCGACGAGGAGTCGCGCAGCGACACCTACCCCTACATCGACATCCAGGAAGACGACACCACGATGTCCCACGAGGCGACGGTGGGCCGCATCAGCCAGGAGCAGGTCTTCTACCTGATGAGCCGCGGGCTGACCGAGAACGAGGCGACCAACCTGATCGTGCAGGGCTTCCTCGAGGTCTTCACCAAGGAGCTGCCGATGGAGTACGCCATCGAGTTCAACCGACTGGTGAAGCTCGAGATGGAGGGCGCCCTCGGGTGACGACCCGCCAGACGAGGGACGCCGGGGCGGCCGCGTCCCCGCCGCCGGCCGGTTCGGCACGCCCGGCGCCGCGGACACGCCGCGCGCGCGCCTCGGCCGCAGCGACCGCTCCGGCTCGGCGCGGCCCGACCGACCTCCCCTTCAGCTTCCCCGACCGCAGCCTGGTCAAGGCCCTGGCAGCCGAGCGCGAGGAACCCGATTGGCTCCGCGCCGAGCGCCTCGCCGCCTTCGCGGCCTACGAGACGCTTCCGCTCGAGACGAACCGCCTCTACACGACCTACGTCGACCTCCGATCGGCCGACCTGGCGGGCGTGTCGCCGTACGTCCGCACGGCGACGAAGTCGATCTCCGCCGCC
>MGMJ01000015.1:2842-7095 GCA_001794945.1 Chloroflexi bacterium GWC2_73_18
CGGGCACCAGCGGCGTCATCGAGTTCCGCGAGGGCGGGATCGTCGCGCTCGCCCTCGATGGGGCCACCGCGGCCGCGGGCGTCAGGCTCGAGCCGCTCGGCGCCGCGCTCCGCCGCGACCCCGACGCCGTCCGCGCCGCCCTCGAGGGTGGCCGATCCCTCCCCGCCGACGACAAGCTCGCCCAACTGGCGCGCGGCTTCTGGAGCCAGGGCGTCCGACTCGCCATCCCCGATGGCGTCCGACTCGAACGGCCGATCCTCCTCCGCTGGGCGGTTGGCCGACCCGGTCGGGCGCTCGTCAGCCGCACGCTCGTCTCGCTCGGCGAGGGCGCCGAGGCGTCGATCGTGGAGGAGCTCGTCCCCTCGCCGGCGACCGACGGCGATCGCCAGGGCTTCTTCGCCGGCACCATGGAGGTCTCCCTCGGGCGCGCGGCCAACCTCTCGATCGCCGGCATCCAGGAGCTTCCCGAGTCGGTCGTCGCCTTCCAGCACCGGACCTCCCTCATCGGCCCCGGGGCGCAGCTCCGCTGGGCGCTCGCCCAGCTCGGGGGCCGCCTCGTCCGCTCGCGGATCGACAACCGGCTCGAGGGCGACGGCGGCTCGGTCGAGCAGGCCGAGATCGTCTTCGGCTCGGGCGACCAGGTCTTCGACCTGACCTCGTACACGCGGCACGTCGGGCGCGACACGACCGGCAACCTGCTCTCCAAGGGCGTGCTCCAGGACGCGGCGCGCACCTACATGAAGGGGCTGATCACGATCGAGAAGTCGGCGGTCGGCGGCGACAGCTACCTGGGCGAGTTCGGCATGAACCTCTCGAAGAAGGCCCGATCGGTGGCGATCCCCTCGCTCGAGATCGACCAGCCGAACGTGCGGCGGGCGGCCCATTCGTCGTCGGTGGGGCCGATCGACGAGGGGCAGATCTTCTACCTCGAGTCCCGGGGCGTGGACCGCGAGACGGCGCGGCGGCTGATCGTGCTCGGCTTCCTCGAGCCGGTCGTGGCACGCGTCCCGCTAGAGGAGGCCCAGGAACGGTTGCGCGGGCTGCTCGACGCCAAGTGGGGCGCGGCGCGTGGGGCGGCGCGGGTCGGGGTGGCGACGTGACGCGACGCGTCGACGTGGCCGGCCTCGACGAGGTCGAGCCTGGCACGATGAAGATGGTCCAGGTCGGCGGCGACAACATCCTGCTCGTCAACCTGCACGGCGAGGTGCGCGCCTTCCAGGGGATCTGCTCGCACGAGTACTTCGAGCTCGATCGCGGCTTCCTGACCGGCGACACGCTCACCTGCGCGCTCCACCTCTCGCGCTTCGACCTCGAGACGGGCGACGCGCTCGATCCACCGGCCGAGGAGCCGCTCGTCCGCTACCCGGTCGTCGTCGAGGACGGCCGCGTCGTGCTGGAGCTCCCCGAAGGTCCGATCCCCTACAACGGGTAGCGGCCGGAGCGCCGCGGCGACATGTTCCGACGCGCTATCCCCCGGTGGGGATGTCCAGCCGCAGGAGCTGGCGGCGTGTCACGAGCCAGGCCGAGCCGCCACCCGCGATGAGGGTCCAGCCGCCACCGGGGGTCGCCTCGGGCGGCAGGCGCCAGGCGGGGCCGATCGGCTCCCCGGTGAGCGGGTCGATCCGCTGGATGAGGCCCCGGTAGGTCCACGTCCAGAACGTGTCGCCGAGCAGGCGCACCCGGGCGTGGAGCGCCGGCGAGCGCTCGAGGTTCCCCTCGGGATCGACCCGGGCGATCCAGGCGGTCGGCGGCCTGTTCTCCTCGTCCTGCGAGCCGAGAAGCGTCCAGCAACTTCCCGCCGCGGCGGCGATCCACCGGGCGCCGCCGTTCGCGTCGCTGAAGCGCGCGAGCTCGCGCCCGGTCGCCGGATCGAGGCGCTTCGCGACGGTCCCGGGCTCCCCGCCGCTGTCGATCACCCAGAGCGCGTCGCAGGCGACGACAGGATGGCCGGGCACCGGCCACGCGGCGACCACCTTCATCCTGGCCGGGTCGACCCTGCGCAGGCGCCCATCGCTGCCCGGGACCCAGACCGCCCCCAGGCCGGCGGCGATCGGCCCGCCGACGTCGAGCGCGAGCCTGGCCACGACGCGGCCGGAGTCCGGATCGATCAGCTCCAGCGTCGTGCCGCCAAGCCAGATGGCGCGCTCGCCCAGGGCGATCGCGCCGCCCACGCCGAGCGGGATCGTGGCGGCGACCCGGTTGGTCGCCAGGTCGATCCGGAGCAGGAACGGATCGAGGCGGGCGGCGGGTTCGAGCCACAGGGAGTCGAAGGCGAGGGCCGTGGCGGCGACGACGGGCCCCGGGACGTCCTGGCCGGGGAGATCGATCCGCGCGACGACGCCGGCCGGCTGCGGGGTGGGGGACGGCGAGGGGCCGACCGACTCGGATGGCCGGGGGCTCGGCGTGGCCGCCGGTGGCGAGGGTGAGCCGCCGGCCGGGGGCGTCGGCGAGGCCGCGACCGCGCACCCGACGACGAGGAGCGCCACCAGCGTGACGTGCGCCAGGGTCCGGCGCATCGAGACGCCCCCTTCCTTGCCGGTCTCGACGCCGCGGCCGCTACGGCACCAGCGCCAGGGTCGTCGCCGTGGCCGCCTCGACCGCGGCATCGCTGAACGGGAAGGGGACGGACCGGCCCGCCAGCCAGGGGTCGATCATGTCGTCGTAGTGGCGGTCGAAGGGGACACCCGACTGGCCGGTCACGTTGCAGATCCGCGCGGCGTCCCAGTCGCCCGTGTCGTAGAGGCCCCGGTACGAGGGCGAGATGAGCGTGTCGAAGACGCGCAGCAGGTCGCCCCCCTCCCTGCCGGCGGGGTCGAACGGGTCGGGGTAGCCGGCGTTCGGCAGCCAGACCGTGTTGTTGACGGTGTGCGTGCTCCCCGGCGCCGGCCGCGGGCCGCGGTTCAAGAGCCGCTCGAGCGGGCCGATCCCGCTCGTCCCCAGCGTCTGCTCGCGCGCGGTGAAGCGATGGAGGCGGCCCCACGTCCAGCGGGACGGGTCGCCCAGCGTGCGGCGCAGCTCGGCGCCGGCGTCGTCGAGCGCCCGACCGAGCACCTCCGCCGGCCGCCGCCCGCCCCACCAGCGCGACGAGCCGTCCCCCGCCAGCGCCTCCTCGATCAGCCGGCCGACGACGCCGCTCGAGTAGATGCTCCCCACGAAGAGTCGGGCGATCGCGTCGGGCTCGCGTCCCGCCCCCAGCGGTCCATCGAAGACCGTCCGCAGGAGGCGGTAGGCGAACGTCTCGCCGGCCGCCGCGCCGGCCGAATCGGGCGGGCAGGAGCCGTCCCACGCGAGCGCGAGGTCCCGCGCCGTCCGCCCGTCGTCGGTCGCTGGCTCGGCCAGCCGCGCCGCGGCGATCAGCGGGTCGGCCCGCACGAGACGCGTGTCGAGCTGGATCGCGGCGAGGTCGTCGAGGGAGTGGCGCTCCTTCGCCGCGAGGAGCTCGGTGATCCTCCGCGCCCGGTCGCCCGGGTCCCAGTGGGCCCCCAGGAAGTAGGGGTAGCGCTCGTCCACGGGGGCGTTGTTGGCGGTCACGATCACGCCCTCCGGCGGGTCGAAGCACCAGGGGAGATCCTCGAACGGCACGTGGCCGACCCAGTCGGCGGCGCCGTCCCAGCCCGGCACGGGGCGCTGGCCGTCGAAGCCGGGCGGGCGGATCGGGACGCGTCCGGCGAACTGGTAGCCGATGTGCCCCTCGGCGTCGGCATAGAGGAAGTTCTGCGCCGGCGTGCCGAACCCCGCCAGCGCGGCCCGGAACTCGTCCCAACCCGTGGCCCGGCCGATGGCGAGGAAGGCGTCGATCGCCCGATCGGGCTCGCGCGTCGCCGTCCAGCAGAGGGCGACCACGTGCCCCTCCGGCCCGAGCCCACCGCCGCCCGCGGCCGGCGGCATCAACGGGCGGATCACGTCGTCGAGGACGACGCCGTGGACCGTCTGGCGCACGGTCAGCTTGACCGGCGCCCCGCCGGCGACCGCGATCGTCTCGGTGCGCGTCTCGAAGGGGCGCATCTCGCCGCGGTACTCGTAGCGCGACGGGTCCGCCGGGTCGAGCCGTTCGACGAAGAGGTCCTGGACGTCGGGATCGACGTTGGTGGCGCCCCAGGCGATCCGCCGGTTGTGGCCGAGGACGACGCCCGGGTTGCCGGGGAAGCTGACGCCGGCGACGTCGTACGGCTCGCCGCCGTCGGCCGGGCGGCAGTGGAGCCCGTTGATGATCCAGATCGAGGGCATCGTCAGGAAGAGGTGCGGGTCGTTGG
>MGMJ01000015.1:7101-8126 GCA_001794945.1 Chloroflexi bacterium GWC2_73_18
GCGCCCGGCCGTTGGCCGACCGGTGCGGGGCGATCGCCCACTCGTTCGAGCCGAGGCCGACCAACCCGATCGGCAGGGGCGCCAGCCGGCCGAAGAGGCCGCCCAGCCGGCCGATCCGCAGGAGCCGATCGACCGCCGGCGGGTCGGCCGCGAACGTCTCGACGCCCGGGGGATCGGCGAGCATGGCCGCCGCCTCGCGCCCGGCCTCCCCGGTCAGCTCGCCCACGCCCGCGCCGCTGTCGGGCGGCCCGCCACCGTCGTGCCGCTCCCACCCGGCCGCCGCCGCGCCGCCCGCCCCGGGTGAACCCGTCGGCACGATCACCGGGTTGGCCGGGTCGTACGGGGCCGTCAGCTCGGCGATCGCCGCCTCGTCGAGCCTCCGCGCCACCAGGAGCCGGAAGAGTTCGATGCTCCAGTTGCCGCCCAGGATCCAGGCCTGCACCTTTGCCCAGGTGACCGAGTCGGCCGGCGTCCACGGCTCGGGCCGGTAGCCGTCCAGGCCTCCGCCCTTGCGCGCCAGCAGCCCGGCGACGACGAAGGGGAAGGGGAGCCGCCGGTGCGCCGCGAGCCAGGCGTTGACGCCCGCGGCGTACGCGTCGAGCGCCTCGCGCGTCTCAGCCGAGGCGACCTCGAGATCGAGCTCGGCCGCCCGCCGCCAGCCGAGCACCCGCGCCAGCCGGTCGGGCTCGAGCCCCGTCTTCCCGAACAGCTCGGCCAGCCGCCCCGCGCCGAGGCGCCGGAAGACCTCCATCTGCCAGATCCGCTCCGAGGCATGGACCCAGCCCTGCGCCACGAAGAGATCGCGCATCGAGGTGGCGTAGAGGTGGGGGATGCCGCAGGCGTCGTAGCGGACCGTGACCGGGCCACCGAGGCCGGGGAGACGGAGCGTCCCGGAGCGTTCGGGGCGCGTCCGGAGCAGGAGCCAGGCGACCCCGGAGACGGCCGCCGCCAGCGCCAGCGAGAGGCCGAGCAGCAGCGGGCGGACAAGCGGGCGGACGGCGCGGACCACGGGACCTCCGAGCGGC
>MGMJ01000015.1:8152-9736 GCA_001794945.1 Chloroflexi bacterium GWC2_73_18
CTACGATAGCGCGCCGCCCGGGTACCTGCGGTCCGGCGGATCAGCGTGGCAGGAGGATCCCCCGCCCACTCGCCTCCGCCGTCCGCAGGATCGCATCGCCGAAGACGAGGTCGCTCAGGCCGACGCCGAGGTGCGTCACCAGGACCCGTCCATCCGGCCGGGACGTACCCGCGAGCAGCGCCTCACCGATCTGCATCGGGGGGTCGGGGTAACCGTCGAAGAGCCCGGCGTCGCGGTTGGCCAGGAAGGCGCGCGACTCGTCCACCAGGAAGAGGGCGGCCTCGCGGGCGACCTCGGCGGCGACGTACGTGGCGTAGTCGACGGCCACCACGAGCGCCCCGGGCGCCAGCCAGTCGTTCCCCATCACCTGCCGCACCGGCCCGAACGCGGCGGCGGTCACCACCACGTCCGCTCTCCCGACCGCCTCGCGCGCGGAGCCGGCGACCCGCGCCGCGCCGATCCCCGCCGTCCGGCGTGCCTCCGCGGCGAGCGCCGCCGCCCGCTCGGGGTCCGTGTCGTGGAGTGCCAGCTCGACGCCCGGCAGGACGTGCCCGATCACCGGCACGTGGCTGTGGCCCTGCACCCCGGCCCCGATCAGCGCGGCGCGGCACGGCCGTCCCGCGACCGCCGGAGCGAAGGCGCGGATGGCGACCCCGCTCACGGCGGCGGTGCGCTGGGCGGTGATCGGCCCGCCGTCCAGCACCGCGACCGGGAAGCCGGTAACGGGGTCGTTGAGCAGGACCAGCGCGTTGATCGTCCCCAGCCCGCGCGCGCTGTTGGTGGGAAAGCCGACGACCCACTTCATGCCGACCAGGTCGGCGTCCCCCGAAGCGTCCGGCCCCGGCAGGTAGGCCGGCATGGCGTGCCCGAAGGACGAATCGGGACGCGGGTGGACGCCGATCTTGGGCGGCAGCTCGGCGTCGGTCACGATCGCCCGCAGGACGCGGTCGGCCAGCGCCAGGCGTTCCTCCAGGGGCGGCATGCAGGCGACCACGTCGGCCGCCGCCAGGTAGCGGATCGTCTCGGGCGGCCCGGCGACCGCCCCGGTCGGCTCGCTCATCGCTCCTCCCTCCCGCTGAAGGCATCGTGGATGCGCCGCGCCAGCCGCGCCTCCAGGTCCTCGACGTCGCGGTCCTCGACGTCCGGCGGGATGCGGCGCGTCAGGATCGCCAGGGCAAGGTGCGTCCCGTCCGGCAGCACGACCACCGCGCAGTCGTTCACCGTGCCGCCCACCGTGCCGGACTTGTTGGCGACCGGCGTGCCGGGCGGTAGGAGGCGGGGGATCCGGTCGCGGTACTGGCAGCGGCCCATGGTGACAAGCATCGCCCGCGCTCCGTCTCGCCCGACCGGGGCGGACGGCCCGTCGAGCCCCTCGGCCGGCCGCACGATCGCGGCCAGCAAGGCGGCCATCTCCTCCGGCGTGGCACTGTTGTCGAGCGCCTGGTCGAAGGCGCGCTGGTCGGCCTCCGCCGGGTCGCCCGGCGCGGCGGCCTGGGCGGCCTCCTCGGCCGCGAGGAGCACGGGCCAGGGGGTCTCCGCGTGCTCGCGCTCGATCCGGGTGTAGCGGCGGGCGCGCTCGGCGGC
>MGMJ01000015.1:9759-14331 GCA_001794945.1 Chloroflexi bacterium GWC2_73_18
GCCAGTCGCGGATCGGGAGCGGCCACTCGGCGGCGAGCCCGTAGGCGAGCAGGAAGCCGGCGCGGAAGGGGCACCCCAGGTCGAACGACCAGAGGCCCAGCTCGCGGAGGGTCGCGTTGACCGCCTTGGGGCCGAGGTGCTGCCAGAGGATCTCGGTCGCGGTGTTGTCGCTCACCGTCATCATCAGCGTGCCGAGATCGCGCCAGGTGACCGAGGCGCCCCGGTCGAGGTCCTGGAGGACGCCCGAGCCGGGACACTTGTCCGACTCGCGCAGGCGGTGGCGGGCGTCCGGGTCGAGCGCCCCCTCGGCCGCGCGACGGTGCAGCTCGAGGAGGAAGGCGACCTTGACCGTGCTGGCGAGCGGGTATCGCTCGTGGGCGCGGACGCGGAACGCGGCGCCGCTCTCGACGTGGACGGCGGCGATCCCGACGGCGTAGGGAAGCGCCGCGGTCTCCGCGGCGAGCTCGGCCTCGAGCGCGAACGCGGCGCCCCGATCGCACGCGACCCCCCGCTCGCGGGTTGCAGCCATGGCGGGAAGGGTAGCCGACCGCACGGTGCGGGGCCGGAGACGGTTCCGCCCCGTGTGAACGGCTCCGCCTCCATGCACCGTGCCGAGCCGCTACGATTCGGGGCGATGCCGATCGAGCACGTCCGCGAGAGCCTGGCCAACCTCAAGCTCGAGCGCGACGCCATCACCCTCTACGACTCGCTCTCCGCGATCGAGAAGGATCCCCATCGGGCTGCCGCCTTCCGCCACATCGCCGCCAGCGAGCGAAGACACGAGCAGATCTGGGCGGCGCGGCTCCGCGAGCAGGGCGTCGAGGTCCCCGAGCCCGGGCCGCCCCGGCCGCGCGTCCGCGTCATCATCTGGATCGCGCGGGTCTTCGGCACGCGCTCGGTGAGCGATCTCGTCCAGGCGCTCGAGGGCGATGAGGAGGCGGCCTACGCCGCGCAGGCGGGCCCCGAGGTCGAGTCGATCGCGGCCGACGAGCGCCTCCACGCCGCGATGTGGAAGCAGCTCGCCGGCAAGGGCCCGGTGGCGGGACAGGCGGGCGCCGTGGCGATCCCGCTCCCCGGCGTGCTCGAAGCGCCCGCCGTCCCCGAGCGCGTCTCCGAGATCGCCCGCCGGGAACGCTGGCATCATGCCAGCCGGAGCGGCACGCTGCGCGCCTCGATCTTCGGCGTCAACGACGGCCTGGTCAGCAACCTGGCCCTGGTGATGGGCGTCGCCGGCGCCACCGCGCAGCCCCAGTTCATCCTGCTCGCCGGCGTCGCCGGCCTCCTCGCCGGCGCCTTCTCGATGGCGGCCGGCGAATGGATCAGCATGCAGTCGCAGCGCGAGCTCTTCGAGCGCCAGATCGCGCTCGAGCGGGCGGAGCTCGAGGCGATGCCAGAGGAGGAGGAGATCGAGCTCGCCCTCATCTACCGCTCCAAGGGGTTCAGCGAGGAGGAATCGAAGCAGATCGCCCATCGGCTGATGGCCGACCCGGAGCACGCCCTCGACACGCTCGTCCGCCAGGAGCTCGGGCTCGACCCCGACCAGCTCGGCTCGCCCTGGGGCGCGGCGATGGGCTCCTTCGTCGCCTTCGCGCTCGGTGCCACCCTGCCGGTCCTGCCCTACCTCTTCGCCGGCGACTCGTTCGCCTTCTGGCTCTCCCTGGGGCTCTCGATCGTCGCGCTCTTCGGCGTCGGCGCCGCGGTCAGCCTGCTGACCGGGCGGAGCACCCTCTTCAGCGGCTTCCGCCAGGCGACGATCGGTGGCGCGGCGGCCGCGATCACCTACGTCGTCGGCTCGGTGATCGGCATCTCGATGCCGTAGGCTCCCGGCAGCAGCAAGGAGGAGCGCAAGCCATGTCGGCCCCGGTCGAATCGTTCATCCGCTTCCGCGTCGGCGAGGAGGACGTCCACTACGGCGGCGGCCTCGTGGCGGGGGCCACCATGATGAAGGTCTTCGGCGACATCGCCACCGAGCTGACCGTCATCCACGACGGCGACGAGGGGCTCCTGCGCGCCTACGAGCTGGTCGAGTTCCTGGCGCCGGTGGCGGCCGGCGACTTCATCGAGGCGCGCGGCCGGATCGTGCGGGTCGGCAACACCTCGCGGACCTTCGAGGCCGAGGCGCGCAAGGTGATCGCGGGGCGCCCCGACGTCTCCGGCTCGGCCGCCGACGTCCTCCCCGAGCCGGTGCTGGTGGCGCGGGCCCGCGGCACCACGGTCGTGCCGAAGGAGCACCAGCGCCGCGGCTGAGCGGCGCCGCCCGCGGCCCTGGAAAGGCCGCGAGGCCCTCCTGGTGAGAGGGCCTCGCGGGGAGGAGGGAGGAGCCTGGCTCAGCGGAACCGCAGGTGGACCCAGAGCGGTAGATTGTCGCGGGGATGGGAGGTCCCAGCCGCCTCGTCCCAGACGAGCGCGGTGCTCAGCAGGACGACCAAAGCCAGGAGGCCGACGGCTGCCGCGATGACGTACATGAGCGTGCCTCCGGCAGCGTTGCGCTACGTGCGGCGGCCCCGTGCCGTCCCTGCGGCGCTTGCAGTGGCATTGTAGCCTAATGGACCGTGGCTCGCAAGCGGCATGCACCTAACGAAGCGGTGTTGTGATGCCAGAAGACACCAGAGAGCAGGGAGTCGGGCCGATCGGGCGGATCGACCGGACCGACCTCGCCATCCTGCGCATCCTCCAGCGCGACGGGCGCCGCACCTACGCGGAGATCGGCGGCGAGATCGGCCTGACCGCCCCCTCGGTCCACGATCGGGTCAAGAAGCTCGAGGCGCGCGGGGCGATCCGCGGCTACAGCGCCGTCGTCGACCCGACCGCCCTCGGCTACGGCGTCCTCGCCTTCATCAGCGTCATCCAGGACGCCCACGCCGACTGGGACCAGCTCCTCGCCGACTTCGCGGCGATCCGTGAGATCGAGGAGTGCCACCACATCGCCGGCGAGGAGGACTACCTGCTCAAGGTGCGCGCCCGCGACACCGGCGACCTCGCGCGGGTCCTGCGGACGATCACAGCGAGCCCGCGCGTCCGCTCGACGCGCACCGCGGTCGTCTTTTCCAGCCCCTTCGAGGGCCGCCCGATGCCGCCGGAGGAGCCGGCGCAAACCGAGGGCGCCGCCGGGGCGTACCGGAGCGATGGACGGTAGGCGCGCGGACGACCCCGACACGCCTCTCGTTCGCGCGGTGGCGGCCGGCTCCGAGCCGGCCCTGGCCGAGCTCTACGACCGACACGCCGATGCGGTCTTCGGAGCCTCGTACCGGCTCCTGGGTCAGCGACAGCAGGCGGAAGAGGTGGTCCAGGAGACGTTCCTGACGCTGTGGAACCGTGCCGAACGGTTCGATCCCATCGTCGGCTCGCTGCGGGCGTGGCTGATGTCGATCTGCCGTAACCGATCGATCGACCGGCTGCGTGCCGACGGCCGACGACCGATGATCGTGCCCCTGGGTGCCGGCCAGGCCGACGAACTGGGCTCGGCCGAGGCGCTCGACCGCTCGCTCGCCGGCGGCAGCCTGGTGGGCGCGGCGCCGATCCCGGCCGACCCGGAGGAGGCCGCCGAGCGCACCTGGCGGCGCGAAGCGGTGCGTGCCGCACTGCGCCTGCTGCCCGACCAGGAGCGGTGGGCGCTCGAGCTCGCCTACTACGGCGGCCTGAGCCAGCAGGAGATCGCGGTGCGACTCGGCTGGCCGCTCGGCACGGTCAAGACGCGGATGCGCCGTGCCCTGCAGCGGCTCCGCCTCTCGCTCGCCGAGACGCTCGGGCCGGAGCGCGGGGCCGCCTTCGCGCCGGTGCCGCTCCACTCCGATCGTCCGGGAGGCCTCGATGGACTGCGCTGAGGCGCGCGAGCTGATGGAGCTGGCCGCGCTCGAGCCGGGCCGGCTGGATCGCCTCATGTCCGGCGACACGGCCGACGCGGCGGCGCTCGCCGCGCACCTGGCCGGCTGCCCGGGCTGCACCGCCGAGCTCGCCTCGCTGCGGCGCACCGTGGAGGCACTGGAGCTGGCCCGACCAGGACCCGCGGAGGCCGCCGCGACCGCCGAGGTGCCGGCCGAGGCGCCGGCCGAGCTGCGCGCCCGGACACTCGGCCTCATCGCCACGGTCGGACGCCCGCGGACGCCTCCCGGCGAGCCCCCTCGTCCCGAGCCGATCCGCGGCCCGGCCGCCTGGTTCCGACGGCCGAGCGCCGCCCTGGTCGCGATCGCCGCCGCCGTCGCCTTCGCGCTCCTGGCGGCCGGCAGCTTCGTCGTCGCCGACCTGCAGGACCAGCTCGAGGCGAGCCGCACCGAGACGTCCCGGCTGCGCGACCTGTCGACGCAGATGGGCGCCGTGCTCCAGGAACCGGGGAGCCAGCTGGTCACCCTCGCCGGGGCGGACGGCTCGCCGGCCGGCGCCCTGGCCCTCGGGCGCAGCTCGGAGAACCTGGTCGTGCTGACCCGCGCGCTGCCCGCCCCGCCGGCCGGCCAGGAGTACCGCTGCTGGGTCGAGGTCGGTGGCACGCGGCGGCAGGTCGGCAGGATGTGGTGGAGCGGCGACCTGGCCTACTGGGGCGGCTGGGTCGCCGGGATCGGTTCGCTGCCGGCCGGC
>MGMJ01000015.1:14374-16436 GCA_001794945.1 Chloroflexi bacterium GWC2_73_18
TCATCCGGTAGCACGTTTATCCCCCCATCAGACGGAGTCCCGAACCCCATGGGCTGGCTTCCCGCACCGGTCGCCGAGCTGCTCGACGCCGCGCTCGTCGCCGACCTGACCGTCGTCGGCCGCGACGGCGGTCCGGTCACGCATCCGCTCATCCCGCTCTACGACGGCGAGCGGATCTACATGACCTCGAGCGTCCTCTTCTCGCGCAAGCTCGAGCACATCAAGCGCCACCCGCGCGTGGCGGTCGCCATCACCGACCCGACCGCCCTCACCCACCCGCTCCCCGGCCGGGCGACGATCCAGGGGACGGCCGCGATCGTCGAGGACGACCCGCACAGCACCTGGGAGCGCGTCCTGCCGCTCTGGCGCGCCAAGGAGCCGGTGATCGACCGGTTCCTGGGGCAGCGCTTCGCCCTGCCCCTCTTCTTCGAGCGGGCGATCATCGCGATCACCCCGCTCCGCTGCCTCTACTGGGCCGACGGTGACACGAGCCGCGCGCCGTCCGAGAGCCGCCCCGAGGCGGCGGAGGCGGCCTGATGCGCCTCGAGGACGCGCTCCGGAAGCTGAACGAGTACCCCTTCGCCAGCATCGCCTGGGTCGACGACGACGGCTTCCCGCTCGGCGCCGCGGCTGACTTCGAGGTCGACGCGGCGAACGGCCGGGTCCTCCTCCGGCGCCCCGCCGGCGAGGCGCTCGCCGTGCCGGCCGACCGCGAGGTCAGCCTGATCGCGGGGCACATCCGGCCGCAGCCGGGGATCGGCTACGACGAGCGGCGCTACGTCGAGCTGTGGGGGCGCGTCCTCTCCGACGGGGATCGGTTCGTCTTCACCCCGCAGCGGGCCTGGGGTTGGGACGAGGCGGAGATGCCCTTCTTCGAGTACTCGGAGCGGACGACCCCGCAGGCCAGGCGCTACTTCGAGGAGCTGACCGACGAGCAGGGCCGCCCGATGCGCCCGCGGCTCGCACTGGGTTGGCTTCTCCTGCGCGCCACCCGCCTCCCCTTCCTGAGCGCCACCTTCGTGCCGGTCCTGCTGGGCATCGCCATCGCCGCCCGGGACGGCGCCTTCGACCCGCTGACCGCGCTGTTGACGGTGATCGCCGCCGCCGCCGTCCACCTTGCGCTCAACGTCGCCAACGACGTCTTCGACGACCTGCTCGGGGCCGACCCGCTCAACGTCAACCCCACGCCCTACTCGGGCGGCTCGCGGGTGATCCAGTACGGGCTCCTTTCGCGCCGGCAGATGGCGGCGATGAGCGCCTTCCTCTACGTCCTCGCCGGGGCGATCGGGCTCGGCCTCGTCGTCTACACGCGCTCGCTCGAGCTGCTGACGATAGGGATCGTCGGCATCGCGCTGAGCGTCGCCTACACCGCGCCGCCGCTCAAGCTCGTCTACCGGGGCCTCGGCGAGATCGACGTCGCGCTGGGCTTCGGGCCGGTCATGCTCCTCGGCGCCTACGTGGTGCAGACCGGGCACGTCTCGCTCGCGGCGCTCGTCGCCTCGCTGCCGGTGGCGATCCTGGTGGCACTCATCCTCTACGTGAACGAGATCCCCGACCGTTCCGCCGACGCTGCCGCCGGGAAGCGGACCCTCGTCGTGCGGCTTTCCTCCGCGGCGGTGATCCGGGTCTACCTTGCGGCGGCGCTCGGCGCCTTCGTGCTGATCGTCGCCGGGGTCGCGGCCGGACTCCTGCCGCTGCCGACGCTCCTCGCCCTGGTGGCGCTCCCGCTCGCCTTCCGCGTCTACCGCGGGCTGGAGACGTTCTACACGAGCCCCTACGGGCTGATGAGCGTCATGGCCACCAACATCCGCCTCCACCTCGTCGTCGGCGGGCTCCTCCTCGCCGGCTACATGGTGGCGATCGCCGCCGCCGCTGCCGGTCTCCGTCTACTCGGCTAGACCGGGCGCTCGGCGACCAGCAGCTCGACCGTCGGGCCCTCCCGGACGACGCGCGTCAGCGCCCGATCCGCTACCCCCAGCGCCGGCCCCAGCCAGCGGCCGCGGCCCGGGTGGTGGGCGAGCGTCCGCGAGAGCCAGCGCCACCAGCGGAGCGCCAGGTCGCG
>MGMJ01000016.1 GCA_001794945.1 Chloroflexi bacterium GWC2_73_18
GTCGAAGGGCGGGCGTGCGACCGCCACCCCGGGCGGCAGGGCGAAGGCGAGGAGGGTGACGATGACGGCGGGGAGTCGGCGGCGCATCGGTGAGTGTCCCTCGTGCGGTGGCCTGGCTCGGCTTTCGGGGAGTACCACTGGCAGCAGTGCTGAGCCCGGCGCCCTCCACCTTCCGGAAGTGACGCCAACCGCGGGTTCGGCCGTCGGCCCACGCGCCGGGGACGGATCTCAACACCACCAGTGCTTGACGGTCCCACCCCGAGGGGCGCCCCCGCCGGCCGGCGGCCGTCCGGCCGGTCGATCGGTCAGCCCAGCCGCTCGATCTCGGCGACGATCCGGCCGAGCTCGTCGGCCAGGGGACCGGGGTAGCGACGCCCGAAGAGGTCGACGAGCGCGCGGAAGTACCACAGCTGGTCGTCGCGCGGGGCGTTGAAGCGGGCCCAGAGCGCCGGCCCCAGCGTCCGCAGGTCGGCGAGCACCGAGCGGGCGTTGTGGACCTTGTCCGCGAGGGCGACCCGCAGGACGTCGGGCGGCGCCGACCGGAGAAGGCGCAGGTAGGTCTCCTTTCGCGGACGCCAGGGCGGTTTGGGCTGCTCGAGGGTGTCGCTGCACCCGCGCACGATGGCGGCCACCCGGTCGCCGAAGCGCTCGCGGATCTCGTCGAGGACCGCCGTTCCACCCTGGTCCTCGGCCGCGTCGTGGAGGAGCGCGGCGATCGCCTCGTCCTCGTCGCCCCCGTCCTCGAGGACGAGGCCCGCCACGGCGAGCAGGTGCGAGACGTAGGGGATGCCGGTCCCCTTGCGCACCTGCCCGGCGTGGAGACGCGCGGCGAAGCCGAGCGCCTCCACGAAGCGCGCCCCGAGCGACACCTGGATCGTGGCCGCAGTCATGGGAGAGAGGTTAGCCCACGAAATGGGTGACCGGCCGTCACTCGCCCGATCCGAGCACGCTCACCTCGCGCCACGCCACCCACGAGGGGCTGGCGGCCGTCTCGATGCGGATGTAGCGGATCCCCGCCAGCGCCTCCGCCGGCCGGACGTCGAGCCACTGCCCGTCGGTAGTCCGCCCGCTGAGGGTCGCCACCTTCCGCCACGACCCGCCCGCGGCGCGGACCGACACGACATGCGTCGTCGCCCCGGCCGGGTACTGCGAGACGAGGAGCCGGATCTCGTCCACGGTCCGCGCGCCGCGGAGGTCGATCTCGAGCCATTGCGCCGGCCCCGCCCCGGCGTTCCAGATCATGTCGGCCTTGCCGTCGATCGCGTTCGCCGCCGGCCCGTCGCCGAGCGCCCGCGACGCCCGCGCCGTCGCCCCGCGCGTCAGCTCGACCGCGAGGTCGAGCCCGCCAAGCGCGCAGGGGTCGGGCCGCAGCGCCGGTGAGAGCGCCTTCTCGATCGCCCCGTCGGCGTCGAGCGCGTTCCAGAACTCGGGCTGCTCGGCCGAGTCCCAGGTCCAGGCGAGCCAGCCGTCGAAGCCGTAGCCGCACGACTCGATCTGCCACTCCACCAGCGCCCGGACGGCGTCCTCGGCGTTCGGGTAGTAGGCGCGCGCCGCGCCGAACTCGCCCAGCAGGATCGGCTTCTGCGTCACCTTCGGCAGCTTGAAGTTCTCGACCAGCTGGCCCAGGTCGAGCTCCCCGCCGGGGTAGCCGTGGAGGTCGATCAAGTCGGCCGAGGAGCGCAGGATCGCCGCCTTCGTCTCGATCAGCCGGTCGTCCCCGATGCGCGACGGGTTCGGCCCCTGGGGCTGGAAGAAACCGACCGCCACCAGGGCGGTCGGGTCGACCGCGAGGATCGCCTGGCGCACCCGGTCGATCCAGAAGACGAGCCCGTCCTGGAGCAGCCTCGTCCGCTCGTCGGCCGACGACAGGTCGTAGGTCTTCCCGTTCGCCGTGGTCACCTTCCCGGAACCGAGCGAGAACGGCGGGAAGCGGTCGGTGAAGTGGAGCTCGTTGCGCAGCTCGTAGGCGAGGAGCGCGTCGAGTGGCGCGCGGCGCGCCACCAGCCCGGCCGCGAAGTCGCGGAAGAAGCGGGCGTTCGCCTCGACGCCGCCCCGGGAGAGGTAGAGCGAGTTGACGTTCTCGATGCCCGGGTCGGACGAGAAGGCGTAGGCCTCGCCGTCGGGGAGCCAGTCCTGGGTCAGGATCACCGTGATGCGGTGGGCCTTCGCCCGCCGGAGGAGGTCGGTCACGTCGTCGAGGTAGGCGCCCGGCAGGCCGGCGTCGCCCCCCAGCCCGCCCCGACGGTGGTCGTGGAAGACCCGCACGACGTCGTAGCCGTCGCGCTCCATGCGGGCCAGCATCGCCTCGATGCGATCGGGGTCGTAGTAGCCCGGGGTGAGCGTCACGTGGTACCCGTCGAGCCGCACCAGGTTGGCGCCGCGCGGCACGTAGCGCTCGCCGGTCTCCCGGTCGAAGAGCTCGCCCGCGCCGTCCGCGACGCGGACGCCGATCCGGTGCGCGACCGGCGGCGGCGCGGGCGTCGGCGGCGTGGGTGTCGGCGGCGCGGTGGGGGAGGTGGCCGACCCGGTCGGTCGGTCGGTCGAGGGCGCGGTCGGGCGGTCGGTCGGCGGGGCGCTCGCGCTCGGGCCCGAGATCGGTGAGGGGGTCGGCTGGGCGGTGCAGGCGAAGACCAGGACGCCGGCCGGCAGGCCGACCGCGATCCTCCGAAGCAGGGATGGGCGACGGGCGGTCGATGACATGACTTGTGGCCGCCGAGTCTGCCGGAGGCGCCGTCGCGCGGTCAAGCCGGAGGTCGTACCATCGTCGGAGGGACGCCGGCAGGCCGCGGTCCGCTCACCGCGGCGCGAAGGAGGGAGCGAGATGCTCGAGCGGTTCCCCGTCCACGCCTCGGTCGCGGCGTCGGACATCGGGCGTGCACGGACCTGGTACCGCGACAAGCTCGGCCTGGAGCCGAAGCAGACCGACCCCGGCGGCGGGCTCTGGTTCGAGCTCGGCGGCGGCACCTGGCTCTACGTCTTCCAGACCGAGTTCGCCGGCACGGCGAAGAACACGGTGGCCGGCTGGACGGTGAAGGGGATCGAGGCGGTGATGGCCGACCTGCGCGCCCGCGGCGTCGTCTTCGAGGAGTACGACCTGCCCTACCTCAAGACGGTCGACGGGCTGGCGACCTGGGAGGGGATGGCCAGGGCCGCCTGGTTCAAGGACAGCGAAGGCAATACCTTCGAGCTGAGCGAGGTCTTCTGATCGCGGCGCGCGCCGCCGCGTTCCGATACCCTGAGGCCCTCCAACTCACCGGAGGGTCGAGAGCGTGCTCTGTTCGAGCTGCGGGACCGTCAACGAGTCCGGCCGCAAGTTCTGCAAGGAGTGCGGCGCGAGGCTGGCCATCGGCTGCCCGTCCTGCGGCGCGGCGAACGCGCCCGACTCGAAGTTCTGCGGCGACTGCGGCACCGTGCTCGGTCTCTCGGCCGGCCAGGGCGGAGCCGCGGTCGGCCAGGCCGGGGCCGCGGCCGTCGCACTTCCGCCGGCCACCTCCGCCCCGGCCGCCGAGCGGCGCCTCGTGTCGGTCCTCTTCGCCGACCTGGTCGGCTTCACGACCCTCGCCGAGGGCCGCGATCCCGAGGAGACCCGCGAGCTCCTGACGCGCTACTTCGGACTGGCGCGGGACCTCATCGGGCGCTATGGCGGGACGGTTGAGAAGTTCATCGGCGACGCGGTGATGGCGGTCTGGGGCGCGCCGGTCGCCCACGAGGACGACGCCGAGCGGGCGGTCCGCGCCGGGCTCGAGCTGGTGGACGCGGTCCGGGACCTGGGCCCCTCGGTCCAGGCGCGTGCGGGGGTGCTCACCGGCGAGGCTGCCGTCACGCTCGGGGCGACGGGGGAGGGGATGGTCGCCGGCGACCTCGTCAACACCGCCTCGCGGCTCCAGTCGGTGGCGCCGCCCGGCTCGGTCCTCGTCGGCGAGACGACCGAGCGGGCGACCAACCGGGCGATCGTCTTCGAGCCGGCCGGCGAGCAGACGCTCAAGGGCAAGGCCAGCCCCGTGCCGGCCTTCCGGGCGATGCGCGTCGTCGCCGAGCTGGGCGGGCGGAACCGCTCGGAGGGGCTCGAGGCGCCGTTCGTGGGGCGAGACGACGAGTTCCGCCTCCTCAAGGACCTCTTCCACGCCACCGGTCGGGACCGGCGGGTCCGCCTCGTCTCCGTGGTGGGCCCGGCCGGGATCGGCAAGACGCGCCTCGCCTGGGAGTTCTCCAAGTACGCCGACGGGCTGGTCGAGGACACCTGGTGGCATGGCGGCCGCTCCCCGGCCTACGGCGAGGGGATCACCTTCTGGGCGCTCGGCGAGATGGTCCGCCGCCGCTGCGGCCTCCTGGAGACCGACGACGACGCCACCACCCGGGTCAAGGTCGCCGAGGCCGTCCAACGCTGGGTGCCCGACGAGGCCGAGCGTCGCTGGATCGAGGCGGCGCTCCTGGCGCTCCTCGGCTCCGGGGAGGCGCCGTCCGGCGGCCGTGAGGAGCTCTTCGCCGCATGGCGGATCTTCTTCGAGCGGATCGCCGCCTCGGGCACCACGGTCCTGCTCTTCGAGGACCTCCAGTGGGCCGACGCGGGCCTGCTCGACTTCGTCGACCACCTGCTGGAATGGACGAAGGGCCTGCCGATCTTCGTCCTCACCCTCGCGCGGCCCGAGCTCCTGGAGCGGCGGCCCGAGTGGGGCGCCGGACGCCGCAACTTCGTCTCGCTCTCCCTGGAGCCGCTCCCCGAGCCGGCGATGCGCCAGCTCCTCGACGGGCTCGTGCCGGGGCTCGCCCGTCCGGTGGTGAACGAGATCGTGGCGCGCGCCGACGGGATCCCGCTCTACGCCGTCGAGACGGTGCGCATGCTGGTCTCCGAGGGCCGGCTCCGGGAAGAGGGTCGCGCCTACCGGCCTGTCGGCGACCTCAGTACCCTGGCGATCCCGGAGACGCTCACCGCGCTGATCGCGGCGCGACTCGACGGCCTCGACCCGGCCGACCGCGCGCTCCTCCAGGACGCCGCCGTGCTGGGGCAGAGCTTCACGATCGCCGGGCTCGCGGCGGTCGCCGGGGCGGAACCCGAGGCGCTCGAGCCGCGGCTGCGAGCGCTGGTGCGCCGGGAGCTCCTCACCGTCGACGCCGACCCGCGCTCCCCGGAGCGTGGCCAGTACGCCTTCGTCCAGTCGCTGATCCGCGAGGTCGCCTACAACACCCTCGCCCGGGCCGACCGCAAGGCCCGTCACCTGGCCGCCGCCCGCTGGCTCGAGTCGCTGGGGGACGACGAGCTGGCCGGCGCCCTCGCCGGGCAGTACGTCGCCGCCTACCGGAGCGCCCCCGAGGGCCCCGGGGCCGACGCCCTCGCCGGCCAGGCCCGGCTCGCCCTGAAGGGCGCGGCGGAGCGCGCTTCGGCGCTCGGCTCCCACGAGCAGGCGCTCGGCTTCCTTCGCCAGGCGCTCGACATCACCGCGGAGCCCTCCGAGCGCGCGACCCTCCGGGAGCGGGCCGCCGGCGCCGCCCTCAACGCGGCCGACTTCGGTACCGCACAGCAGTACCTCGAAGAGACGATTGTCTGGCGTCGCGCCCAGGGAGACCGGCTCGCCGTCGCCCGAGCGGCGACCGCCCTCTCGCTCGCCCTGCACGGGCAGTTCCAGCCCAAGGCGGCGGTCGAGGTCCTCGAGGCCGCGGTCGCCGAAGTGGTCGGCCTGGAGACGGAACCCGAGGTGATCCGGCTCGTCGCCGAACTGTCACGCGCCTACGCCAACGCCCAGGATCCGCGGGCCCTGGCGACGGCCGAGCGGGCGCTGGCGGCGGCGGAGCCGCTCGAGCTGGTGCCCGTCATCGCCGAGGCGCTCATCAACCGCGCTCTCGCCTTGACCTACGCTGGCCGCCAGCACGAACCCCTCGCCATCCTGCGCGGCGTCCTCCCCTTGGCCGAGGCCCACGGCCTCGTCGAATCGCAGCTGCGGGCGCTGAACAACCTCGCCGCCGGGCTGGGCAACGAAGACTATCGGGCCGGCCTCGAGGTCACGCGGATGGGTGTCGAGGTGGCTCGGCGGCGGGGCGACCGGCGCTGGTTGCTCCAGTTCCTGACCGGGCTAGCCCAGTACGAGATCTTCGCCGGCGAGTGGGCCGAGGCCGACCGGATCCTGGCCGATCTCGAGGCGACCGAGCTTCCTCCGGCCTTCGTCGTCCAGTTCGGCGAGACCGCGGCGATGCTGCACGCGCTCCGCGGAGAGATCGATCAGGCCGACGCGACCCTGGCCACGATCGTTCCGATCCGGGCGACCATGGATGACCCGCGGGTCGTCGGCTGGCAGCGGCTGGAAGAGTGCTTCGTGGCGGCGCTCGCGGGGCGCCTGGTGGATGCCTACGAAGCCGGCATGGCGGGTGTCGCGCTCGGTTTCGAGGCGGCCCTGCCCAACGCCGAGTGGGCGACGCGGGTCGCCCTCTGGTCGGGCGATGGGAGCCGCGCCCGGGCCGCCCTGGAGGCTCACGCGGCGCGGCCCGATCGGGGCCGGGTGGTGGCCGCCATCCGCCTGGGGCTGCAGGCCGGCGTGCACGCGCTCGAGGGCGAGCGGGAGGCCGCCCTGACCGCCTACCGGGAGGCCGTGCGGCGCTGGCGCGACATGGGCGTCCCGTTGCTCCTCGGGGTCTGCCTGCTCGACTTCGGGGCCCTCGTCGGGCCAGGGGAACCCGAGGCGCGAGCCGCCGCCGAAGAGGCGCGCGCCCTGTTCACTCGCCTGGGGTCGCCGCCGCTCCTGGCGCGGCTGGACGCCGGTCTCGCGCGATGGGAGTCAGGGGCGGGGGAGGCAGCGGCGGCCCCGGCACGCGCCCCGGCCTCTTCGCCGGTCGCACCCGTCGAGCCCCGCGCCGCGAGCTGAGGGCCGCGGGCGGCCCTCTGGCAGGAGAGGAGCATGCGCTACCGACGGATGGTCATGGAAGCGGAGTCGCCGGAGGAGTTCGGCTACGAGCGCATCCGCTGCAACCTGGCTGAGAGCTCGCTGTCCGATGCCGTGCTTGATGCGCTCGGCATCGACCTCGCCGGGCTCGTACTCCTCTACGGCGACCATTCCGGCCTCCCGGGCCTGCGCGAGGTCGTGGCCGCCCAGGCCGGCGGCGTCGGACCCGATGACGTGCTCATCACGGCTGGCTCCGCGATGGCCCTGTTCATCGTCGCCACCGCCCTCCTCGAGCCCGGTGATCACCTCGTCGTGGCACGTCCGAACTACGCCACGAACATCGAGACGCCTCGCGCGATCCGCTGCGAAACCAGCTACCTCGACCTGACGTTCGAGGAGCGCTACGCGGTCGATCCGGCGCGGATCGAGGCGCTGATGACGCCGCGTACGAGGCTCATCAGCCTGACCTGCCCGCACAACCCGACAGGGACCATGATGAATGAGGCGACGTTCCAGCGGGTCGTGGAGCTGGCCGAGGAGCGCGGTGCTGTTCTGCTCGTCGACGAGACGTACCGGGAGATGACTTACGCGCGACCGCTGCCCCTGGCCGCGTCCCTCAGCCGAGGGGCCATCAGCGTCGCCAGCCTCTCGAAGGCCTACGGTATGCCCGGGATCCGTGTTGGCTGGCTCATCTGCCGAGACCCGTCTCTTCGGGAGACCTTCCTCGCTGCCAAGGAGCAGATCATGCTGACCGGCTCGGTCGTCGACGAGACGATCGCCAGCCAGGTGCTCGCCCGGCGCGATCGGTGGCTGCCCACGCTCCGACGGAAGATGAACGACGGCCTGGGCATCACCCGGGCGTGGATGGCCGCTCAGCCCGACCTCGAATGGGTCGAGCCGGCAGGCGGCGTCGTCTGCTTCCCGCGTGTTCGGTCCGACGTCTCGGTCGATCTCGATCGCTTCTACCGGATTCTGCTCGACGACCTCGCTACCTTCGTCGGCCCGGGCCATTGGTTCGAGCAGTCGCGGCGCCACATGCGCATCGGCTTCGGCTGGCCGACCCTCGAGCGGCTCGAGGAAGGCCTCGCGAACATCAGCCGCGCGCTCGAGC
>MGMJ01000017.1:0-6125 GCA_001794945.1 Chloroflexi bacterium GWC2_73_18
TCAGGTTGACGTGCGCCTCGTGGATCAGCGCGGACGGGATGTCGGCCATCAGGCGCTCGTGCGCTTCATCGGGCGTCGCCCGGGCCGGCACGAGGCCGATCCGCCGGGTGACGCGGTGGACGTGCGTGTCGACCGGCATGAGCGGCATGCCGAAGCCGAAGAGCAGGACGACCGAGGCGGTCTTCTTCCCCACCCCGGGGATCCGGGTCAGCCAGTCGCGCGCCTGGAGCGGCGGGAGGTCGCCGAGGAACTCGAGCGAGTGGTCGCCGCGTTCCGCCCGGATCGTCCGGAGCGCCGCCTGGATCCGCGGTGCCTTCTGTCTGGCCAGTCCGCCCGAGACTATCGCCCGCTCGATCTCCTCCACGGGCGCGCGCTCCACGTCCGACCAGGTCGGCAACCGGCGGCGCAGTTCCTCGAACGCGCGGCCGGCGTTGAGGTCGCTGGTGTGCTGGGCGAGGATCGTCACGACGAGCTCCTCGGTCGGGTCGGCGCGGCGCTCCCAGGCGGGCGTCCCGTAAAGCTGGCGGAGGCCGGCGAGGACGAAGTCGAGCAGCCCCGGGCGGCGGCACTCGAGCGACCAGGGCGTGCCGCGCCGGCGGCGAGCCTGGCGCACCGTCTCGTCCCGCGCAGCCGGGCCGAGGCCCGCGCTCACGCCCCCAGCCGTCCGCCGAGCGAGACGAGCCGGGCGACCCGTTCCCCGGCGTCGGCGATCGGACCCGCACCGGCGGCCATCGCCTCCGCGACCGTTATCGCCGCCGCGACCGTCGGCACGATCGCCACGACGAGGTCGCCGAACGCCTCGGTCGCCCCGGGGCCGATCGACCCCGCGACGACGAGACAGGGGATCCCCGCCTCCCGCGCGCGGCGCGCCGCCCCGAGGACGGTCTTGCCGAAGGCGGTCTGGGCGTCGATCCGGCCCTCGCCGGTGACGACGAGCGACGAGTCGCGCAGCCGGTCATCGAAGTGGGCCAGCTCCATGACCAGCTCCACCCCCGGACGGATGGTCAGGCTGGCGAGGCGGTCGGCGATGGCCAGCAGGCCGGCCGCCGTCCCGCCGGCTGCGCCCGACCCCGCGACCCCGCGGATCGGGTGGCCGACCGCCGCCTCGAGGAGGTCGGCGAGGCGTGCCAGCGCGGCGTCGAGGCGGGCCACGTCGCCGGCCGCGGCGCCCTTCTGCGGGCCGTAGATCGCGGCCGCGCCCGTCGGCCCGAGGAGCGGGTTCTGGACGTCCGACGCGATCGTGAGGCGGAGCTCGCCCAGGCGCCGATCGAGACCGTCCAGATCCAGCCGTGACAGCCGCGCGAGGGCCCCGCCGCCGGGCGGCAGCTCGTCGCCCGCAGAGTCGAGGAAACGCGCCCCGAGCCGCCGCAGGATCCCGCTCCCGCCGTCCGTCGTGGCGCTCCCGCCGATCCCCAGGATCACCTCGCGATACCCGGCAGCGAGGGCGGCGAGGAGAAGGTCGCCGGTCCCCTCCGTCCCGGCGTGGAGCGCGTCTCGCTCGTCCGGCGCCAGGCGCGAGAGGCCGGAGGCGGCTGCCAGCTCGACGATCGCGACCGACCGATCGCCCTCGTGCAGCGCCAGGTAGGCCGCCTCGATCGGCCGGCCGATCGGGTCGGTGGTCCGGGCGCGCCGCCACGCCAGGCCGGGCGGCTCGGCCGCCGCGATGGCGCGGAGCATCCCCTCGCCGCCGTCGGCGAGCGGGGCGAAGAGCAGCTCGTCGTCGGGCCGGGCGCGTCGCCAGCCGTCCGCCAGCGCGGCCGCCACCTCGACCGAGTCGAGCGACCCCTTGAACGAGTCGGGCGCGAAGAGGACGCGGAGCGACCTCACGCAGCGACCCGATCGCGCCGCGCGATCCCGGCGCCCACCCCGCATCGCCGGCGTGGGCCGGCCATCCCGGACCGATTCCGCGCCCTGCGAACCCCCTTTGTGGCACGTGGAGCCGGACCGGCCGGGAGCGCTGCGGGGCCGGCCCTGCGAGGTCGACCGGCGGCTCCGCACGAACGACGAACGGCGGCCCGCGGTGCCGTCACGCTCCCACGCTGCTCCATCGGCCGCCCGATCCTGCATGACACGAACCCACTTCGTAGACCGGAAAACCGGCGCTCAGGGCGGCCGGCCCGCGGGAGCGGACGCGCGCCGGGACGCCTGCCCCGCCGAACCCGCGCGCCCCGACCCCTCACTCCGTCTCCGCCGGGTGGTGCCGCGTGACGTACTCGGGGATGCGGATCATCGGCGGGCGCTCCTGGTCGGCCAGCTCGAACACCTCGAGCGAGAGGCGGCCGCGCCCCGAGCGGGGCAGCTTCATCGTCGATCCGAGCTCGGCGAAGAGGCGCGCCTTGTGCCGCTCCTCCAGGCGCTTCATGACCGCCTGGATGATGACGAAGCTCATCCGCGAGAGACCCTCGAGCTCCTGGTTGCGGTGGACGCGCCGGTCGAGGTCGACCTGCCCCAGGGCGTCGAGCCCGACCCGCTCGACGATGTCGATCAGGTGGCCGATCTCCACCGCGTAGCCGGTGAAGAAGGGGAGCGTCTCGAGGAGTCGCCGGCGCCCGGCGTATTCGCCGGAGAGCGGCTGGATCAGCCCGGAAAGCTCGGGGTAGAACAGGTTGATGAGGGGCCGCGCCACCAGCTCCGTGACCCGCCCGCCGCCGCCCTCGCGCAGCACTCCGCCCTCCACGATGGGGCGCTGGTAGTAGGCCTTGACGTACTGCAGCCGCGGCTCGTCGAGGAGCGCCCCGACGGTCCCGTAGACGAAGCGGGGGTGCCAGTTGCGCACGTCGGTGTCGCACCAGGCGACGATCTCGCCGGTCGTCTCGTGGAGGCTCTTCCAGAGCGCCTCGCCCTTGCCCCGGAACGAGCCGTAGGCGGGGAGGACGTCCTGGTGCAGGATGACCCGCGCCCCCTCGGCCTCGGCGACCTCGCGGGTCCGGTCGCGCGACGCCGAGTCGATCACCACGACCTCGTCCACCAGCGGGACCCGGCGGACCAGGTCGCGCAGGGCGCGGCGCACGATCGGGCCGATCGTCGCCTCCTCGTCCAGCGTGGGGAGGACGAGCGAGATGGTGGCGCCCTGCTGTTCCTTGAGGGCGACGAGCCGGCGCAGGTCGGCGAACTCGGTGTGGTGGAAGCTCGCCTCGGCGAACCAGCGCTCGACCCGGGCGGGGACTGCGCGCGACTGCTCGGCGGCGCGGTCGGCGGCGGCGAGCGTCTCGGCGCGGCGAGCCAGCTCCTCGAACGTCGCGCGGCCGATCGGCGTGCGCGAGCGGACGACCATGACGGTCGGGCGGGCGCGCGTGGCGATCGCCTCGGGGAGCGCCCCGACCAGGTGTGGACGCTCGGCCGTCCCGCTGCCCGCCACCGCGTCGGCGCTGGCGCCGAGGACGACCAGGTCGGCGGCGTCGGCCTCGCGCAGGATCGCCGAGCGGACGTTGACCGCCTCGCGCAGGAGCGGCGTCACCGGGTTGCGGGCGTGGCCGCGGACGAAGGCGGCGAGGGCGCGCTCCGCCTGGGCACGCACCGCCAGGCCGATCCCTGGCGGCACGACGTGGAGGACGGCCACCTCGGCGCCGAACGCCGCCCCGAGCCCGTCGGCGAAGCGGAGCGCCAGCTCGGCGTGTGGGCCGCCGCGGACCGGCACCAGGATCCGTCGCACCTCGCCGACGCCGCGCTGCTTGACGACGACGATCTCGCAGGGCGCCTCGCGGACGACCCGGTCGATCGTGGGCGAGTAGACGGTCGGCTCGGCGGCGACCTGGCGCGGCCGCGCTCTCGTGCCTGCCCCGCCGCCACCGCCCGCCCGCCCGCCCCAGCCGAAGACGACCAGGTCGCTCCCCTCCTCGCGCGCCGCCTCGAGGATCCCCTCGGCGGCGTGCCGCCCGATCCGCACCATCGTCCGCAGGGCGACGCCCTCGGGTACGAAGGCGTGGACGCGCTGGAGGAGCCGGCGCGCGTGACGTGCCCGCGTGGCGCCCTCGGAGAGCGGCATCCCCTCGGGGACCTCGACGATGCCGAGGGCGACCAGCTCGGCGCCGCGGACGCGGTCGAGGAGCGCGGCCCCGAGGCGGATCAGGTCCTCGGCCGTGCGCGGGTTGGCGAGCGGGATGAGGATGTGCGCCGGCAGCGGGGGCGGGGGCGTCATGCCGTCGTCCCGCCGGACGCCGCGCCCTCGCCGGCGAGCCAGCGCTCGACCAGGTACGGCTTGGCCAGCTCGAACTCGCGCGCCTGGTGCTCGATCCGCTCCTCGGCCTGCTCCGCGTCGGCGGTCCGCGTCTCGAGGACGAAGCTGGCCACGCGGCCGTAGTAGAGCGGCACGAGCGCCGCGGCGAGGCGTTCCCGGGGAACAGTCCCCGCGCGCGTCGCCAGCAGCGCGTCGTAGACGACGTGCGCCCAGGTGCTGTCGGGGAAGTGGAAGTCGGCGCCGTGGGCGCCCCGCGCGCCGGGGGCCCCCTCGGCCCAGGCGTCGCCACGCCGGGCGAGCCCTTCGGCCGCCCGCCCGGCCTCGGCGGCGAGCTCGCGGGCCGTCTCGAGGGTCGCCGGGGAGAGCATCTCGGTCCAGGTGGTCCTGAACGTCTCGGCGTCCGCGGCGAAGTCTCGCAGGAGGCGGACCGGATCGATCCGCAGCGGCGGCGGCTCGACCAGCCGCTCGAAGCCGTAGATCGGCGTGTCGTGCGAGCCGCGCACCTCGAGCCAGGCCGGGGCCTGCTCGACGGCCAGGCGCAGGATCGTCGAGACGACCTGGCGGAACATCGGCCCGAGATCGGCGCCCGGATCCTTGGGGTCGTGCACCTTGGCTCCCAGGCGCGCCTGGGCGACGGCGTACCCGCTGGCGAGCGCCTTGGTCGTCATCCAGATGTCGATGCCGAAGCGGCTCACCTCGTCGTCCCAGTCGTCCTGCTCGACGTAGTGCGTGACGAGGTCGCCGCTGAGGCCGAAGTCGCCGCCGATCGGCTGGCGGATGCGCAGCCCGTAGAGGGCGCGCGTCAGCGGGTAGGTGACGGTGTTGGTGATCGTGCCGTCCCATTTGTAGCGGGCGTAGAGCGGGGCGACGAAGTCGAAGCCGCCCTTCAGGATCGGGCCGGCCAGCAGCTCGATCCACTCGGGGCCGATCGAGCGGAGGTCCGAGTCGACGACGACGAGTGCCTGGGCCTCGAGCGCCCGAGCGATCTCGAAGATCGAGCGGAGGGCGGCGCCTTTGCCGCCCACGCCCTCCACCTCGGGGTAGGTGAGCGTGATCCGCTGGAGGCGGTTGCGCGGTCGCACGAGCAGGATCGACTCGACGTAGTCGGGCGGCTCCGTTTCGATGACGACGCGCTGCGTCCCGTCGGGCGAGCCGGCGTCGCTGTTGACGATCACCGGGCGCAGGTCGGGGAAGTACTGGACGAGGCCGGCGTGCGCGGCGCGCACCACGTAGCCGATCGTCGCCGCGCTCTTGAAGCTCGGGATGCCGACGATGATGTCGGCCTGGCCGAGCCGCCCGACCTCGCCGCGGATCGCCTCGGGGAGCGTCGCCTGGGGCACGCGCCAAGTCTAGCGGGCGCGGGTGGTTAGCCGATCCACGGCGGGACGAGGCCGCGCCGCGCCGGGATGTCGCCGCAGGTGAGCGCGCCGGCACCGGCGGTCCGGATCGGCACGGGCCGCCCCGCGGCATCGACGAGCGGCATCTCGAGGACGACCATCGCCCGCTCGTTCGGCACGAGCCCCGCGGCGGCGAGCGTCGCCGCGCCGATCGGCCGGGCGCGACCCTCGGGGAGGCCCTCGGGGAGCGTCGTCTCCTCGGGGAGGCGCAGGTGGACCGGCCGGCCGGCGACTCGTCGCGTCTCCTCGATCAGCCGCAGGGCGAGCGTCTCGTCGCCGGCGAGGAGCGCGAAGCGCGGGTCGGCGAGCGGCACGCCCTCGTCGTCGTGGGCGAGGATGCCGAGCGCCCACCAGTCGCCCGACTCGGCCGCGACGACCTGCCCGGCCCGGGCATGGGCGGCCATCCGCCCGGCCGTGAGCGCCTGCCAGGACCAGGCGCGCGACTCGTAGAGACCGGCGGCCAGGTGGACCGCCGGGTCGGCCTCGACACGCGCCCACCACCGTCGGAGTCCGTCCGCGTCGGGCTCGAGCAGGAGGCCGGCCGCCCGCAG